>NZ_BAABRI010000014.1:0-151615 GCF_040362925.1 Haloferula sargassicola
ACGGCCATCCGCCGCCGCCCGATCACGGCAAGTCGTTGACCCACAGACGCGGATTGAAACCGCAAGAGCGATAGCCACACCGCCCGTCCAACCCGCCTGGGCCCGTTCAACAACCGATAGCTTCGGGGCTACCGCCCGAAGCTATCTTTGGGGTTCGCCATCTGCTTACATTCTCGGGCTAGAAGCCAAACGGGTTCGAAGGCGTCGAGGACCGAAGTAGAAGATAGATGCCTCCACCAATATAAACGAGCCCGAATATCAACGTCATAATTCCCCGCCTTAGTTTTCTTCCAGCTTGGGGCCGCAGAAGCGTCTCAACATCGGAATCAGGCTTCTTCACACGGTATCTTCTGGCAAAGATTAGCGGTATGGCACAAGCGATTGTACCCACTCCGATCATCGTATACGCCGGAAATCTTAATGATCGAGAGAGACCCTCATACCGCTCTAATGGGGTGGAAATATCGCCTTTGAAGGTTACAGCCTGAATCTGTCGCTGTCCAACCACAGCACCAACAACCGAAACGTCACAATCGGATGGACCCTCGTAGACCAATTGCACGATGGCGCCGTCGTCGGGTTCGAGAATATCGAAGCTCAGCGGAACGGGAGCCTTCAAGTCGGTTTTGTCGTCGATCTTCAGCCCAGTTTCTGGGCGACTTATTCGCGTTAATGCTGACTCAAGAATCATGCAGCCATCAGGCAAGCCGATGGTAATTGGACGGAGAACGTCTGCGCGACGAATCGGCTTGTTGCCCGAATTCCAAACCGCAAGCTGAATAGAATTCACCGCGCCAGTCAGCTCACGGTCACGATGAAACATCTTTAGGTCCGATGCCACGCCGGGAGTAACAATCGGAGTTCTGACTGGATGAACGTAATATAGTAGCTTTGGAGAGACGACCGAGGACCGTGCGAAGTATATTCCGAGTGGAATACCTATGATCGATGCAAAGGAACCAACTATTCCTATCCACGGGTTGGAAAAGAATGTCAGGATACGGTTATTCATTGTCGAATTTCTTTCGGGCGAACAGTTTAAAGGTTTTCCTAGCTAGAAAAGCGGAGATCCTTGTCGGCGGACAGGAAAAAATAGGCCCTAGGGTAGGTTGTGATTGCTAAAATCGCTCCTAGGGGCTTTTTTGTCTTCGATGGAAGGGGAAGTCGCAAAAGGGCGAATTGGAGCGGAGGATGCGGGTGGAGGTGAGACGACGGGGGTTGACCCTCCGGACCGAGGAGGGCTACGTGAGCTGGTACCGCCGTTTCGTGAAATTCCACGGACTGCGGCATCCCTCGGGGATGGGCCGGGTGGAGGTGGAGGCATTTTTGAGCCATCTGGCCATGGATCGCAAAGTCTCGGCGTCCACGCAGTCGCAAGCGCTCAATGCGCTGGTGTTCCTGTTCCGGGAGGTGCTGAAGCAGCCTTTCGAGGGGGTCGAGGCGGTGAGAGCGCGGCGACCCCACCGTCTGCCGGTGGTGTTGGACCGGGAGGAAGTCAGGCGTCTGTTGGCGGAAGTGCCTGAAGGGACTCCGAGATGCCTGGTGGGGCTCCTCTATGGCTGCGGCCTGAGGGTTTCCGAAGGATTGAGGTTGCGGGTGAAGGACGTCGATTTCGGCAACGGGCTGGTGTGGGTGAGGCAGGCAAGGGCAAGAAGGACCGGTGCATCGCGATGCCGAAGAGGCTGGCGGACGGCCTCCGGCGTCAAGTGGCCGACGGAAGCGGTGGGAAACCGTTAGCCCCCCCTTTCCGATGCCCCTGCCGGGGGTGAATTTCCTTGGGCCGTTGGTTCGTCTTGGGTGCGTCGGGCAGGGAGGGACTCGAAGTGAGACCTCAGGGGGGCGGAGTTCTGGGGGCCTGCCCGGCGGTCGATGCCCGCCGCCCCCGTGCAGGAGCGGCGGGCTTTCGACCGCCGATTTCTTGAGGCGGGAAACCGGTCAATGCCGTTGGTTCGTCTTGGGTGAGCCGGGCAGGGAGGGACTCGACGTGAGACCTCAGGGGGGTGGAGTTCTGGGGCCTGCCCGGCGGTCGATGCCCGCCGCCCCCATGGGGTCGGCTGAAGCCGACGCACGGGGACGGGCGGGCAGGTTGCCCGCTCTCCCTATGGGCATGCTGCCGCTCTTGGTCGTGGGCGGCGACCCCGGCCGGTGAAGTGGAGCAACGACGATGCGAGATCGTCCATGCGTAAGGGATGCAGCCGAAAAGAGGTCCATCCCCCCTTCCCCAGCATGATCTCGATTCGTAACCTCCGAAGATGCGGGCCTGCAAGAAGAGGAGATGGCATGAAAATGCGCGATTCGGGCGAATCCCACCATCGGGTCCGTCAGGTTGCGAATTTGCCCGTCGGATCACCGATTTGGCCGCCAAATTAGAAATTTATCCGGCAGATCACTGATTTTTCCGCCAGATCACTGATTTGCGCGGGAAATTTGAAATTCGATGAGTCGAATTTCAAATTCGGCGGCCAAATCAGTAATTCGTTAGCTTAAGTTTCAAATTCGGCACGCAAATCACTAATTTACGCGCCAAATCACTGATCTGGCGGGGCGTTTTTGCCCCACGATTCGCACACCTCGCTGGTAGCCAATTCCTTATCCATTTGGAGACGCCGCAAGCAGCCCGAGGATAAATTTTTACATCTCCTGCGGCAAAATCACGCGCAGCGGAAGAAGTCCCGCCGTTTCCATGGAGAGAGACGGTGGAACGATGGATCCTGATCGGGAAGCCTCTTCGTTTCCTTTCCTCCTCCCGAAGGAAAAGGCCCCCACCCCGCGGTTGCCGGACGGCTGGCTCAGCGCCGGGGTCGCGAGGACATCGCGAGGCGGATGAGGGCGAGCGGCAGGAGGCTCAGGAGGGCGGCCGCGGCGGCGATCTTGAGGCCCGGATAGACCCGCGGGCGGTCGAGCTCCACGCCATCGAGCGCCTCGGACACCACCGTGGAGGCATCCACGTAAGACCACTCGCGCATCGGCAGGTCCTTGTTCTTTTTCCCGTCCCGTGCGGCCACCTCGCCGAAGCCGGTGTGAACCGGGCCGGGACAAAGGGCGGTGACGCGGATGCCGTGCTCGCGCAGTTCGATGCGCAGGGCCTCGGAAAAGCTGGAGACGTAGGCCTTGGTGGCGGCGTAGACGGCGAAGTCGGGGATCGGCAGCAGGCTGGCCAGCGAGCTGACCTGGATCATGTCCCCGCCCCCGTGGGCGATCATCCGCGGAGCCACCGCGTGCGACATGGCGGTGAGCGCCTCGACATTGAGGCGCAGCATGGCCTCGAGTTTCGACCACTTGGCTTCGGTGAAATCGCCGTAGTCGCCCATGCCGGCATTGTTGACCAGCAGGTCGGGCGCACACGCTCCGCAGGCGGCGAGGATGCGCTGGCGGTCGGCCGGATCGGTGATGTCCGCGGCCACGGTCACCACCTCCAGCGAAGGATGCGCCCCACGGAGCCCGTCGGCGAGCCGCTCGAGCAGGGTTTCCCTCCGGGCCGTCAGGACCAGAAGCTGGCATCGGCCGGCGAGCTGCCGGGCGAATTCCGCTCCCAGACCGGACGAGGCGCCGGTGATCAGGGCGCACCGGTAGGCTTTCATCAGCCCGCCGGGTTCGGAGCCGGTTGCTCGACGTGGACGATGCGCAGCGGCAGGCGCATCAGCAGCTCGCCATCGCAGGAGACATCCACCGAGTAGATGCCGGCGGCCGGGAAACGCAGGCCCTGGAGGTTCATGATGAGGTTGCGGGTGAGGAAGGGCACGTTGGGCGGCAGCTGGACCTCGAACTCGGGCTCGATCGGCATGTTCTGGGGGTCGAGCGCCTCGCCGTCTTCGTTGATGATGTTGATCGAGAGCTTGTGGCGGCCGGCGTCCTCCTGCGTGAAGCAGAAGCGGAGGGCCAGAGCGCACATCGGGTGCACGACCGGCAGCGCGCGGGCGGCGAGGGTGTCGAAGGTGCCGCTCACGACGAGCTTGCCATTGTAGTCGGCGGCGAAGTCACAAAGGGACGCGATTTGGATATCCATGGGATCTAGTTTTCGAACTGAGGGTTTCGCGGGCCCGACGGGGGCGCGCGGGCGCGACCATCACCCCTGCCATCCCACCCGTCCAGCGTGGAACCGCCGATTTTTCGTCACGGCTGCCCGCTGCCCGGGTCCATGGGTTCGACGGCGTTCACGGCGGGGTCGAAGGGCTCGTCACCGGTATCGAGCTGCTCCTCGTCGACCGGCAGCGCCGAGGGGACCTGTTCGTCGTCGCCTTCGATCAACTCATCTTCGAGGGGGCTGACCGGCAAGGCACGGAGGACGCCCTCGCTCTTCTCTTGTTCCTCCACCTCATCGACGACGGCCACCGCCTTGGGGGCGGGCTTGCACATCTCATCGATCTCGTCGCGGAAGTGGTCGAAAAACGCGGGCACCATCGGGGCGGCGTTGCGGCCGCCGCTGACGGACTGGCCGGGCCGTCCTTCGTAGAGGCATGCGAAGGCGAGGCGTGGTTGTTCGGCGGGCATGAATCCGGCGAACCAGGCCACGCCCTGGCGCTTGCTCTGTGGGCCCCACTGACCGGTGCCGGTCTTGCCGCAGATCTCGATCCAGCCCAGCCCCCCGGCGCGGCCGGTGCCGCTGTCGACGACCTCGCGCATGCCTTCTTTGACAATGTCGACGGCCTTTTCATCGAGCCCGAGCCAGTTGCGTTTTTCCGGCTGGGCCGATTTGAGCACGCGGCCGTAGCCATCCTGCACCTGCATCACGAGGTGGAGCTTCGGCAGCACCCCGCCGTTGGCGATCCCTGCCATGCCTTGGGCCACCTGCAGCGGCGTGGCCAGCACGGCACCCTGGCCGATCGACCAGTTCGCGGCGTCGCCATCAGTGATGGGGCGGTGGTATTTTTCCCGCACCCACTCCGGCGTGGGGATGAAGCCACCGAACTCGCCGGTCAGGGGCAGGCCGGATTCGGAGCCATAGCCAAGCCGGCGGGCCAGCGCCAGAAACTGCCCGGAGCCGACCTTGTTCCCCACTTGCGCGAACCACGGGTTGTTCGACCATTTCAGCGCGCTGACCACCGACAGGTCCCCGTAGGCGGAGTGCGACCAGTTCCACAGCTTGTGGTTGCCATACGTGAGGTAGGCCGGGCAATGGAAGGTCGTGCCGCGGTTGATGGTGCCGTTGTTCAGTGCGGCGAGGGCGATGATCGGCTTGAACGACGACGCGGGCGGGTAGCCGCCTTGGAAAGCGCGGGCGTAGAGGGGTTTGTCCGGATCCTCCTGAAGCTCCACGAACTCCTTCTGGCTGATCCCCGGGATCCAGTCGTTGAGATCGAAGCTCGGGTTGGACGCCATCACCAGCACCTCGCCGGTGACCACGTCGATCACCACGAAGGCACCCCGCTTGGCGTGATCATCCAGCACGTCCTCGGCGCGCTTCTGCCAGCGGAGGTTCAGGGTGGAAACCACGGCTCCTCCGGTGCGCGGTTTGCCCCGCTGCTCGCGCAGTAGCATTTCCCCCTTTTCATTGAACACCATCCGCAGGGTGGCGGACGTGCCGGTGAGTTCCTTGTCGTAGATCTTCTCGAAGCCGGTGCGGCCTTCGGGCTTCTCCCACAGCGGGTCGTTCAGGTTGATCGGTCCGGTGGGCAGCTTCCCCTCATCGCCGGTGTAGCCGATGATATGCGCGGCGAGGTCGTGCTCGGGGTAGTAGCGCTCGTAGATCGCCTGCAGCTCCACGCCGCGCGGCAGCTTCTTTTCCAGCTCTTCGGCCTCGGAGGCCTTGATGGTGGTGGAGATGGGCAGCGGCAGCCAACGGCGGTGCCGGTAGTGCTGGTAAAGTTCATCGTCGGTCGGCTCGTGGACGGCCCCGAACAGGCGCTTCGCCGCTTCCACCTTTTCGCGGCCCCAGGCGACCACGGAATCGCGCTCCTCGTTGGAGAACTGCTCGTATTGCACCGCCAGGCGATACACCACCCGGTTCTGGGCCAGCGGAAAACCTTCGCGGTCGAGGATCGGCCCCCGCGGCGCCGGGATTTCCAGCTGGATCGTCCGCGCGTCCTTGCGGTTGAAGATCGAAGCATCGTCGGCCGAGCCGATCGCGGACGGAGGATCTTCCGCCGGCGCGTTCTGGGCGTGGGCACTGAGTCCGACGACCGCGAAGGCCGCAAGCCGGTAAAGAGGGAAAGGAAACCGCATCCGGCATGGAGCCTAGATCGCGAGCGATGGCAGGGCAACGCCCAAAAGAACGGCCGTTCAGCGGGATTCCTGCCGGCGGAAAAGCCGTTGCCCGGCTGCATTCTCCTTCCCGGACGCACCTCCCGCCCCCCCTTCCCTCACGCGGGGCTCGATCCCGCCGGCCGGCCGGGATGTGCAAAATGTGCACATCGGGCGGGCTGAAGGGCTTGCCGGGGTCCTCGAATCCCGGCCGATTCCGGCATTCCTTCCTTTCGGTTTGATTTCCCGGTTGCTCCGCCGGCGGATCCCCCCCGAAAATTAGTCGCCGTGCCGAGATCCGTGCTCGCATCGGCGAAAACTCTGTGGGAATCTACGAAACACTCACCCGTATTTCTACGTGCTGAAATCATCTACATTCGATCTTTTGAAGCAAATGGAGGTCGCGACGACCTTCGACGAACTGTGCAGCCTGGTCACCGGGGATCTGCCGCCGCTCGTCAACGCGGCGGCAGGCACCGTTTTCCAGATGCTCGACCACCGGAAGGTCGAGATGGTGCGGGGAGACTTCAGCAAGGATAAAACCGCCGACAACTTGCAGCGGCTCAATGCGCTCCTTGAGCAGCATCCGCTGAGCGACGTGCTCCTGGCGCCGCTGGGTGGCCAGCTGGGCATCACGGTGAGCCGCCGCCTTCCCTCAGGCGAGTATAGCAAGAGCAAGTTCGCCAGGGAAATGTATCCCGAGCCGGTGACCGATTCCATGATCGGTGAGTTGTTCTCGTGGTGCCGCCGCAGCGCGGTGCTGACCGTCCGGCGCACCGAGGGGACCTTCACCGATGAGGAAATCGAGCGCTTCGATGTGGTCATCTTCGCCGCCAGGACGCTTTGCGATCGGATCGCCGGGCGCAACGTCGAGCGGGAGGTGCACAACTTCTTCATGACGCAGAGCGGAGCCGGCCCGGTGATGGCCTTCCTGATGAAGAGCGACGGCGGGGTGATGCCGGTGAACTACGAGGCACTGCGCTTCGTGGAAACGAACTGGGCGGCGGACGAGGCTTTCCGCCAGCTCGACGACAGCGAGGTCCGCCGCATCATGTCGCGGGTGGAAAGCTCGTGGCAGGATCCGCTGCGGGCCCGCTTCCAGGCCGTCGAGCTCGACCTCGGCGCCGGCAAGTCGACCTTTTATGTGCTGCCGAACTCGCTCAAGCAATTCTACATCTTCACCATCGGGCCTTCCCGCGAGCAGGGCGGCGAGGACCGCTCGCGGCTGGTGCTCACCGGCCGCCAGTGCGAGATCATGGAATGGATCGCCGAGGGCAAAACCAGCTGGGAAGTGGCCACCATCCTCGGCATTAGTCCGCGGACGGTGGAAAAGCACATGGAGGCCATCTTCCAGCGCCTCAACGTCGAGAACCGGGTGGCCGCCGCGCGCCGCTTCCTCGACCTGAAGGCGGGCGTGACCTTCTGAGTCCGTTTCCCCGACAGGTTCGCGGCCGGCAGGTCACGAACTCTCCGCCGTGCACCCCATGCGGCCGACCGACCGCGGCCCGATCAGGCCAGCCCCCGGTCGCGCGCTTCGGCCATCGGGATCGGCCGCGCTTCGCAAACCTCGCGCCAGCCCGGGAAGTTCCATTTGTTCGGGAAACCGGCGCACTGCGAGGGCTTCACCGCGTGGATCCGGCAGCCGCCGTCTTCCAGCATGATGCAGGCGTGGTCGGGCTGCTCGATCAAGGACAGTCCCTGGCGGTTCGTGCGCAGCCGCGTGAAGCGCTCGATGAACTCGCTTTCCTCCAGCCCGAGGTGGGCCGCGATGCGCGGGATCTCGTGCTCCTCCAGCCGGACGTCGCCCGGCCAGCGGCAGCAGGCGGTGCATCTCCGACAGACGTAGTAGGTGTCCGGGTCGAGCCAGGTGGTGGCGTTGCCCGGGCTGCCGCAGGAGGCGTCCATCAATTCGCCGCGTCGTAGTACTTCTGGCACAGCTGCTGGAAGCGGCGCCACTTGGCCCCGGGGCGCCCGTTCTCGAGCAGGAAGTGCGGGCAGTTCTTGTGCGGTTGGCTGAGGCCCTTCCGCTCCCAGTGGTAGTGCGGCACGATGCGGCTCGCCGGAATGTGGTACTGGTGCATCAGATAGGCGGTGAGGCGGGCGGTGCGGTCGATGGTCGCCTGGATGTTGCTCCCCCGCTGTTCACACATCTCGATGCCGATCGAGTAGTTGTTTCCCGGCCCGTCGAAGTCGGCATGCTCGCCCTGCTCGGTGCAGGGCATGTGCTGCACGGCGCTGTCGTCATCCACGGTGAAATGCCAGATCAGGTAGCCGATGCGATTGCCGCCCCGGCGCATCGGGGCACGCAGGGCGCCGCGTTTGAGGGCCAGCGCGTGCCGTTCGGCGTCGGCACTGTAGTTCTGGGTTGAGTGGATGGTGATGTAGCGCGGCGTCATCGGGCGGTATTTCCAGCGGCCCTTGGTCCCTTTCGGCACCATGTCGACGTGGAGGTTGATCGACCGCCGGAGGCCAGCGACTCCGTTTGTTTTCACCTGGGACACACTGGCCGCGGAGGTCCGGCTGCCAAACACCGGCACGCTGACATCGCTGTAGCCCGAGGACGGTCCGACCTGGCTGCAGTGCGAGAGGGTCAACGCCAGAACCGGAAGAAGGAAGAACTGCCAACGCATGGGGCAGGAAATACCACGCCCCGCACCGGCCGCAAAGCCGCGAAATCCGCATCGCTCCGCCTCCTTGCCAAAGCCCCGCGGCTCCCCCACGTTCCGCCCGTGCCTTCTCCGGCGCCCGATGCCTGGTTCCGCCCCGCCGCGGACCAGCCCGATTTCCGGAAACGCCTGGCCTCCGTGGCCGCAGGCGGCGGCCCCACCGTGTTCGATCACGTCGATCCCGCCGCGCGGGCGTGGCTGATCGCCCTGATCCTCGGCCACCCGGAGCCGACGCCGCGGGCGTGGATCCTCGACCCCTCGCCGAAAAACCGCGAGCGACTCGCCGCCGAGCTGCGGCTGTGGGGCGTGAGGGCCCGCATCCTGCCCGACCCCGCCACCGTCATCGAGGGCGAGGAAACACCGGACCCGGAGGGCGAGGCCGACCGCATCGACACCCTCGACTGGCTCCACCGCGCCAAACGCTGCGTGGTGCTCGCCGCGCCCGACGCCTTCGACCACCCCGCGCCGGTGCCCGGCGAGCTCTCGGCGGCGCGCGTGGTGCTGAAACGCGGCGAGGAAACCGATCCCGCGGAACTCGCCCGGCTGCTCACCGGGCAGGGCTTCGAACGCACTCCGCTGGTCCAGGGCCGCGGCCAGTTTGCGGTCCGTGGCGGCATCCTCGACATCTTCCCGTGGCACGTGCCGATGCCCTTCCGCGTCGAGTTCTTCGACACCGAGATCGAGTCGATCCGCGAGTTCGACCTCGATTCGCAGACGTCCGCCCGCAAGCTCGACCGCGCCGAGTTCGCCCTCGCCGATCCGGACATGGACGGGGCCGTCGGCGACTACCTCCAGCCCGGCGACGTGGTCATCGAGCTGGCCGATGATCCGGCGGAAAGCGACGCCGCGGTGGTCATCACCGCCCAGCCCGCCGATCCCGACGCCGAGGAGGACTTCTCGACCGCCTGCCACGCCGAGCCTTTCGGCCGCTTCGAGGCCGGCGACTTCGTACTCGAGGAAATCCGGCGCGACCGCTTCATCCAGCAGCTCGCGAGCTGGCATCGCGAGGGCTGGCACACCGCGCTCGTGTTCGCCAACCAAGGCGAGGCGACCCGTTTCCTCGAGCTCCTTCCCGCCGGCGGGGCCGATCATTTCACCGCCCTCACCGGTGACCTGATGGAGTCCTTCACGGTCCCGAGCGCCAGGGTGGCCATCCTTTCCTCGGCGGAAATCTTCGGCCGCTACCGCACGACCGCCACCGTCGCCTCGCGCACCAGCCGCCGCGCTGCGGAGGCAAAGGCCTCGCTGGAGGAAATCAACGAGGGCGACCTGGTGGTCCACTCGGAGTATGGCATCGGTCGCTTTTCCGGGATCCGTCGCAGCGAGGAAACCGAGGAGCTGCTCATCGAGTACCGCGATGGTTCGTCGCTCGCGGTGCCGATCGACCAAGCCCACCTCGTCGGCCGCTACGTCGGCCTCGGCGGCAAGGACCCGGAGCTGTCGAAACTCGGCGGCACGGCTTGGAAAAAAGTCCGCAAGCAGGCCGAGGACGCGATCCTCGACTACGCCGCGCGCCTGCTCCGCGTGCAGGCCGAGCGGCAGACGCACGAGGGCTTCGCGCACCCCGCCGACTCGCGCTGGATGTGGGAATTCGAGCAGTCGTTTCACTACACCGAAACCACCGACCAGATGCGCGCCATCGCCGAGGCCAAGCGCGACATGGAGTCGAAGAAACCGATGGACCGGCTGGTCTGCGGCGACGTGGGATTCGGGAAAACCGAGGTCGCCATCCGGGCCGCATTCAAGGCCGTGACCGGCGGCAAGCAGGTCGCGATCCTGTGTCCGACCACCGTCCTCGCCGAGCAGCACTGGCGGACCTTCCGCGAGCGGATGAGCGACTACCCGGTCCGCATCGACCTGCTCAACCGCTTCCGCACCGCCGCCGAGGCGCGCGCCACGGTGAAGGGGCTGGCCGACGGCTCGGTCGACATCGTGATCGGCACCCACCGGCTGCTTTCCGGCGACATCGCCTTCAAGGACCTCGGGCTGGCCGTAGTCGATGAAGAGCAGCGCTTCGGCGTGAAGCACAAGGAGCGCTTCAAGGAGATGTTCCGGCAGATCGACGTGCTCACGCTCTCCGCCACGCCGATCCCGCGCACGCTTTACATGGCCCTGATGGGCGCGCGTGACATGTCCACGATCGACACCCCGCCGCCGAACCGCGTGCCGGTCCACACCTCGGTCACGCCGTACGACGAGCGCGTCATCCGCGAGGCGATCCGCCGCGAGCTGGCGCGCGGCGGCCAGGTGTTCTTTCTGCACAACCGGGTCAAATCGATCGAGATGGTCCGCAAACGCCTCGCCGAGCTCGTGCCCGAAGCGAAGATCCTCGTCGGCCACGGACAGATGGAAAAGGACGAGCTGGAACTCGTCATGCGCGCCTTCGTCCATGGCGAGGCCGACATTTTGCTGGCCACCACGATCATCGAGACTGGCATCGACATCCCGAACGCGAACACGATCCTGATCGACCGCGCCGACCGTTTCGGCCTGGCCGATCTCTACCAACTCCGCGGCCGGGTCGGTCGCGCCGGGGAAAAGGCCTACGCCATCCTGCTGCTGCCTCGCGACCTCGTGACCGCCGGCGACGCGCGGAAACGCATTCACGCCATCAAGCAGTACACCGCGCTTGGCTCCGGCTTCCGCATCGCCATGCGCGACCTCGAAATCCGCGGCGCGGGAAACCTGTTAGGCACCAAGCAGTCCGGCCAGATCGCGGCGATCGGCTTCGACCTCTACTGCCGGCTGCTTCGGCAATCGGTCGACCGCCTGCGTGGCAAGCAGGCGATCCACCGCCACGAATGCTCGTTCAAGGCGGACTTCCTCGTCGTCCGCGAGGCCGCGCATTTGAAGGATCCGGGGAAAGGCCTGCCCGCCTATTTGCCCGGGGCTTGGCTGGAGGACACGCAGCTCCGCGTTTCCGCCTTCCGCGAGCTGTCCGAAGCCGCCGACGAGCGCGAGCTCGATGCGTTGACCAAGCGCTGGACCGACCGTTTCGGCCGGCTGCCGGGGCCGGTGGTGAACCTCCTTGATGTCACCCGCCTGCGCCTGCTCGCCGCCCATGTCGGGATCGCCTCCGTAGAGATCCAGGGCCAGCGGCTGATGATCCACCGCAACGGCGACTACCTGTTTCTCGAAGGCAAACGTTTCCCCCGACTCACCGAGACCCAGCCCCACGCGATGCTCAAAGAAGCGATTTCGATGGTGCGCTCAATCTAAGACCCCGGCAGCGGCATCCGGGCACAAGCGGGCCGGTGAGTGGATCCGGGGATCGGAGGTTCAGTCTCACGGGGGAAAAGATGGATTGAAGGGGGCTGTTGAAGGGGTGCCTCGGACTGGTGCTTCGGACTGGTGCTTCGAGGGGGCTTTGAAAATTGGCTTCGAGGGAGTGACTTCGCAGCGTCCGGGCTCCGAGGGCCAACGGCCCGCGCCATACCAGCCCGGGCTGAAGGCCCGGGATCAGAATCGCATTTCATCGGAGGGCTGAAGGCCTGATACATGCATCTGGGAACTTCGCCTCCTCCCCCCGCATGTGTCAGGCTTTCAGCCCTTCCCTTTCAATCCGCTCTGCAAGACCCGGGCCTTCAGCCCGGGCTGGTATGTCCGGGGCTTTCAGCCCTCGCTTCCCGGTCCTCGCACCAGGCACCAAGGACGATCGTGGCGGGCTCTCGAGCTTGTTCGTACGAGGTAAAATGGGGCAGGCTCCCAGGATCGGCGGCCCCAGGCACGCCGCTCCTTTATCGACCACGGACCAAGCACCAAGCACCACGGACCAAGCACCACGGACCAAGCACCACGGACCAAGCACCACGGACCAAGCACCACGGGCCAAGCACCAAGCACCAAGCACCAAGCACCGCACCAAGGACGATCGTGGCGGGCTCTCGAGCTTGTTCGTACGAGGTAAAATGGGGCAGGCTCCCAGGATCGGCGGCCCCAGGCACGCCGCTCCTTTATCGACCACGGACTACGGACCACGGACCAAGCACCAAGCACCGGCCCCGCTCTTCCTCTTCGCCGAACGAAACCCGCCGCTTATTTCGGAAAATCCGGCGTTCCACCGGCCGGGACCTCCATTTTCCTTGACTCGGCCTCTTCCGACACCTACCTCCCCGCCCCCACGAACGACCACCAGACGTCATGGCAAACGCACAAGTGATTCTCCGCGAAAAAATCGAAGGGCTCGGCGCCGAAGCCGACGTCGTGAAGGTCCGCGCCGGCTACGCGCGCAACTTCCTCGTCCCGCAAGGCAAGGCCTACGAAGCCTCCCAGGAAAACCTCAAGCACGTGGAGGACCTCAAGGTCGCCCGCGCCCAACGCGAGGCCGAGGAACTGCAGGTCGCCCAGGAACTGGCCACCAAGATCTCCAAGCTCCGTCCCAAGTTCACCCTCTCCACCGGCCAGGGCGGCAAGGCTTTCGGCTCGGTGACCTCGATCGACATCCACAGGGAGCTCGAAGCCGCCGGCATCGAGATCGACCGCCACGCGATCCACCTCGACAAGCCGATCAAACGCTCGGGCAAGAACGAGGTCGTGGTCCAGGTCCACCCAGAGGTGACCACCACCCTCACCATCAACGTCGAGACGGACGGCACCGAGGACGACTCCGCCGAGTAAACGGAGCACAGGCGTCCCGCCTGTGAACCCATCAAGACATCTCACCTGCCGGGCGGATTCCTGAAAAGGGTCCGCCCGTTTTCATGCCCACCCGCATGTTCGAAGTCCTCCAGCGCGACCCCGCCAGCCAGGCCCGCACCGGCCGCATGCAGCTCGCCCACGGCACGGTCGAGACCCCGATCTTCATGCCGGTCGGCACCCAGGGCTCGGTCAAGACCCTGCACCCGGATGAACTCGAGCTGCTCGGCGCCCAGATCATCCTGGGAAACACCTACCACCTCTGGCTGCGGCCCGGGCCCGACCTGATCCGCGACTTCGGCGGGCTCCACGGCTTCGCCGACTGGAAAAAGCCGATCCTCACCGACTCCGGCGGCTTCCAGGTCTGGTCGCTTTCGAAGCTGCGCAAGATCACCGAGGAAGGCGTCCGTTTCCAGAACCACCTCGACGGCGCGAAGATGCTCCTCACCCCCGAGCTGAGCATGGAAATCCAGGCCTCGCTCGGGTCGGACATCGCGATGCTCTTCGACGAGTGCCCGCCCTACCCCTGCGAACGGAAATACGCGGAGAACTCGCTCGGCCTCACCACCCGCTGGGCGAGGCGCTGCAAGGACTGGATCGCCGCCCACGAGCCGAAGTCCGGCGACGGCCGCCAGTGCCACTTCGGCATCGTCCAGGGCTCCGTCTGGGCTGAGCTCCGCGAGCAATCCGCCCGCGAACTCGTCGAGCTCGACTTCGACGGCTACGCGATCGGCGGCGTCTCCGTCGGCGAGCCCGAGGAGGAAATGTTCCGCGCCATCGAGCACAGCGTCCCTTTCCTGCCGGAAACCAAGCCGCGCTACGCCATGGGCCTCGGGACCCCGCCGCAGATTCTGGAAATGATCGCCCGCGGGGTGGACATGTTCGACTGCGTGATGCCAACCCGCGTCGCGCGCCACGGCCAGGCCTTCACCCTCGACGGCCCGATCCACATCAAGAACCTCGAGTTCGAGCGCGATCCACGGCCGCTTTGCGAGTCCGCCCACCCGCATGTGGCGAGGTTTTCGCGGGCCTACATCCGGCACCTTTTCCGGGCCGGGGAAATCCTCGCTTTGCGGTTGCTTTCCTTTCACAACCTGCATTTCCTCCTCGGCCTCGCGGCCCAAGCCCGGGCGGCGATCGGGGCTGGAAACTACCTCGAATTCAAAGACTCCTTCATCCGCCGATACACCCAGGCATGACCATGCTCCTCGCTCTCCAGTTTCTCGCCGCCGACCCCGCCCCGAAGCCCGGTGGCGGCATCCTCAGCAGCCAGCTCCTGATGCCGATCCTTCTGATCGTCATGTTCTACTTCCTGCTGATCCGCCCGCAGCAAAAGCAGCGCAAGGAACTGCAGGCCCGAATCAACTCGCTCAAGACCGGCGACCGCGTCATCACCACCGCCGGCATCCACGCCCTGGTCCACCACATCAAGGACAAGACCGTGACCCTCAAGGTCGCGGAAGGCACCATGATCGAGTTCGACAAGCAGGCCATCGCTTCCGTTCACAAGAAAGACGGCGCGGTGACCGAGGACAAGGTCGCCGAGACGAAGTAACTCCCATTTTCCCCAACTCCGACGATGACACCCGTGCTTGGCGTCACCCTGATCTCCGACCCGCTGGCCCTGTTCCTGTCCGGACTCGGCCTGTTGATTCTCTTCATCTGGTACTTCGCCACCGAGGCGGAGAAAAGGAAGCGCAACGTCGGCACCGTCCTCACCCTCGGCGTGTGCGTGCTCTCGGCCCTGGCCCTGTGGCCGCCGAAGGACAGCCTCAAGGGCGGCATCGACATCGTCGGCGGCTCCGCCTTCACCCTGAAGGTCCAGCCGAACGTCGATGAAACCACCGGCCAGGTGATCGCCCTGCGCCAGCGCGACCTCGACGAGGCCGTGCGAGTCATCGAGAAGCGCCTGTCGGAAACCATTCCCAACTCCGAACCGCTGGTCGTCAGCAGCGGCGAGGATTCCATCATCGTCCAGGTCCCCGGCATGGAGCCGGAAACCGCAGCCAACGTCCGCGAGGCACTCCAGAAGGTCGCCAAGCTCGAGCTTCGCGAGGTGAGCCGCGAAGGCGGCGCCATCGCCAAGGCCGTCTATGACGGCGACGAGGTCGTCCCCGGCTACGCCGGCTTCAAGTATGAGCGCGAGAACCGCGACGGCGAGATGGTCACCGACTACCTCCTGCTCAGCAAGCGGACCGCCATCGATGGCAAGGACGTGGCCGATGCCTGGCCGCAATCGGTCGGTGCCGACCATCAGGTGGGCATCAAGCTGACCTCCGAGGGCGGCAAGAAGATGGAGAACCTCACCAAGGGCATGACTCGGGAAGTGGACCGCATCGCCGTCCTGCTCGATGGCGAGGTGCTCACCGCCCCGGTCGTGCAGACCGTCCCGCTCGGCCAGAATTTCGTGATCCAGGGCCAGGACTCCTTCCACGACGCCGACAAGCTCGCCAGCCAACTTCTCAACCCCCTGCAGAACGCCCTGCAAATCTCCGAGGAGCGCTCGATCGCCCCCACTCTGGGTGCCGCCGTGGTCAAACAAGGCCTCACGGCCGGGATCGCCGGCCTCGCCTTCACCGCGCTGTTCCTGTTCTTCTACTACCGCTCCGTCGGCCTGATCGCGGTGGTCGCCCTGATCATCAACTCGCTGATCATCTTCGGTGCGATGGCGATGTTCAACTTCACCTTCACCCTGCCGGGCATCGCGGGCATCATCCTCACCATCGGCATGGCGGTCGATGCCAACGTGCTCATCTACGAGCGGCTGCGCGAGGAAATCGAAAATGGCAAGTCCCTGCACACCGCCATCGACACCGCCTACGCCAAGGCCTTCTCGGCGATTTTCGACTCGAACATCACCTCGCTGATCACCGCCGTCATCCTGTTCTGGAAGGCCAGCGGCACGGTCGCCGGCTTCGCCGTCACCCTGACCATCGGCCTCTTGGGCTCGATGTTCTCCGCCATCCTGATCACCCGCGTGATCTTCCGCTGGCTGCTGGATTCGGGCATGATGAAGAAGGTCACGCTGCTGAACTTCTTCCGGAAGTCCAACTTCGACTTCCTCGGCAAGCGCCGCCTTTCCCTCTCCTTCTCCAGCCTGCTGGTGGTGGTCTGCATTGCCACCCTGGCGGTGAAACAACAGGCCTCCCTCGGCGTCGACTTCACCGGCGGCAGCCTGATCGAGTTCCAGTTCCCCGAAAACTCCGAAGGCATCCGACACGCCGATGCCGAAAACGCCCTCAAGGACCTCGACCTCGCTTCGAAGCCGATCGTCCAGGAAGAAAAGGTCCCGGGCAGCGGCGAGCTGCTCACCATCCGCGTCGCTTCCGAGGATGCCGCGGACGTCGAAGCCCGCCTGCGCGAGGCTTTCCCCGACCCGCTCGCCACCCGCGTGCCCACCGCCGACGGGGCCGATGACACCAAGTATCTCGTCGAAGCCACCATCCAGTCGGTTTCGGCCGCGGCCGGTAAGTCCTTCCTGATGAATTCCGGCCTCGCGCTGGGCATCGGCCTGCTCGCGATCTTCATCTACATCAGCCTGCGCTTCGAGTTCGCCTTCGCCCTCGGCGCCTTCCTCGCCCTGGTCCACGACGTGATCGCCGCGGTCGGCATCGTCATCCTGATGGGCGGCGAGCTGTCGCTGATCCACGTCGGTGCCATCCTGACCATCGCCGGTTACTCGATCAACGACACCATCATCGTCTTCGACCGCATCCGCGAATCGCTGCTCACGGAAACCGGTCGCATCAAGGACATCATGAACGCCGCGCTGAACGCCACGCTCTCGCGGACGATGCTGACCTCGCTGACGACCATCTTCACCGTCGCCATCCTGGCCATCTTCGGCAGCTCGGGCCTGCGGGACTTCTCGATGATGATCCTCGTCGGCCTGATTGTCGGCACCTACTCGTCGATCTTCGTCGCCTCGCCGATCGTCCTGATCGCCGCCCGCAAGAAGAACCTCCGCAAGCAGGTCATCGAGTCGAGCCTTCTCGAAAAAGGCCAGGCCGAAGCTTGAGCTTCCGAGGATTTCAGAAACCACGGATTTACGGATTTCGGGATTTCCATCCAAATCATCCCAAAATCCCTTCAATCCGTGGTTCCACACAAACGCCTCTCCGGCACCGCGACGCGCACGCCGCGGCGGCTTGTGAAATATTTCACAAAGCCCTTGCGAGCCCTAGGCGATTGGCCCCTTATTCCCGCCGCCGCGTCATTTCATGAGCAGTCCGACTTCCACTGATTACGAAGCTCCCGACGTCGCCTCGAAGCTCGCCGACTATCATTCGGAGACCGAGGACCTGATGGGGGAAAAGATGGTCCTGAACATGGGCCCGTCCCACCCGGCCACCCACGGGGTGCTGCGGCTGGTGCTGGAGCTGGACGGCGAGGCGATCACCAAGGCGGATCCGGACATCGGCTTCCTCCACCGCGGCGACGAGAAGATCGCGGAAAACATGCACTACAACCAGTTCGTGCCCTACACGGACCGGCTCGACTACCTGGCCCCGCTGGCCAACAACGTGGCCTACGCCTGCGCGGTCGAGAAGCTGATGGGCTGGGAGCTGCCCCCCCGCGGCCAGGCCCTGCGGGTCCTCTGCTGCGAGCTGGCCCGGCTTTCCTCCCACATGCTCGGCGTGGGGGTCTGCGCCATGGACGTGGGCGCGATGACCGTGTTCCTCTACACCTTCACCGAGCGCGAAAAGGTCTACAACATGTGCGAGCAGCTCACCGGCGCTCGTTTCACCACCTCCTACACCCGTGTCGGCGGCCAGCTGCGCGACATGCCCCCGGGCTTCGAGGCCACCGTGCGCCGCTTCCTCGATGAGTGCGCGACGACGATCGACGAAGTCGGCCGCCTGCTCGACAACAACAAAATCTTCCGCGACCGGATGTGCGACATCGGCGTGATCGGCCCGGAAAACGCGATCGCCTACGGTCTGACGGGCCCGAACCTGCGCGGCTCGGGCGTCGCCCGCGACCTCCGCAAGGACAACCCCTACCTCGGCTACGAGAAGTATGACTTCGACGTGCCGGTGGCCGACGAGGGCGATTGCTACGCCCGCTATCAGGTCCGGATGGAGGAAATGCGGCAGTCGATCCGGATCATCAAGCAGGTCCTCGACACCATGCCCGACGGCCCGGTGAACCTGGCCCACGAAAAGAGCATGCTGCCGAAAAAGGAGCGCGTGCTGATGTCGATGGAGGAGCTGATCCACCACTTCATCGTCGCCACCCAAGGCATCGATGCCCCCAGCGGCGAAGTCTACTTCGGTGCGGAGAATCCCAAGGGCGAGCTCGGTTTCTACATCCACTCGACCGGCGGCGGCGTGCCCAACCGGCTGAAAATCCGCAGCCCCTCCTTCTGCAACCTGTCGATCTGCTCCAAGCTGCTGCCGGGGCACATGGTTTCGGACATCCCGGCCATCCTCGGCTCGCTCGACTTCGTCATGGGCGAATGCGACCGCTGATGTTATCGGTGCACCGATGAAAGCTACAACCCTTCTCCTGAGCGCCCTTTTCACCGGCCTGGCCTCCGCGGATTTCGAACCGTGGACCAATCAGGACGGCAAAACCGTCGACCTCGAACTCGTCTCAAAAAGCGAAAAGGACGGCGACACCGTCGGCACCTTCCGCATGCGCAACGGCCACACGGTGGACGTCGCGGCCTCGACCCTGTCCGCCGACTCGGCCTCCCGCCTGATGGAATGGGAACCCTCCGGGGAAACCGCGGACGCAGGCACCGCCCCTGCCGGCGGACCGAGCGTGTTCGACGACATTTTCGATGGCAACCTGGTCAAGCTCGACGGCAAGCGGCTCAAGAAAGTGAAGGACTTCCAGCCGCCGAAGAAGCACTACATCTTCTACCGCACCGCCTCCTGGTGCGGACCGTGCCACAAGTTCACGCCGTCCCTGGTGAAGTACTACAACGAGCATAAGTCCGACGACTTCGAGCTGGTGCTCATCACCTCCGACAGCAGCGAGGACGCCATGGAGGGCTACGCCGAGGAGATGGAGATGCCCTGGCCGCAGCTCAAACTCCGCAAGGTGGAGAAGTTCGACAAAGAGCACCCCGACAAGTGCAAGGGCATCCCCTACCTCGTGGTGACCGACCTCCAAGGCAAGATTCTCGCGGAGGGCAACGCCTACGGCATCTTGCCGCAGCTCGATACGCTCCTCAAAGACTGACTTTCCCGATATCCGCCCATGTCCGACAGCACCCTCGCGTCCTTGATTGCCTCCCCGGAAACGCCGGGCTCCAAGCACTTCCCGCCCTTCATCGCCGATGACGCGCTGGAGGCCGAGGCCGCCAAGCGCCTCGCCCAGTTTCCCGAGGACCGCAAACGCTCGGCCGTGCTGCCGATCCTGCACCACATCCAGCACAAGCACGGCTTCATCCCCGCCGAGGGCATCCAGTGGACGGCCGACCGTGTCGGCATCGAGCCGGTCAAGGTGCTGGAGGTCGTGACCTTCTACCCCGGCTTCCGCCAGACCGCGCCCGGCAAGTTCCACATCCGCGTCTGCCGCACGCTCTCCTGCGCCATGGGCGGCTCCTACGAGTTGATGGACAAGCTGTGTGAGATCACCGGCATCGACCGCGAGTCGCTCGATCCCCACCACCACCCGGTGGCCGTGTCGCCCTGCGGCACCTGGTCGGTCGAGTTCGCCGAATGCCTCGCCTCCTGCGGCACCGCCCCCGTCTGCCTGGTGAACGACGACTTCCACGAGGGCATCGCGCCGGACAAGGCGCAGGGCCTGCTCGACTCCTACCCAGCCTCTTGATTACCACATCCCGTGTGGTAATTTCGCTTCATGAGCACCCTCAAACGCACCAGCATGGCGCTCGATGCCGAATCGCTCGATACCTTGGAGCAACTCAGCCGCAGCTGGGACGTCTCCAAGGCCGAGGTGATCCGCCGCGCCCTGCGGAGCTCGAAGGAGGCCGATGACAACGCCAAGCCGCCGCGCCGGACTCCCCTCGAGGCGCTGATGTGGCTGCGGGAAAATGGCATTTCGCGCGAGGAGGCTGAAGCATTCAAAGCCGAGATCGGAGCCGAACGAATGGCTCGGAGAGACCCATGGGAACGCCATGCTGCACCTTGATACCAACGTGTTGATCGATCTCTCATCCAGGCAGTCCACGATCGCCGATACCGCCGCATCCTGGCTTCAAGCGGGCGAATCCTTGGCCTGTGCCTCCGTGACTTGGACCGAGTTCTGCAACGGCCCCTGCAACGAGGAGCAAAGAAGTTCCGCTCTCAGCCTGATCGAAGATCGGATTTCCGATTTCACCCGCCACGATGCCGAGTTCGCTTCCGAGCTGTTCAATGCCACGGGGAGACGGCGCGGCTCCGTCATCGACTGCATGATCGCCGCTTGTGCGATCGCGGAGAACGCCCGTCTCGCCACCTTCAATCTCCGGGATTTCCAACCCTTCGAACCCCACGGTCTCCGTCTCCAATCCCTCACCTGAACCGACCTCGCCATGTCCGACATCACCTACAAGCCCGGCAAGGAGCCCGATCCGCGGGAGTACCGCATGATCTTCAAAAACGTCGACCGCGAGGGTTGGGACCCGTCGATCGACACCTACCTCAACGACGGCGGCTACGAGCAGCTGAAGAAAGCCATGGACATGGACCCCAAGGTGATCACCGAGGAGGTCAAGAAATCCGGCCTGCGCGGCCGCGGCGGCGCGGGTTTCCCGACCGGCATCAAGTGGACCTTCATCCCGCCGAACAACACCAAGCCGGTCTACCTGATCTGCAACTGCGACGAGTCGGAGCCGGGCACCTTCAAGGACCGCTACATCGTCCACCAGGACCCCCACCAGCTCATCGAGGGCATGGTGATTTCGTGCTACGCCGTCGGTGCGAAGGTCGCCTACATCTACATCCGTGAGGAGTTTCCCGAAGGGGCCAAAATCCTGGAGAAGGCGATCGAGGAAGCCCGCAAGAAGAACTTCGTCGGCGCCAACGTCCTTGGCTCCGGGTTTGACGTGGAAATCTACGTCCACCGTGGGGCCGCCGCCTACATCTGCGGCGAGGAGACCGGCCTGATCGAGTCGCTCGAAGGCAAGCGCGCCTACCCGCGGATCAAGCCGCCCTATTTCCCGGCCGCGCTGGGCCTCTACATGTGCCCGACCATCGTCAACAACGTCGAGTCGCTGTGCCACGTGAAGCACATCATCCAGCGCGGCGGCGAGGAGTACGCCAAGCTCGGCGTGCCGCGCAACAACGGCACCCGCATCCTCTGCGTCTCCGGCGACGTGAAAAAGCCCGGCTATTTCGAGGTCGAAGTCGGCAAGCTGACCATGCGCGAACTGCTCTACGACATGTGCGGCGGCCCCAAGGACGGCCGCGAGTTCAAGGCCGTCATTCCCGGCGGCTCGTCGTCGAAAATCCTGCGCTGCGACGAGGAGTTCACGCTGAAGGGCCAGGGTCCGGACGGCAGCGACAAGAAGATCACCTTCTGGGACATCCCGATGGACTTCGACTCGCTCGCGGCCTGCGGCTCGATGGCCGGCTCGGGCGGCGTCATCGTCCTCGACGATTCGCGCAAGATGTCGTGGGTGCTCAACAACATCAACCAGTTCTACGCCCACGAATCCTGCGGCCAGTGCACGCCCTGCCGCGAGGGCTCGACGTGGATGCGCAAGATCTCCGACCGCCTCGTCGCCGGCCAGGCGACGCCTCAGGACATCGAGACGCTGGAGAGCGTGGCCTATCAGATCGACGGCAAAACGATTTGCGCCTTCGGCGAAGCATCGTCGTGGCCGGTCGAGGCGATCATCGGCAAATTCCGCGAGGAACTGCTCGCCGACACCAGCGAGGCCAACGAGGACGCCCGAGTGAGCCCGGAAGGCCAGGCCCAGCGCCGCTACCTCCAGCAGGTCTGACGACGCCGCGTTTCTCCTGAGGGCCACTCTCCCAGCCGCTCCACGGCCAGACCCGAGCGCGCCGGTTCGTTTCGTCTTCGAGGGCCGGCCACCCCGGTCGAAACCTCCCCTCCATGGGGAATGGGACGAAAGGAAAGCCCGTGCTTAACTCGGTGGCCCGACATGATTGCCCGCCTTCTGCCCCACGCCGGAAGGGGGTGGCTTTACGCCACCGCCCTATTCGCCCTGATGTCCCTGGCATCCGCCCAAGGGATCGCCAGGCCCAAGCTGAAGATCGATGACATTCCGCGGGAAACACAGGCCGGCGAAGGCCCGGGGCGATACGTGCCGCCGGTTCCGGCGAGGAAGAACCTGCCGACGCTGTGGCTGATCGGCGACTCGACCGTGCGCAATGGCTCGAAGGGCGACAACGGCCCCGAGGGCCAGTGGGGCTGGGGCGCGCCGATCACGGCCTACTTTGACCTGAAGAAGATCAACGTGGTCAACCGCGCGCTCGGCGGGACCAGCAGCCGTTCGTTTTATCACGACCGGTGGGAGGACGTCAGAAAACGGATCAAGGAGGGAGATATCGTGATGATGCAGTTCGGTGCCAACGATCACGGCGGAGCGAAGGGCAAGGGCGCGCTGGACGGCGTGGGCAACGAAACCGAGATGAATGGCGACGAAGAGGTTCACAGCTTCGGCTGGTATCTGCGCAGGTATGTCGAAGACACCCGCACGCAGGGCGGGAAGCCGGTGGTGTGCTCGCTGACACCGCGCAAGTCGTGGGCGGCAGACGGCAGGTTCCGGCGCGGCGGTGGCCACGCCGAATGGGCCTGGCAGGCGGCCAAGGAGACGAACGCGGCTTTCGTTCCATTGAACGAGATCATCGCCCGGCGGTACGAGAAGCTGCGCGAGCGCAAGGTGGACGCGCTCTACGTTCCCTCGCCCGCGGAGACCTTGCACACCGGCTGGGACGGAGCCGTGGTGAATGCCGAGTGCGTGATCGCCGGATTGAAGGCGCTGGATGAGGACCCGCTGGCGGATTTTTACAGCAAGCGCGCGGGCGCGATCCGGGCGTGGAAACAGCGGTAGATCCGAAAGAGAGGTGCCGGGATGGTGACCCTTCGCGGACGAAAGGGGGGCGCCCGGCGCTACCCTGCGATGTCGGCAAGCATGGCGTCGAAGGACGTGTAGCCCTCGAGTTTCTCCGCCGCGGCCCGGCAGGTGGCGGCGGGAACGATGCCCGTGTTTTCGCAAAGGAAAATGATGTAGCGCGCGACGTTCGAGGCGAAGTTCAGGCGGCCCACATCACTGATGGCATAGAAGCGCTCCCGCTGGCGGTAGCCGGCGGGCGAGTGATCGCCCAGGGCCGCCTTGTCGGCCTTGCCTCCCGCGGCGAGGACATAGAGGAAGTTATACTCGAACCAGAACATCAGGTCCGGGTCCGGGTCGAGCGACTCCAGCACCTCGCGGGTGCGCTCCGCCGAGGAGTGAAGATCGGCCGGCTCCGCCTGTCCCGCCGTCTTCAGCGATTCGGAGATGAAGGTTCGGGCCATGGAGCGCTCGGTCTCACTCTCGGCGAAGGCGCCGGCCACGGCGAGGTCGAGGGTGAAGGCATACCAGTCCTTCCACAGCTTCTGGTCGGCCTCGTCTGCGGAGGAGAATAGGGCGCGACCCATCTCGTAGGTGTAGCGGCCGCTGGTCTTGATCTCGAGCCGTCCGCCCGTCACCTCGCCCATGATCTGGTAGTTCTCGGCCGACTTGCCGGAGCCCGAGTGGAAACCGATGCTCACGCCGAAGGCGCGGCACACCTCCCACTGGCGTCCGATCATTGCACGCAGCTCCGCGTGGTCCGGATACGGCATGTTCTTTTGAAAGCCGAAGGCGGGCGCGATGAAGTTCACCGGCATATCCATCGCCTCGCAAAGGGCCAGCATGATGGCGGTGGCTTCCGCCGTGGTCAGGCCGGGGAGTTCATCAATCGACAACTCCCGGAGATAGATGCATCCGACTTGGGTGGAAAAATGCTTTTCCCGGATCGCGCGATACTTTTCATCGCGGATCCTCATCTTCCTCATTGCGGGCCAAACACGGCATAGCAGCTCGTTGAACTCCGATTCGTCGAGCGCCACCCCGGCATCGGCCACGCGGGTCTTCACGGTGGCCACCAGGGCGGCATCGACCTCCGAGGAAACATAGGCCGCCTGGGCGTGGGCACCCTCGGGAAGCCGGGTGACGCTGAGTTCCGGTGACAGATCGAAGGTGATGTAGGAGGCGAGCAGGCAGCCCTGCACGAGCTGGTCCTCGCGTGCGTCGTACCACCCGCCGATCGGTTGGTGATCGGCATTGAAGCTCCACGCGATCTTCCGCAGGTGGAAGCCGGTCTTCAGCTTGGCGAGCACGCAGCCGTGGCTCATGCCCTCCACGCTCTGGCCCTGGTGGCCTTCCGGCACGTCGGCGCCGATGAAGGGAAACGGCACCCTGGCCAGCCGGTCGGCGAGCATCGCATCCACATCGAACACCAGCTCGCGAGGGATGCTGCTCTGGTTCGCGGTGACGCCCGTGCCGAGCTGTGCCATGGCCCAATCGACCCCCGGCCAGTGAAGCGTGGTGAAACGGGCGCCCACGCCAATGGTCGCCTCTCCCAGCCGCTGGTTGGCGGTCGGGAACACGGTGGCCTCCGGGTCATGCTGCTGGATGGCGTCCTTCATTTCCAGCAGGTGCGCGAAGGTCGCGGGAAAGGCCAGGCGACCGTCGGCGAGATCGATCGAGTCACCGGACAGCGCGCCGCTCCCCCGCCCCTCGGCTGCAGGAGCCAGCAGCCAGGCGTGATCGCCTCTGGCGTTCTCCGCGAGCTGCCATGTCCCATCGACGGTCGTCACCGAGCTGTGCGGATACACCGTGATCCCCTCACCCGCCTGCAAATCCGCGGCCAGCGCGCACCAGTCCAGACAGAAATCCGGGCTGACGCACGGGTTGTTGGCGATGCGGAGGTCGTTCGCGAGCAGGAAATCGTTGATGGCACTCATGGGTTTGCGGGTCCACTGTGGCCGCTTCGACCGCCGGGACAAGTACCCCGATCCTTCTACTCCGCCTTCATCAGCCGCACTTCGTAGATCCCTCCGGCGACCCATTTCGTGGCCACGAAGCGGATGGTGAGCTTGCCATCCCCGGCTGCCGCCAGGACCTCAGCGGGGATCGGGAAACGCTTGTCCATGAAGCGGCCCGGCATCTCCGCGTCCAGCGTGACCTGCGCGATGCGGTTGCCGTCGGCGAAAATATCAAAGGCCCGGTCGCGGTCGCCGCCCCACAGGGTGAGTCCCAGCTCGGCCGCGGACGCGCCCCGGGTATCGAGCGTGTATTGGAACGACTTTCCATCCCGCCAGCGCCGGCCCTCGTGCTCGCCGGTCTGGGTCTGCTCACCCTCGAAACCGTGCTCCACCTCGGGCTGTTGCTCGCCGGTCGCCACCGCATCGAGCGTGCGCGCTTCGAGGGCCTCGCGCGCCTTTTCCGCGGCAGCCAGCTCCGCCTGCCGCAGGGCCAGTTCGTTTTCCGAAAGGATGTTCCAGTAGATCTGGTAGCGCTGCCCCTGAAGGCCGAAGAACGGAGTCAGTGGCAGACCGTCCGAAGAAGGCGGACTGACCACGTCCTTGATCCGGAAATGAAGCGGCTGCCCATCGGGATCCGGCACCACGTGCCGCGGCAGCTCGGCGGGGGTGGTCGCCAAGGCCGGCACCTTGTCCAAGGGCACCAGCGGCCCGCCCGCGATATGGTCGCCGCGTCCGGACCCCGCCCGCTCGCCGATGAGGTCCTTCGTCCCGGCCGGCGTGGCCATCACCAGGGGCCCGTGCAGGATGGCATACTAGTCGGACCCGTCGGGCAGCTCTTCGACGCGGGTCCGCATCGGCAGCGCGACCTCGACCCGGTCGCCCGCCTCCCATTCACGACGGATGGCGGCATAGGAGCCCGGCTCCGATGAAATCCGGGCGTCCTCGCCATGGATCGTCACCTTGAAATCCTGCTCAGCGACCCAGTCCGGGTGCCGGAGGTGCAGCGTGAAGGTCCGGGGCTGCGGCGGATCGAGGATGAGCACCGATTTTTCCTCGAACGGAAACTTCGTCTCCTGCCGCAACTTGAGGCCTCTGGGCGAGGTCTTCAGCTCGGAGGCGATGAACAGGTTCACGTAAAGGCCATCCGGCGCCAGCGCGTAGATGAACTTTCCATACTTGCCCGGGTTTTCCATGCCGCTGCCGACGCAGCACCAGAACGACTTTTCCGGCGTGGAATAGACGCGGTAGTGAGCCGGCCGCAGCGGGGTGAAATAGACGTAGCCGGGATGCCCGGGGTCGATCGCCGACAGGATGTGGTTGAAGAGCGCGCGCTCATAGAAGTCGGCGTATTCCGCCTTCGGATGGCGCTCGAAGAGCTGCTCGGTAAGGCGCAGCATGTTGTAGGTGTTGCAGCTCTCCGGCCCTTCGCGGTGTTCCAGCATGCCGTGGAAATCCCGGGGATCGTTGAAGTGTTCCGAAACGCTGTTTCCACCGAAGGCGATGGTCCGTTTCCCCACCACGTCCTGCCAGAAAAACTCGGCCCCGGCGTCGGCACGGGCGTCGCCGGTGAGCGTGGCGATCCGCTCCAGGCCGATCACCTTCGGGATCTGCGTGTTCGCGTGCTTGCCGGTCAGCTCGTCGCGCTGGTCGATCAACGGGTCGAGGATGGCGTGGTGGTTGAAGCGCTTGGCGAGCTCGAGGTATTTCTCATCGCCGGTGATCGCCGCGATGTCGGCGAGCACTTCGTTCATGCCGCCGTGCTCGGAGGTCAGCATCGCCTGCACCTGCTCGTCGGAGAGCCGGGAAACGAGGTCCGCCGCCCAGTCGCCGAAGTTCACCAGCAGGCTCTTGGCCTTTTCCCGCCCGGCGATCTGATAGGCATCGCGGAGACCGGCGAAGGTTTTGTGGATGTTGTAGAGCGGCACCCACTTGTCGTTGAGGCCGAAGCCGTGGGCGTTGATCTTCCCGTTCGCGACGTCCTTCCACATGGCTTTTCCGCCGGGCACGCCGCCGAGATAGCCGTTGCCATTGGCCTTCTGCACGCCCTCCAGCTCGTCGAGCATGGAGTCGAGACGCTTGGCCAGCTTGCCGTCCGGGGTGTCGGCGCCCGAGGCGATCATCATCGACAGCGCCGAAAGATAGTGGCCGGCGGTGTGGCCATCGAGGCCCATGCTTTCCCAGTTGCCATAGGGCGGTGCCTTCGGCCGCAGCCCCGCCTCGCGCAGAAAGGGCGCCAGCAAGCGGTCGGGATCGAGGTCGAGCAAGTAATCACGGTTGGCCTCCACGGCGCGGGCGAAAGGGCCGTCCCCGGTCAGGCGCACGGAAGTCAGTGGAAAAAGCCGGGCACCGCCGACCTCCGCCCGCCCGATAAGCGGTAGCAGCAGGGAGATCGCGGAGGCCGCGCCACAAGAAAGCAAGCGGGTCATGAGCAAAGAAACGTTTCACATCCCGGCTCTTTGGCAAGCTTCGCCCCATCGACCCATGTGGGGAGACGGCCATGCCGAGCAGACCCGATTTTCAACCCATGACGGCGTGCTCAGGAAGTAGGCCCGGCGGGATTCGAACCCGCGACCAAGGGATTATGAGTCCCCTGCTCTAACCGCTGAGCTACAGGCCCTTTAAAGGATTCCCGACGATTTCCTTGATCCGTCCATACCGCGCTGGAAGCAAAACGACACGCCTTGAAGCAAGACGCTCTCAGTTTCGAAAATCCAGAGTGGCGAACCTCTTTCGTCATCGGGGCGGCAATTACTACGCAGTCGCCAAGGTGGCTGGCAAGGTTCGACGTCGGACTCTCGACACCGACGACTTCAACCTGGCCAAGAATCGCCTCCCCGCAGCACTCGAGGAACTCCGTGGGGCTTCAGCCGCCGGGACCGCTGGCACCCTTCGGGAAGCGATCAATGCAGAGGCAGACGGGAAGGATCCGACCGTGAAGGCGACCACCCGCCGCTATTATCGACAAGTTGCCGCGAGCCTCCTGAAGACGAGCGACGCCAGCGACGAGAAGCCAGCCGAGAAACCACTCCCTAGGGCCACGGTGGCCGATTTGAGAGCCTGGATGGACGAACATGCCGAGCGGGCGAGCCCGGATCCTCGACAGCATCGCTTCCCAGCAAAAGCGATCGAGCAAAGCCGCTGCTACCGTGGTCCAATTCCTCGCCGGCACTGGGCTGCGCATTTCCGAAGCTCAGTCCCTTCGGTGGCGCGACATCGAACCAGAGGCCTTCGTTCTCCGGACCGCGAAGAATGACGAACTTCGGAGAGTGCCGCTCACGACGGCAGCCAAGGAAGCGCTGGAAACCCTCCGGGCCATGTTCCCCTCCGGTGCACAGGATCCGGTGTTTCCGATGAAGTCTCCTCGAATCGCCCTGGCGAACGCCTGCAAGCGGCTCGGCCTCCCTCATCTCCGAATCCACGGCCTCCGCCACATCTTCGCCACTCGGACTCTGGAAGCCGGCGTCGATGTTCCCACGGTGGCCGCTTGGCTGGGGCATCAGGACGGCGGAGCCCTCGCCATGCGCACCTACTCTCACATGATCGAAAAGCACTCCGACCAACAGATTCACAAAGTCAGGATATGAGCGACCTCCCCGACCAATTCACCCTCGCCTCTCTCGCCACCTCTTGCGAAGGGCAGACACCCGAGTCGCGGGTTCGAGCCGCCCTCAGCATTTGGCGAGCCGCTGGTGAGATGATCGAAAAGGAGCGGCCTCGCCCGATGGTCGACTACTACTCACAGCAAGCAGCGGAAATCATCCGGGCGGCGACCGATTCAATACCCTTCGCCTCGTGGCTCAGCTCGATGATGCCGGGTTTGAAACCCCAGACCAGAAGAGCACGCTACCTCGATTTCCTATTCGCCAAAATTGAGGCGGGGCACGCATTCGCGAGGGAATACCTCAGAGGGTTCCATTCGATGCCCCAGGAGAACGACGATGAAAAGAAACTCACCGAGATGGACCCCATCTTTCACGAGGAGGCGAGACAGGTCGTGATGCCGGAGCAACGCGGCTCGGCCCCTCGCCCGGTGACTCTGGATCCTTTCAACCCTCCTACCGAAACGACGAAGGCAGACCCGACGTTCATCTGGAGCATGATCACCACTCCCTACTCGAGCGGCGTTTCGATCCAAGAGCCGAGAAAAGCCACCGATCAGGCGAAACACCTCGCACAATGGCTGGAGGAGCATGGCATTCCTCTCACCGATGCCATACGCACGGAGACTGCCAAGTTTCTTCGATGGCACGCGAAATCCCGAAAGCAAGCCCGCTCCGAGAACGCCAAGAAGGCAGCCCGGGCAAGGCATTCTGGCGATCGGAAATAGTTCGCCCCGCCCGTTACCGACTGCGCCAGAGAAGGCGAGGATCGGGTCGCTATGAACGATTCTATTCCGATCAACAGCAATATTGTCCGCACTCCTGAACTCCAGCATCTGGCTCAGCAGGTGGCCCGACTCTGGGGGCTATCAGTTCGCTTCGAGCCGATCGCCGGGAACCATCTGATTCCTCCGGACTTCCCGCGAGCGCGGTTCGTTGCCTTCACTCTCTCCTCAGGCTCCAAATTCCAGTCAGGCCAGCTTGAATGGATCAAATGGGACCGGGTAACCAGCCTCGAACAGAAACTCAGCAGCTTGCTCCCGCGGAGGTAGAGAATGGCCCCGGTCTCACTGGGGGAGAAACCGGAGCCTTTTGAGGGAAGACAATCTTAGGGCTCAATCTCCGACTCGTGGCGGGCATGGGATTGGGTGAGGCTTGTTCTGCATTATTTCTAGCGGTTTGCATGTAGCAGAACCGCTGCGAACTCAGTTCATTCTGGAACACGCTCTGACCAAGTCTCCATTCCATGTGGCGGTCGAAAAATCAGATATCCTGATTCAATCCATGCCGTCACATGCGCATTCAGGTTCTCTCGCGTGCCAACCACAAAGCCATCATCCACAATCTTGAATCGAAGTTTATGAACACTCATTCTACCGTCATCTTGTCGATAGCTCATCAGAAGAATATTCGGCTCAATGAACTCATATTCCTCGTCGCCGTCCGATACATTCTCAATCTCACTCCCAACAATTCTCCATCGCCCATGCAGATCAGTTAGATGGAGCTTCATTTCTTTGCAGAACGTCGAGTCCTCTCACACCCGCCCGAAGGCGAGGCTTCGACTGGGGTTTGAGGTTGGATGGACATGACGGCTAGAACTCGCGGCGGGTCAGGGGTTCTGTGAGCCGACTTGTTCGCCCATCTCTTCTATTCTCGATCCTGTGTGCTGTCAGTGTGCGGTCGCAACGCAACTTCAATGGTGCTTGAGTACGGTAGCACTCCAAAAAACCGGTCAGTGATGCTGAATCGCGGCCCGTCCTCGGATGTTCTCGCGAAGACGATTAAGCGACCCGTGGGAGCTTGCGGCATGATACTCTCTTCACCATCTTCGTCGTCGCCGACCAAATACAATCCACCGTAATACACGCTTAACGCCTTCCCCCGAAGAAACTCGTCGCCCTTCAGAACCTTCTCCACCTTGAGTTCGATTGTCATCCCTGCATGTCCCATCGTGGAGTTGATCCCACCCTGAGTAACTTCAGCTATGCAGATAAGGTCCGAACGATCCGCTAATTGTCTAAATCGGTCTTCCTCGACCTTCATTCTCGCGACGTTACCGGCAATCTCTGCATCCGTGAGTTCTCCTAGGCAAGCACCTGCTGCCGCAAGAAAGGCAGGCACTAGGATGGCCACGCGGAATCCTGAGGATCGTATCGATGCACTTTTCATGGCGAGACCCTATGGCTGCGACTTGAAGCAGTCGGGCGCCTCCGGGGTGGGTTGAAGGTTGGAAAGGAGGTGTCGTGTCTGGTTCAATCCGTGGGCTATCGCCCCGACACGTCGCGGCGACCTATCCAACATCAATCGATCGCTACGAATGAAAACGAACTCAGACACGACCCGCTCACTACCTCGGACTCGACGTCCATAAAGAACAAACGGTCATCGCGATCCTGGACGACGACCGCGACGCGGAGCCGCGCCACTATGGATCGGTCACGACTTCCCAGCACGCGCTGGAGCGCGCCGTGCGCCGCATCGCGAAATCACAAGGCCGCAAGCTCTCCGACCTCCACGTCGGTTACGAGGCCAGCGGCTGCGGCTTCTGGATTGCCCGCAGGCTCCGGCAGATGGGCGTGCGCTGCGAGGTCATCGCCCCCTCGCTCATCCCCACGCGCTCCGGCGATCGCGTGAAAACCGACAAGCGGGATGCCGCCAAGCTCGCCCGCTTGCTGCGCGCCAATGATCTCGTCGCCGTCCCTATCCCCGACGCGCTCGACGAAGCCATCCGCGACCTCTGCCGCGCCCGCACCGACGCCGGCGACGACCTCCGCCGCGCCAAGACACGCCTGCTCGCGCTGCTCCGCCGCCTCGGCTACCGCTACGACGGCAAGACCCACTGGACCCAGGCCCACCGCAACTACCTGCGCGGGCTCAAGCTCCCCGATGCCGCCCACCACCGATCCGAATCCCGGAGCGGTTCGCCCTGCGGCCCCCGCGGAGGTCGTCAAACGGCCATCCGCCGCCGCCCGATCACGGCAAGTCGTTGACCCACAGACGCGGATTGAAACCGCAAGAGCAATAGCCACACCGCCCGTCCAACCCGCCTGGCCCCGTTCAACAACCGATAGCTTCGGGGCTACCGCCCAAAGCTATCTTTGGGGTTCGGCTTCTTGTTTTAGCAGGTTCAAGCACTGGTGCCTACCCTGCCTAGGTCATTCAAAAATCAGCCCCTGCGACAACGAGCAAACCTACAGGATCTGGGCCTCTGGAACGGAGCAACACAACCCATCCTTTTCTGCTGGTCACCACGCCTTTGCTCCGCGTGATCCCGTCCGAATTGTTGCCCCGATTCGTTCTTCGAGCGTGACCTCAATATCAATGAGTTCGCCGTTAACGGACCGACTCGCTACCGATGCATTCAGATTTCTACCCTCCGAAGAAACGGAGCCCGTGTCGGAAACCGATGTGGAGCCCAAGTTTATTGAAGGAAGGATCTCTCGCATTTGCTCCCGAGAGAACAATCCGAGTAACTGCTCGGAGAAACGCCGTTCCTCTGGAGAAGTGTCGACATCTGGATTCTCGATACGCTCTACTTCAGGAAAATGGCTCAAGACTTTTGAGAGTTCGTCAGGTGACAACCGGATCAGTCCAAGTTCACCGTCGATGAGTGCCAGTTTGGACGGAAGACTCGCTGTATTATCAATCGGGTCCCTTCGACGCCGTGCGTCGGCTCCTCGTTGTTCTTCGGTGGCAGCCACAGTGTCTCTTACCTCCACGGGTCGCACTTCGGGCAATTTGGAAACGAGGGAGTCTTTGCTTTGTTGTGTGACCCGCCAAAGGGTTGTGATGGCCGCGATAAGAACAAGCACCAGTACAAGGGGCCATTTAGTCTTGTAGGTCATTATTTGCAGATTGAGATAGGGACGCCGGTCATCCGGCGCCCCCCTCGCAGATCCCGGCGTGCGGAACTACCGCACCGGGCTCCTCGGATGGACGCGCTTCGATTCCGCGACGCCGTTGGTTTCTGTTTCTGACTTCATCGTTTACTCATGCTCTCCCGGCTTGTCGAGCCTCCCGCCAGCTCCAGGGTAACGGGGTTTCCAAGATCTTCGGCCGCGGTATTTTCCACCGCTCCCATGCCTCGGCAAACTCCGCCCAGGTGAAGCTGCGCCGCTGGCTGCGGCGGTTCCACCATTTTAAGGCCAAGCGCCGGACCTGGTGCAGCAGTTGCCACAAACGCAGCGAATTCCCGATCACTCCGAAGTAGCGGCTGCGAACGACGGCTTTCACCGTAAAAGCGCCCATGCTTCGCCGCGTCCCGGAAACCCCGCTCCACCGGCGACTCGCACTTCTCCCGGCGCGGGCGAATCCCGGAGCGATTCGCCCCGCGGCCCCCGCGGAGGTCGTCAAACGGCCATCCGCCCCCGCCCGATCACGGCAAGTCGTTGACCCACAGACGCGGATTGAAACCGCAAGAGCGATAGCCACACCGCCCGTCCAACCCGCCTGGGCCCGTTCAACAACCGATAGCTTCGGGGCTACCGCCCGAAGCTATCTTTGGGGTTAGCCTTTCTTGTTCCGGATCTCTAGGTCCTTCTCACCGGCAGCCATCACTTCAGGGCTTCCTGCGCGATACTGGGCTTCATGATACTCAGTTCCATCCTTCGGCCAGTTGCCTGAGCAAACATTGTCGAAGTAGGTTATTGAGCCGTCCGGATAAACGATCCAACCCCACCCACAATCGTTCTGGAATAAACTCATGTAATTTCGAATGGGAATGTTCCGAAGCGGAGTGGGATCGGTCTCTTCGTTTGAGGAGCGACGGTCTCCGTAGTGAAGCAACCGCACAGTGATCCCCAGTGTTTCGAGGCGGTCCCGAACCAAATCGAAATTCCTTTTTGGTGAGCTTGAATAAAGATTGGCGTTCGCGAATCTCTCGGCTTCAAGGAGTTTGAGAGTTGCCTGCGCCTGCTTTGATAATTCCCGAACAGCCTCTCTGTGTTCCTCAGCTACCAGTGGGGAAACAAACATCAACGCGAGAAAGGCTGGAACCAAGGTGCGCATCATAAGGTTTCTTTGCCGATTGAGGTAGGGACGCCGGTCATCCGGCGCCCCCCTCGCAGATCCCGGCGTGCGGAATGACCGCACCGGGCTCCTCGGATGGACGCGCTTCGATTCCGCGACGCCGTTGGTTTCTGTTTCGGACTTCATCGTTTACTCATGCGCTCCCGGCTTGTCGAGCCTCCCGCCAGCTCCAAGGTAACGGGGTTTCCAAGATCTTCGGTCGCGGCATCTTCCACCGCTCCCAGGCCTCGGCAAACTCCGCCCAGGTGAAGCTGCGCCGCTGGCTGCGGCGGTTCCACCATTTGAAGGCCGAGCGCCGGACCTGATGCAGCAGTTGCCACAAACGCACCGAGTTCCCGATCACTCCGAAGTAGCGGCTGCGAACGATGGCTTTCACCGCCGAACGCAGGCCCACCCTGAGGAAACGAAATATGAAGAGCAATGGTTCGAACCTCCTGCTTCCCTGCGACGTTCTCAATCAACACTTGCGCTCCGCCACTAGCGGACTTGGATTGATTTTCTTCTGGTTCAGATATTATCAACGGAACCTTCACAAGGCCGGTCCCTGGGATCTCAAACTCGATCTTCCAGTCACTCTCCGCCCCTCTCGATATCTTGGCTACGTTCATTATCTCATCCATCGGAGCCCACGCCATAACCCACGTTCCTTCGCTAATATCCGCAGCTGGCAGCGCGACCGGAGTCATGAGCGCGATCAGAAGCGGGACTAAAGTCTTCTTGGGTGTCTTCATATCTTGGTTTTTGCAGCTTGAGGTAGGGACGCCGGTCATCCGGCGCCCCTCGCAGATCCCGGCGTGCGGAGTTACCGCACCGGGCTCCTCGGATGGACGCGCTTCGATTCCGCGACGCCGTTGGTTGCTGTTTCTGACTTCATCGTTTACTCATGCTCTCCCGGCTTGTCGAGCCTCCCGCCAGCTCCAGGGTAACGGGGTTTCCAAGATCTTCGGCCGCGGCATTTTCCACCGCTCCCAGGCCTCGGCAAACTCCGCCCAGGTGAAGCTGCGCCGCTGGCTGCGGCGGTTCCACCATTTGAAGGCCAAGCGCCGGACCTGGTGCAGCAGTTGCCACAGACGCACCGAGTTCCCGAGCATCTGCCGGTCGAGCAGGCGGGCAAGCGACCGGAAGCGATGCTTCGGGTCTTTCGCCGCCTTGGTTTCCAGGGCGGACAGGGTGCTTGACACGCTTGATGAGAGGGTCGTCCGTCCTCTCGCGTGGGTGCTCTGTCCGCGTTGTCCATCCGCCCGCTCCTTTGCCATGGGATCGGCTTTCCCGTCTCGGACTACTATGGGCGGATCTGATTCCCGGCGGCCCTGCATGTCGTCTCCAGTGAGTTGATCGACATGGAGCCGCTGGAGATAAATCGTCTCCTGCGGCATGGCCTCCGGGCCTCCCGAGTTCAAGGTGCCGCCCTCCTCAGGGCGGTCATTGGTTCGCTTCTCTTCCGACATGCCACGGTCTTGCTGGACCCCGACGGAACCTTGGGACACTCGCCTGTGACGCATCCTTCGGTGCTGGCTTCCCTGTAACGTTAGCAGGTCGCCTTCCGCATCGCACTCTTACGGGGCTGTATCAACCTTCAGGCGCTTGCGAGACGCCCTGTGGCCTGCCGGATTTTGTCCCCTTCGGGACCTGCGGTCAGGCTGCGCGGTTGGATCGCACTCCGTGCTTGGCAGTCTGTGTACGCTTCGATAAAGCCGTTTCCCCATCCATGGGACGTGACAGGCACGTCTTCCGGAGTTTCGTTGTTCACGCGGTTTCTCCCGCGACATTTCCATGGGTTAGCTGACTTCATCGCAACACTCGGTAATGACTACTGGCTAGGTTTTGTCATATCTGGACTCTCACCAGATCAGAAGCGCCTCGCTTCGCTCGGCGCACAACGATAGAGTGGAGGCACCGGCGGAGGGAAGCTCGAATTCAACTTGCAGCGTTTTCGCCGGTTGCCTCGCACGGCTTGTGCTGCGATCGGATTCTCTGGGGATAGATGGTCAAAGCGAGCTCAAGTCCGAGTTCTTCCATACGGCGAAGAGTGTCGACCGAAAGACGATCATTGAACGGACTGCAAAGATCATCTGCGAGGTAGCCAAGATCAATGACTCTTCTTGTGGCATGCTCCCAGACTTCACGCGCCAAACCTTGCAACTCAGAGATCGAATCACAAAAAGCTCCAATCTTCTCTTCGGCTGTCTGATCATCGCGGTCTTCATCCGAGTGAACCTCGAACGAAGCAAGGTAGGAAACCGGATCAGTCGAACCGCAATACATCTCGGATAATCGGTTTCCATATTGGGCAAAAAACGCCCTAATCGGCTCCAAGTCTTCGCTGGAAGCAATCTCCAAATCGGCGTTAATAAACTCAATCGGCATCGAACATGGGGTATCTATGATTCTTGCAGAACAGGGTGTTTAATAGGCGATTCGGATCGTATATCTCGAACGCCATCGGGGGCAGGATGACAGGCGATTTGTTGATTTAACAAGGAGAATGGGAGGGTTGGAGCGTGATATCAGGGGCGCGAGGGATGAGCTGGAGGACGGTGGGGCGCTGCGCTGATATATCGGCGTTTGGCGTCGCGCGAAGGCCGTATTGGGTCCGGGTGTGGAGGTTTTACGCGATGTCGGGGTGGTTTTGCCTCGTGTCGAAGCGCTCCGGAACGGGGTCGGGGCGTTTGGAGCGATGACGGGGCGATCGTGGTTTGGAAGGCGAGGTAGCGTCCGCGCTGGATTCGGCCTTTGGAGTTTAGATCCTTGGAGCACCGGGGCGGGAATTGCCGGGACGGTGGAGAGCGGGTCCGCCTGCGCCCCTTGCGGGGCTTGGATGAGATGGGCTTCGGATCCACCGGGTGAACCCGGTGGCTACAGCCCTACGCCCCGGTGGGGCTGAACGGCAGTGGAACGCCGGCCTTTTCGAGCTTTCGAGCTTTCGACCTTCCGACCTTCCGACCTTTCGAGCTTTCGAGCTTTCGAGCTTTCGAGCTTTCGAGCTTTCGAGCTTTCGAGCTTTCGAGCTTCAGACTTTAGCTCCTTGGAGCGGCGGGGCGGAGTTGCTGCGGTTAGAGTCACCGGCCGTTGGAGGGGTCTTTGACTGGAGCCTCGCGGTGCTGCCTATCACTGGAGTATTCCAGCATCGAGCGGGCTCTCCACTCCGAGGCCGTTTTCTCCAATCGCGACGTGGAGACTCGGTGGCGGTGATGTCATCGTGCCCAGAGGTTCCTGAATCCGGCGCAGGTCGGTCCCGCTCTCCAGCAGGTGGGTGGCGAAGGAGTGCTGCAGGGCGTGACTGGTGACCTGCTTTTCGATCCCGATCGCGTGGGCGGCTCGCTTGATCGCGCGGTTGTAAACGCCGTCGTGGAGATGGTGGCGGCGCACGATTCCCCCCGGAGAGTCCTCCCTTCCGACCGTGGCGGGATCGATGGCGGTTTTGGTGGCGGGAAAAAGCCAAAACCACGAAGCTTTGCGAGGCCCGGCGGTATTTGCGCGAGAGCGCGTTGGGCATCCAGACGCCGGCGAGGGCCGCCTCGCGATCTTATCAAGCTTCGGAAGGGGCGACGGAAGCCGTCGGAGAACGTTCGCCCCCCCTTCCGATGCCCCTGCCGGGGGTGAATTTCCTTGGGCCGCTGGTTCGCCTTGGGTGAGTCGGACGGGGAGGGACTCGAAGTGAGACCTCAGGGGGGCGGAGTTCTGGGGGCCTGCCCGGCGGTCGATGCCGCCGCCCCCATGCAGGAGCGGCGGCTTTCGGCCGCCAATTTCTTGAGGCGGGAAACCGGTCAATGCCGTGGTTCGTCTTGGGTGAGCCGGGCAGGGAGGGACTCGAAGTGAGACCTCAGGGGGATGGAGTTCTGGGGGCCTGCCCGGCGGTCGATGCCCGCCGCCCCCCATGGGGTCGGCTGAAGGCGACGCACGGGGACGGGCGGGCAGGTTACCCGCTCTCCCTATGGGGCATGCTGCCGCCCTTGGTCGTGGGCGGCGACCCCCGGCCGGGGAAGCGGAGCGATGACGATGCGAGATCGTCCATGCGTAAGGGATGCAGCCGACAAGAGGCCCATCCCCCCTTCCCCAGCATCATCTCGATTCGTAGCCTCCGAAGATGCGGGGCCTGTAAGGAGAGGAGATGGCATGAAAATGCGCGATTCGCGGCGAATCCCACCATCGGGTCCGTCAGGTTGCAAATTTGCCCGTCGGATCACCGATTTGGCCGCCAAATTAGAGATTTATCCGGCAGATCACTGATTTTTCCGCCAGATCACTGATTTGCGCGGGAAATTTGAAATTCAATGAGTCGAATTTCAAATTCGGCGGCCAAATTAGTGATTCAAAGGAATTAATTCGAATATCTCTCGTCTCCCCCGGCGCGGAGATAAAATTTTATCCGATCAAAGCCGATCCGCCGCTCTTCAAGGGTTCGCCCTTGAAATTCACCGGCCGCCGGCGACTGCATTGAGGCGCGGCGCACCTTCCTTCGCTCGCCAGAACGACGGAGAGGCCTGGCAGGTCCGGTTGACTGCGCCCCGGTCGGTGGCTGGATGGCCCTTCAATGAGCCACCGGGCCGCTGTCCTCCTCACCAAAGGCGGCGCGGGGCAGGCGCACGCGCTCGACCAGGTCCTTCACCGCTTCGGGCGGCGCGGGCGTGGCGAGAGAGATGGCGATGGTGACCGCGAAGTTCACCAACATGCCGATCATGCCGATGCCCTCGGGCGAAATGCCGAACCACAGCTGCTCGACTTTTCCCTGTCCGAGGCCCGGCAGGCCGAACTTGAAGAAGCAGATGTAGAGCGCGGTGAAAACGAGGCCGCAGAGCATGCCGGCCACCGCTCCCTCACGGGTCGCGCGTTTCCAGAAGATGCCGAGGATGATCGCCGGGAAAAACGATGAGGCCGCGAGCCCGAAGGCGAAGGCCACGACCTGGGCGACGAAGCCCGGCGGCTTGATGCCGAAATAGCCGGCCACGCAGACCGCGACCCCGGCCGCCAGCCGCGCCACCAGCAATTCCTTCTTTTCCGAGATCGAAGGGTTGATCGTCCGCTTGACCAGATCGTGCGCCACCGAGGTGGAAATGACGAGCAGCAGGCCTGCCGCGGTGGACAGGGCCGCCGCCAGTCCGCCGGCCGCGACCAGACCGATCACCCAGTTCGGCAGCTGCGCGATCTCCGGATTGGCGAGCACGATGATGTCGGCATCGATGTAGAGCTCGTTGGTGGAAGGCGTCGGCGCATTGGTCACCAGGCGCTCGCCGGACGGGCCGGCGGTGCCGTCCTCGTCGAAAGTCGGAGCCAGCTTCGGTGCCCCGGGCGCGGGAGCGAAGGGCGCGCCGCTGCCATCGTACTGCACGCGGCCGTCGCCGTTCTTGTCGAGCCAGGCGATCAAGCCGGCGTGCTCCCATTTCTTGAACCACGACGGCACCTCGGCGTAGGATTTCCCGGGGATGGTTTCGAGCAGGTTGGTCCGTGCGAAGACCGACACGGCCGGCGCGGCGGTGTAGAGGATGGCGATGAAGAGCAGCGCCCAGAAGGCCGACTTGCGGGCGTCGCTGACCTTTTTCACCGTGTAGAAGCGGACGATCACGTGCGGCAGACCGGCGGTGCCGACCATCAGGGTCAGGGCGATCGCGAACACGTCGATCATCGGCTTGTGGCCCTCCGTGTAGGCGGCGAAACCGAGCTGCTCCTGCAGGCCGTCGAGCTTGTCGAGCAGGTAGGTGCCGTCGCCGGTGGTCGCGCCGAGGCCGGTCTGGGGCAGCGGGTGGTTTGTGAGCATCAGCGAAATGAAGATCGCCGGCACCATGAAGGCGAAGATCAGCACGCAATACTGCGCCACCTGAGTGTAGGTGATCCCTTTCATCCCGCCGAGCACCGCGTAGAAGAAGACGATGGCCATGCCGGCGATGACGCCCATGTTGATGTCCACATCGAGGAAGCGGGAAAACACGATCCCCACCCCGCGCATCTGGCCGGCGACGTAGGTGAAGGACACGAAGATAGCGCAGATCACCGCCACCACGCGGGCGGCGTTCGAGTAGTAGCGATCCCCGATGAAGTCCGGCACGGTGAACTTCCCGAAGCGCCGCAAGTACGGCGCGAGCAGTAGAGCGAGCAGCACGTAGCCGCCGGTCCAGCCCATCAGGTAGACGGAGCCATCGCGACCCATCGAGGAGATCAGCCCCGCCATGCCAAGGAAAGACGCGGCGCTCATCCAGTCGGCACCGGTGGCCATGCCATTGGCGATGCTGGGCACGCCGCCGCCGGCGACGTAGAAGTCCTTGGTGGAGCCGGCCCGCGACCAGATGGCGATGCCGAGGTAGAGGGCGAAGGAAAGACCGACCAGAAGCCAGGTCCATTGGGTGACGTCCATGGTTCCGGGCTCAGTCGTTTTTTCCGAGAAGCTCGCGGTCGAGCCGGTCCATCACCTTCACGTAGGCGGCGATCAGCAGCACGAAGGCCACGATGCTGCCCTGCTGCGCGAACCAGAAGCCGAGCTTGAAGCCGGTGCCGGGGATGCGGATTTTGTCGAGCTGATCGACGAACAGGATGCCGCAGCCGTAAGACACCGCGAACCACACGCTCAGCAGGCCGGCCAGCCAGCGCAGGTTTTTTTTCCAATAGCGGCTCCGGGCCGCTTCGTCGGGAAGGGTTTTCTCGTTACTCATGGGTTTCCGACCCGTCTAGCAGCCGGGCAAAAAACCGCCAAGTCCCCTGTTTGAGAAATCGCTCAGGAACGTCCGGCCGCTTCGGCGGCGTCGGTCACCCCTTCCTCGGGTTTCTCCTTCACGCCCTCGGTCAGGATCCGGGCCTCTTCCGCCGGCCGGCGCGGCTCCTTTCCAATCGCCACCGCGATCCAGCGGAACTCGTCGCTGCTGTCGAGGAGCACCTTGACGACCATCGTCAGCGGCACCGCCAACAGCATCCCGATCGGCCCCCACAGCCAGCCCCAGAAGATGACGGAGACAAGCACGATCAGGGTCGAAAGCCCGAAGCGGCGACCCATCAGCATGGGCTCCAGCACGTTGCCGAGGAAGGTATTGATCAGGAGGTAGCCGCCCAGCACGGCCACCGCATAGGGCGGGCCGGAGACGAGCAGGGCGAGCAGCGTCGGCGGCACGCCGGCGATCACCGAGCCGACCACCGGGATGAAATTCATCGCGAAGGCCATGATTCCCCACAGCAGCCAGAAATCGATCCCCGCCGCCCAGCACAGCGCGCCGGCCATCAAGCCGGTCACCAGGCTGATCGCCGTCTTGATGCCGAGGTAGCGCTGGGTATCGCGCAGCGCGATGAGCATCCGCTGGATGTTCGGGCCGCGCGCCTCGCTGATGGCCTCCATCCGCCGCCCGAACATGCGGGCCTCGGTGAGCATGAAGATGGTGAGGATGATCACCACCACCGAGGTGCCGAAGAAGCTCACCAAGCGCCCGAGCACGTCCGTGCCCACGTTGACGATCTGGCTGAATCGCAGGTCGCGGAGCTGGCCGACCATGGCCTCGGCCACCTTGGAGACCCGCGCGTCCTCGTCCGGCACGGGAATCGGCTCGACCGGCTGGGCTTTCGGGGCCTCGGCGATGGCCTCATCGAGTTCCTCCTCGCTCATCCCGCCTTGGGCCGGGCTCGGTTCCCACAAGTGCTTGATCCAGTCCTCCGCCCCGGCCACATCCTCGACCATCTTGTCGAGCTTGGCCGCCGTGAGGTCCTTGTACTGCGATTCCCAGCGGGTCTGCAAATCCCCCACCACCGACAGCGCACAGAAGATCACGCCGGCCAAAAATGCGAAGTCCACCAGCACCGTCAGCAGGACCGCAATGGTCCGCGGGACCCCGCGGTTGCGCAGCCAGTTGGTGATCGGAAAGCTGACCGTGGCGATGAAGAAGGCCAGCAGGACCGGCACGAAAAAGCTCTGGGCGGCCTTGAGTCCGGCGATCAGCACCACCAGCGCCGCCAACAGCATCAGCACCTGGGCGGCGCGGGGTCGGCGGAGCGGACTGCTGGTTGGCGTCATCGGGTCGGGCCGACTCTAGTCCGCCCGGCTGGGGGTGACAAAGCAATCCTCCTTTTCCCACGCGAATTTCACGCCGGCTCCACCCGGCGCGGGGAAACCCAAGCCCGGTGACCGACGCTGCGTTTCACCGGTCGACCGAAAAAGCCCTCGACGCCGGGCCGCTCGAGCAGGTCCGCCACCGCTGGCCCGAGTTCCGGCCAGCGGAAGCCGAACCCCTCGGCCTCCAGCCGTGCCGGCACCACCCAGCGGCTCTTCAACACCAGCTCGGTCTCGGTCCGCATCAGGCAGGCTCCGATTTCCAGCATCCAGCGCGCGGCCGGCAGCCCCACCGGCATGGCCACCGTTTCCCGCAGGGTCCGCATCAGCTCCGCATTCGTCGGGACCCGCGGGGCGGTCAGGTTGAAGACGCCGTCAGCCAGCATGTCCTGCTCGAGGTGCTCCATCGCGCCGATGAAATCCTCCATGTGGATCCACGCCACCCGCTGGCGGCCCGGCCCCATGCGTCCGCCGAGGCCGCTCTTCGCCAGGCGGCGCAGGACTTCCAGCACCGTTCCGGGCTCATCGGCCAGCACCATGCCGGTCCGCAGCGCCACCTTCCGCACCGCTCCCGGCACCTTGGCGGAAAAAAACGACTCTTCCCACGCCCGGGCGACTTCCACCGAGAAGCCCTCGCCCGGTTCGCCCGACCACTCGTCCTGCGGCCGGTCCCGCGCGTCGCGATACCAGGTCGCCGTGCTGGAGTTCATCCACACCCGCGGCGGCACCTTGCAGGCGGCGATCGCCTCGCCGATCGCACGCGTCGAGTCGACCCTCGAGGCCAGGATTTCCCGCCGGTTCGACTCGTCGTAGCGGCAATCCACCGAGCGCCCCGCCAGATTGACCACCAGCGCCGCGCCCTCCAGCGCCAGCGACCACGGACCGGGCGTCCGCCCGTCCCACGGCAGGAACATCGCACGCCGGTCGATGCCCTCCCCGTGCCGCGCCACCGCCGCCACCTCGCGGCCCTGGTCGAGGTAGTGCCTCGTCAGATAGCGCCCCAGGAAGCCGTTGGCGCCGAAAATCACGACATTGCCCGTGTTCACCGGCCACCTCCCTCCACCGTGGCCATGGTCGGAAAACGGCAGCTGCCGGAGTCGCACTCCTTCTCCAGCGGGGCGAGCGCCTCCGCCAGCTCCGCCTCCGATCGCAGGCTCGCCAGCGCCGAGATCCTCAGGCGGTTCCGCGAGATCGCGTGGACGATCGTTTCCAGCCACGGGCGGAAATGGGGTGCCGCCAGCCGATGGGACCACAGCCGGTATTCCCGGGTCGCCCACAGGCACACCAGCCAGGCATCGCTGCCCTGCCACCAGCGTCCGTCATCGGCCCGCACCACACAGTCCCGGTCGGCCCCCAGCTTCAACAGCCCGGGAAACTCCCGCTCGGCCCGTGGGGAATCGTAGCCGATGAACTCCACCTCCACCCACAGGGCGCTCGTTTCCAGCCATTGGCGGAACCGGCAGCACAGACCGCAGCGGACATCGTAAAAAACCGTCAACCGTTTCATCGTGGATTCCATGAGCTTGTGGTGACCTTGGCGATCCGGCACCGCCCCTCACCGCACCGGGGTGACCACCCCCGCGGGCGGCACCGGGGGGCCGCTGCGTTCCAGCTCCGCGCGGCGGCGGAGTCGCGTGAAAATGAACAGATTGAAGAAGTGCATGGCGCCCAGCACCAGCAGCACCACCCCCATCTTGCCGCTCAGCACCTCGAAAACCCCGCGCACCTCCGATACCTCCCCGGCCACCTTCAGGTAGAGCGAGACGAAGCCGATGTTCATCAGATAAAAGCCGACCACGAGCAACTGGTTCACGCTGTCCGCCAGCGCCTCGCGGCCGTGGAAGCAGTCGATCAGGAAAATCCGGCCATTGCGGTGGAGCGTCCGGGCCACCCAGATGGTGAGCGGCACCGCCAGGGCCAGATACAAGGCGTAGGTCATCGTCGTCGCATTCATGATTTATCGTTCGTTTTGTTGTTTCGGGAAATTCTGAAAATTACGGGTAAAATCCTCAGCCCAGCAGTTTGGCCGCGAGCTGGACGGCGAAGCCGTGCTTCATGGTTGAAACGCGATCCGCCACCGTGGAGGCGAAGCCCACGAACTCCTCCAGCTGGCGCATCTGGTCATGAAACTGCCGGCCCTCCGCCGTGGTGAGCTGGCTCGTTTCCTCCGCGCACTGGTGCAAGACCCCCAAAGCGGGCTCGATTTCCCGCCGTTTGCGCTCCTTCGCCACGATCGTAAAGATCTGCCAGACATCCTTTTCCGCCTCGAAATACTCCTTCCGGTCGCCCTTCTTCACCACGATCCGCACCAGGCCCCAGGCCACCAGTTCCTTGAGGTTCGTATGCGCGTTCCCCCGACTGATCTGAAGTTCCTCCATCACCTCGTCCGTGCTCATGGGCGCCGGGGCGACCATCAGCAGCGCATGAATTTGAGCCATAGTGCGCGGAATTCCCCACTGGGTGCCCAAGGCCCCCCATTGGCCTACGAACTGCTCACGTGCTTCTTCCAACTTTGACCGCTCGTCTGTCACTGTTTTCAGAAAATACCGAAAACAACCCCAACGCAACCCTAAACACGAACTCCCCGCCGAAAGGTTCCGTCTTGATTCCTCGCGAGTGACGAATCAGACACGAAGCAAACCGTGGCGCGGTCTCCTGTTTGGAGCAAACAATCCCTGTCGATCAACCCAGAAGTCAGTTTATGAAACACCGTAATCTACGAGCCAGTTCTGCTGTCTCCTTCCTCCCGGCGGCAATTGTTGCCATCTCGGCTGCGGGTGCCGCACCCGTCGAAATGAATGGCGCGGGCAGTTACAGCGAAAATTTCGATACTCTGCCGATTGCTGAAGCCAGCAACACTTGGACGGATGATACCACATTGAACGCTTGGTATTCGAACCGGGTTGTCATCCTTGCGGATACAGGATCGACGACCTCAGGTGGTCTTAGGGGCTATGGCGCCCTCGATTCGACCGAACGGGCGCTGGGGTCCCTTGGCTCAGGCTCGGCAAATCCCGTAATCTACGGAGTGCTTCTCTACAATTCAGGCAGTGTTCCGGTTGAGATCAGTTCGATCACATACACCGGCGAACAATGGCGTGTAGGTGGCACGAACGCCGTGGATAATACCCTTTCCGTCGATTATCAGGTCTACGATACCGACCCCAGTGCCGGTCTCGACCTCTCTCTTGGTTCTTGGTCGGCGATCCCTACGGCGAATTTCAGCTCGATCACCGACAACGGAACTGCTGGGGAGCTCGATGGCAATGCACCGGAAAACCAGCTGGCGGTGGACTCAGGCTCGATTCAAATCGTGGTGCCTGCGGGACAGTATGTCGTCGTCCGCTGGTCGGATCCGGATAACTCCAGCAGTGATAACGGCCTTGCGGTGGACGATCTGAACATCCAGTGGGTTGAGAGTACCGGAGTGGATGTGTTGCCCCCGGAGCTGGTGAGCACGACTCCAGCGGACGACAGCGTCACCGTACCCGTTGAAACCGTGGAAGCGGGCGACACCCTCGTTGCCCTCTTCAATGAAAACATCCAAGTCGGAACCGGTATCATCAACATCCGTGAGGTGGATGGTGATGCGATCGTCGATAGCATCGACGTGACCGACGACTTCAACTTCTTCGCCTTCGACAACGAAGCCGACATCACCCTCGGCACCTCCCTCGAACAGGGCAAGGCCTATTACGTGGAGATCCCGAGCGGCGCGATCCTCGACCTGGAAGGCAACGCCTTCGCGGGCACCACCGCGACCGACTGGAACTTCGAAGTCCCTGCCCCAGCCGGTCCGCCGAGCGTGGTGGTGAACAAGATCCTCAACGGCGCACCCGACACGGTCGAGCTGCTGGTCATCGCGGATGGCACCCCCGGCACGGAACTCGACATGCGCGGCATGATCCTGAAGGACTTCTCCGGCAGTGGCGATAACGGTGGCCGGTATCTCTTCACCGATGACGCGCTGTTCTCGGACTTGACGGCCGGCACGCTGATCACGGTCGTGTCCGGTTCATCGGTTTCTTCCGATACGGATGATTCCGACTTCACTCTAACGCTCGGTCTGGAGGATCCGGTCTATTTCACCCATCTCGCCGGCGGCTTCGATATTGCCAATACCGACATGGTGATGATCAAGGCCGCGGGGAGCGACGAGGCAGGTGTGCTCGGCGGCATCCACGCTTTGGTGGCTGGATCGCACCCGCTGGCAGCGGACTTCACGGGTGCAAAACTCACCTCCGAGTTCGGAGGTTCCAACAGCATCATTTATGCGAACAACTCGACGAGCACGCTCGATGACTATAACGGGTCCGACACGTCGCTTGTTCCCTCGACCGAGCTTTCATTCGGCGCGCCGAACAATGGTGAGAACGCCATCTACATCGCCTCCTTGCGTGGGACGAATCCCGCTGACGGAGACGGTGCGGCCTTCGTAGTCAATACGACTGACACGAGCATGTTCAATTCGCTCCAAATGTTCGACGACGGCCAGACGGGACAGTCCGCGACCGTGTTCATCAATGCCACCATCAGCAGCGTCACGCTCAGCGATGTGACCGTGGAGGTCCCCTCCGTGCTCGGAACTCCGACGGTAGGGACGGTTTCCCTGTCCGGCTCCGGTGCCACGAGTGCCACCTTCGGCGTTTCCGGACAGACCATCACCATTTCCAATGCCGCTGTCACAGACGTCGATGACCTGCAGGTAACCGTGACGGGCCTGTCCACTCCGGTTCCTGTGGCGGGAGAGACTGGCAATTACCCCTTCCAAGTCTCAACGACCGCCTCGGGAGGATCTCTGATGCCGATTGCTAATCAGCCAGCGGCCCACGTGATTGCACCCATCATTGGAATGCGTGGCATCAATGCCAATGGAGTTGCAGTAGAGGCAGGCACGGTGGTCGCCGTGGAAGGCGTTTCTACCGAACAGGATTTCGGAAATACCGGAACCTCCAACTTCAGCGCCTTCATCCAAGACTCTACTGCCGGGGTGAACATCTTCTCCTCGTCGGAAGATCCGATGCTGGTCCGTGGCAATCGCTTCGCCATTGTCGGAACGGTCGCCCAATTCAACGGACTGACGGAAATCGTTCCGCTTTCCGCTTCCAGCGTGGTCGCACTGGGTGCCGATGTCGAACCAGCTCCGGTCACGGTTTCGCTGGCGACACTTCTTGAGAATCCTGAAGACTACGAGGGTCGCCTGATCACTGTTGAAGCCCTTTCCTATGTTTCGGGGACATGGGGTCTAGGTCAAACCGTCAAACTTGAGGACTCCTCTTCGAATCGCTTGGATATTCGCATCCAAGGCGGCTCCAGCGCCGCGACGGAGCCGGTTTACCCCGCTTCCATCACTGGTGTGCTCGGTCAGTATGACACTTCTTCACCCTACAACGCCAGCTACCAGCTGATGCCCCGTGACGAAGCCGATGTGGTCGGTGGCGTCTCCGGCGGCGGCTATGCCGATTGGGCGGCGCTCAATGGCGTGACGGAAGGTCCGGATGGGGATGACGACATGGATGGCATTGCCAACCTGATCGAATACGCCCTCGGCCTGGATCCCCAAGTGGGGAATGGTTCGCCGGGGACCTTCGATGGCTCGACGCTGAGCTTCACGAAGTCGGCCACCGAGCGGACCGATGTGACCTACACCATCGAAACCTCGTCCGACCTCGGCGTTTCCGATCCGTGGACTCCGGTCACGGCGGACACCAACGATGCGAGCACGATTTCCTACACCCTGCCGACGAGTGGCGCGAGGTTGTTCGCGCGCCTGGTCGTGACCCAGAACTAAGAAGACTTCCGGCCTGCTGCTTGGTCATCATCGTCGGGCGGTCCCGGGAAATCCGGGGCCGCCCGATTCGTATCGAGGCGGGCCGTTTTTTGCGGCTGCAAGCCGGCGGGAAAGCGGCTTGGGTTGGGCATGGACCTGTCCGACTTCCGCCGCGAGTACTCCGCCAAGGGCCTTCATCGCGAAGACCTGTTCGACGATCCGATCCGCCAGTTCGAGGCGTGGTTCACGCAGGCGGTGGGCCTCAACCTTCATGAGCCGAACGCGATGTCGCTGGCCACCGTGGGTGGCGGAGGCATGCCGCTGCTGCGGACGGTGCTGCTGAAGTATTTCGATGCCCGGGGCTTCGTGTTTTTCACCAACTACGAGAGTCGCAAGGCCCGGCAGATCGAGGTGAACCCGCAGGTGTCGCTGCTGTTCCCCTGGATCACGCTCGAGCGGCAGGTGGTGGTGCAGGGCCGGGCCGAGCGGGTGGGAACGGCGGAGTCGCTCAAATACTTCGCCAGCCGCCCGCGCGACTCGCAGATCGGGGCCTGGGTTTCCAGCCAGAGCTCGGTGATCAGTTCGCGCAAGCTGCTGATGCAGAAGCTGGACGAGCTGAAACGGAAGTTTTCCGACGGGGAGGTGCCGCTGCCCTCGTTCTGGGGTGGCTTCCGGGTGGTGCCGGAAACCGTCGAGTTCTGGCAGGGCGGTCCGGCCCGGCTGCACGACCGCTTCCTCTACCAGCGCGCCGGCGAGGAGTGGGAGATCGAGCGCCTGTCCCCGTGAGGGCGTCCTCCTCGCGGCCTGGCCTCCCGCCCCTGCGTTTTTTGGTTTTCCGCCCCGGCGGCATTCCGTAAGCAAGCGGCCCGCCGCCGCATCGCGACACCCGTTCCCATGTCCACCCTTCTCATCCTGCTCCGCAAAGAGCTCAAGAGCTTCATTTACAACCCCTTCGGCTGGGTGGTGGTGGCGGCGGTCACGCTTGCCAACGGAGTCGGCATTTCGACCGCCATGAAGGGCTTCGTCGACACGCCCTCGCAGGACAGCCTGACCTTCGTGACCTTCCATTCGCCGGTATTCTGGTTCTGGTTCCTGTTCATTTTCCCGCTGATCACCATGCGGCTGTTCGCGGAGGAGGAAAAAACCGGCACGCTCGAAACCCTGCTCACCGCGCCGGTGCGGACCTGGCAGGTGGTGGGGTCGAAATACTTGGCGGCGCTGGTGTTCTTCTGCCTGGCCTGGCTGCCGACGCTGATCCAGTTCCACCTCTTCGGCTGGGTGGCGGACTTCCCGGACGCCTGGACGCCGGGCGAGATGGGTGCCACCTACCTGATCCTGTTCCTGATGGGTGCGGCCTTCACGGCGGTCGGCTGCTTCGCCTCGGCGCTGACCTCCAGCCAGATCATCGCCGGGCTGCTGACGCTCGCCTTCCTCATGCTGCTCTACTTCATCGGCTACGTGCCGGTGATCTGGGGCGGCTCGTTCCGCGGGGTCGGCATCTTCGACTACATCTCCTGCCAGAACCACCTCGCCACCTTCGCCAAGGGCTGGATCGACACCAAGCCGGTCGTCTACTACCTCACGCTGGCGGCCACCGTCCTTTTCCTCACCTATCAGGTGGTCGATTACCGCCGCTGGAAACGCTGATGTCCCAGGATTCCCCGAAACCCGCCCGCCCGATCACCCGCTTCCGAGTCGGGTTCCTTTCGGTCGTCCAGATCGTCTGCGTGATCCTGTTGTTCCTGGCCGTCAACTTCCTGTCCTCCCAGTATCACCAGCCCTTCGACCTCAGTGATGACCTCGGTTTCACGCTCTCGCCCTCGACCCAGCGCTACCTGGAGTCCCCGGCCGTGCAGGAGCGGGAAAAGCCCATCCAGCTGATCATCGCCTTCCCGGCCGACTCGCCCTTCTACCCGAGAATCCGCCCCATCGCGGAGGAGATCGCGCGGGTGTCGAAGGGCAAGGTGGACCTCACCGTCATGGACCCCATCCGCTCCGCGGACAAGGCCGAGGCGCTGGCCGCCGAATACCACCTCCAGTTCACCCAAGGGCTGGTGGTGATCGATGCCACCCCCGCGCCCGGCGCGGAAACCGAGGGCTCCCCCGCCGAGGCCGCGGGCCAGGGCAAGCACGTGCAGGTGGTCCGGCTGGAGGACATGCTGGTGTTCGAGACCGATGCCCAAAACCAGCGGCGGGTCCGCGGCTTCATCGGCGAGGAGGCCTTGCGGGCGAGCTTGGTGAACGCGATCGAGGGCAAGCCCCGGCGGATGTGGGTTTTCACCGACAAGAGCGACCTGACCAGCGGAGCCAACGAAGGCGTGTGGGGCACGCTGGTCACCCAGCTCGCCACCCAGAACATCCTGGCCGAGGAAAAATCCCTGGCGGAGACCGAGCAGGTGCCGGAGGACGTGGATGCGGTCGCGATCATCGGCGCGGCCACCGAGTTTTCCGCCGCCGAGCTGGCGGTGCTGGAGAACTACTGGCGCAGGCCCCGGTCGTCGGTGCTGATCACCACGGGAAATGAAAACGTGCCGGCCGGTCTGCGGGCCTTCCTGCGGACCTACGGCGTCACCCCGCAATCCGATCGCGTGATTTCGACGCACGGTGGCAAGGTTCAGACCACCGTGACGGCCACCTTTTCCAAGGGCCTCGACTTCCTCCGCGACCTGGCGGGAAAATCGACGCAGCTGGAGGGCCCGACGCGCAGCCTGGAGGTCCGCGAGAACGCCGAGGATCTGCTCAATCAGCGGATCATGCCCTACGCCCTGCTCAACGCCGGATCGAAGTTCTGGGGCGAGAGGGATTTCCCTTCCGAAACGCCGGTGCGCGATCCCGATGCGGAACCCGCCGCGCCCGCCCTGGCTGCGGCGGTGGTGCGCGGCAATGCCACCGACGACCGCTTCGCCGGGCAGGTCTCGCGCATGGTGGTTATCGGCAACACCTCCTTCCTTTCCCCCCAGCACCTCCGCACCACCAACCTGGACTTCTTTTCCTCCTGCGCCAACTGGCTGATCGGCCGCGAGGACCTGGCCGGCCAGGGGCCCTCGAACCTGCGCCTCTACAAGCTGCCGCTGCTGCCGCCCCAGGTCACCTTCATCAACCGCGTCAACCTCATCGCGCTGCCGGCCCTGATCCTCGTCATCGGCGGCTTCGTCTGGTCCTCGCGCCGTAGCTGAGCCATGCGTTCCTACGCCACCACCACCCTGCTGATCCTCGTCACCCTGGTCACGGTGGCGATCGCCGGGATCTACGTGCGGCAGGGCGACCTTTCCCGCTTGTTCGGCCAGCCGGCCACCCACATCGGACAGACGCTCTACGACTTCGACCCGCGGCTGGTGAAGCACATCTACCTGGCCTCCAACGGCGTCGGAGCGAGCTGCATGCACAGCGAAGACAAGGGCTGGCTGGTGGTCGAAAAATGGGGCACCGACCGGATGGATCCACGGGCGGCCCAGAAGCTGATGGAGTTCGTGCTCGGCGCCCGGGTCGAGGGCGGCATCCCGACCGACAAGCTTGAAAGCTCCGCCATCAACTTCGCCGACGGCAAGTTCGCCCTGCGTTTCGGCGATGCCGCCGACGAACCGCTGGCCAAGTTCTGGATCGGCCACCGCACGCCGTGGTTCGGGACCGAAGCCGAAAGCGGCGACCCGATCCCGACCGTGTTCGTCGCGCCCCGCGACCGCAGCCGCAAGGACTACGTCTATGCCTGCACCGACGAGGTCGGCATCCGGGACGTGCTGGGCGATGGCTTCCGCCACCTGCGCGACCACCATCCCTTCCTGTTCCGGCCGAATCTCATCGAGCACCTGCGGATCAAATCGACCCAGGGGGAAATGATGCTCACTCAGGCAAGGCCCGGCTTCTGGTCGATCACCAAGCCCCTCGACCTCAAGGCCGATCCCGGCAAGGTCAAAACCCTCCTGCAAGGACTCTACGACCTGGAGGCGGTCCGCATTTACAACCGCGACGAGGTCACGCTGCCGGCCGACAACACCCAGTCCCACCAGCAGGTCGCGCTCAAGCTGTTCACCGCGGAGGAAGAGGTCGTGCTCGATATCTACCCGCCGGCGACCGAGGTCTCGCAGACCGTCATGGCGGTCATCAGCGACCGGCCCAACACCGTCTTCGAGCTGCCGCGGGTGAAGTCCACCGATCCGGGCATCAAGACCTCGCTCACCGAGCTGCCGCTGACCGTGAATTCCCTGCGGGATCCGACCCTGACCTCAATCGCCCCGGCCGGCATCCGCAGCATCTTCATTTCCCCGGCCACCGGCGAGGACATCCGCATCACCCGGCCGACGCCGAAGGACCACTTCGAGCTGCTGATCGATGGCGGACTCGAGGAGCCGAACGAGGAAGCCCTCTACGCCCTGATCAAGTCGGTCAGCGAGGCCAAGGTGGCCGAGTTCGTCTCGGACACCGCCACCGACCTCGCACCCTACGGGCTCGACCAGCCCTTCCTCATCCTCCGCTTCGCCGGCTTCGACGATTCCACCATCGAGCTGCGTTTCGGCGAAGGCAAGGACGGCGGCATCCACGTGATGCGCGGAGGTACGACGACCGTCGTACGCATCGATCCCGCCCTGCTCGGCGTGATTCCCACCCACCTCTGGGAGTGGCGGAATCCGCATCTGTGGAAAATCAGCCTGCCCGACGTGATGGGCCTGGCCCGCCGCGTCCCCGGAAAGCCCGAACTCCAGCTGCTCTACGACTTCGCCTCGGAAACATGGAGCGCCAAGCAGGAGGGCGAGGACCGCTCGGTCGGGCTCAATGCCGGAAGGGCCAACCAGCTCCTCAAGCGGCTGCTCGAGCTGAAGGTCGCCAATTGGCTGCCGCCGGGACAGGCGGATCCCATCCAGCTGGCCGCCGATCCCGGCCTGGTCATCGAGCTGCTGGTCCAGGAGCATAAGGACGATGGGCAACTCCTCGGAATCCGCCGCGTGCAGCTGATCGTGAAGGGCAACGTCGGTGCCACCAACACCCGTCCGGAGGCCTTCCTGCTCGATCCGAACCTGATCGAGCAGCTCAAGATCGACCTGTTCGCCTTCGACTGATCAGGCGGAAGTCGCCTTTTTCACCCGCTCCAGCACCTCGGCGTAGGCCTCCATCACGTTGCCCAGGTCGCGGCGGAAGCGGTCCTTGTCCATCTTCTCGCCGGTCTTCAGGTCCCACAGGCGGCAGCCGTCGGGGCTGATCTCATCGGCCAGCACGATCTTCGACGGATCCTCCGCCAGGCGGCCGAACTCGAGCTTGAAATCGACCAGCTTGAGTCCGCACTGGGCGAAGAACGCGATCAGGATGGCGTTCACCTTCAGCGCCGACTCGCGCAGGAAGGCGAGGTCGTCCTCCGAGGCGAGGCCGAGTTCGCGGATGTAGTCGTCGTTGACCAGCGGGTCGCCCAGCTCGTCGCTCTTGATCGAGAACTCGACGATCGGCCGGGAAAACTCCCGCCCTTCCGCGACCCCGGTGCGTTTGCAGAAACTGCCGGCCGCCAGGTTGCGGACGATCACCTCGACCATCAGGATATCGACCTTCCGCACCTCGACGTTGGTCTCATCGATCTGGCGCACGAAGTGGGTCGGCACGCCCTCCTTTTCCAGCATGCCGTAGATGGCGGTGCTGATGGCGTTGTTGAGCCGGCCCTTGTCGTCGAAGCTGGCCTTCTTTTCGCCGTTGAAGGCGGTCGCGTCGTTCTTGAACTCCATGCGGAGCACGTTCGGATCTTCCGTCGCCCACAGCCGCTTGGCCTTGCCTTCGTAAAGGAGAGTCATGCCGCTAGGTACGGAGCCGCCGACGCGCGGTCAAGCAAGCTCGGCTTCAGTTTCCGGCAGCAAAACTGACGTTCTGGCGCAGATCGCGGCCGTCGTTGGAGCGCAGCCGGTTGGTCTCGTAGGTGTCGGCCCGCAGGCCCTGCTCGAGCGTCAGCCCGTCGCCGTAGTTGTCCTCCAGGGTGTTCTTCTCGACCCTCACGCTGAGCGCGGCGAAGCGGATCAGCATGCCGCCGAGATGATTCTCCGAGCAGCTGTTGCCGTGGACCGTTCCGGCCGCCCCCGCGCTGAGCAGAATGCCGTATTCGCGGTTGCCGGTGATCGTGTTGCCGGTCAGCTCGAGCTTCTCGGCGGCGGAGTCGACGAGGATGCCGTTGCGGCTGTTCTTGGTGGCCTGCGAGTCGGTGACCACCGCCGAGGCGCCATCCCAGATTTCGTAGCCATGAGCGAAGTTCCCGGTCGACTTGCACTCGCGGGCGACCATCCGACTGCCGGACCCGCGGGCGGAAAAGCCGTCCCAGCCGTTGTTCTCGAAGCCGCACTGGACGGCTTCGGCCTGGCCGGCATCGAGCACCTCGAGGCCGTTGCCTGAAGCATCCTTGAAGGTGCAGCCGGAAAACTCCACCTCGCTGCCGCGGACCTGGACCGCCGGGAAGCGCTTGTCGGAGGCGTCGAAGCCCTTGCATTGAAAGGTAATCCCGGTGACCACCGCCCCGGTCGCTCCGGGACCGAAGGTGATCGCCGGAGCCTCCAGGGCGGTCGATTCCAACATCGTCCCCCCCTCGCCCGCGCCTTCGATTTGGACGGGGAAATCGACGACGACGCCGGCATCGAAGGTCCCCTCTCCCAGCACCACGCGGTCCTTCGCCCGGACGTTCTTCAAGGCATCGGCCAGGGTCGGCACGTCCTTCGGCACATGCAGCGTGCGGCTGTAGGAGGCCACCTTTTCATACACCTCGCGGACCTCGGGGTCGTGCGGAGCCAGCGCGATCGCTTCCCGCATCCACTCCATCACCTTGGGATCAAACTTGCCGGCATCCCGCAGCTTGGCGGAAGCCGCCAGCTCCCGCGCGCGGGTGAGGTCGAGCCGTTCCTGCTCGCGACCGGCGGCGATCTCCTTCGCCAGGACGGTAATCAAATCGTCGCCGGGAATCGCGTTGGCCAGCTCGGTCACGCCGTCCTCGGCCACCGCCCAATCGCGCTGCTCCACCGCCTCGCGCACCTCGGCGCCGAGGGTCTTGCGCAGGGAGTCATTGCGGGCGTTCCGGATCTTCTCGCTCAGCGCCAGGACCGCCTCGTCCTCCGGATAGCGGGCCAGCACCTTGTCGGCGGCCTCCCGAGCATCGTCGAGCCGGCCGGCCTCGAAGGCGGCTTGGGATTCGCCGGTCCAGTATCCGACGAATTGCTCCTGCTCCTCCTGCATGCCCACCTCGATGCTGCGTCTGCCGTTGGCGGCGATGGCCGAGCCGGGATCCAGCTCCTCGATCCGCAGGTAGCTGCGGGTCGCCTCCTCCCAGCGCCGGCTGTTCACCAGCCCCGCACCAAGCCGTTCGAGGAGCATGATCTCCTTGCGCCGGTTCAGCTTGTTGACATCGGAGACATACTTGTAGGCCATGCCGCCGCCGATGCCGCCGATGACCATGAAAATCATGGTGTAGACCAGAAAGCGCCCCTTCGAGGACTTCTTCGCGGGCTCCTGCACGGGTTCCGGAACCTTGGGTTCCTCCGGCTTCGGCGCGGGCGCGCCCATCACGTCGTGGGGCACCACGGTGGTGCGCGTCGGTTTCGGCGGAGCCGGCTCGTCGAGGAAATTGTCGCGCTTCGACTTCATCGCCGACCCGGAGACCGATCCCGGCACCAGGGCCATCACGCCGGCCAGCTTCGCCTGGCGGCGGCGGTCGGCTTCCTCGCGCAGCGCCGCCATGGCCTGGTCGAACAGCTCAAGCTCGGACTGGAATTGGTCCGCGAGCTTGTCGGTGGGGGCAGTGCGGACCATTTCGGCAAGCCGCTCGCGGGCCTCGCCGAGACGCCGCACCGCTTCGCTCGGCTCCTCCTCCGTCGAAATTCCCAGTATTGCTCGTGCCTCCTCCAAGGTCATGGTGGGCGCGCTTTACCACCCCCGTCTGGGTTCGGAAAGCCCCCTTTCGGGAAATCACGCGGAGAGCGCGGCCGGCCCGGTCTCCGCTCCGCGAAGGGCGCCATTCAGCGGTCGCTCGCCGTCGTGGAGGCGCTGGCTCAGACCTGCCATGAAATCCTCGTAGCGGACCAATTCCATGGTGCCGTCGAGGTGCTCGATGATCGCCGTCAGGCTCTCCACCCAGTCGCCGGAGTTCAGGTAGCGCACGCCGCCGACCTGGCGGTCCTCCGGGGTGTGGATGTGGCCGCAGATGATGCCGTCGCAGCCGCGGCGGCGGGCGTATTCCTGAAGCTGGTGCTCGTAGTTGTCCACGAAGCTCACGGCCGACTTCACCTTGGCCTTCACCTTCTTGCTCAGGGAAAAATACTCCTTTCCGCGCCACGCGCGCCAGTGGTTGTACCAGCGGTTGATGACCAACATCGAGTCGTAGCCCACGGCCCCGAGCACCGCCAGCCACCGGTGGTGGGTGGAAACGCTGTCGAAGCCATCGCCGTGGACGACCAGGTAGCGCTTGCCGTCGACCCCGGTGTGGAGGTGCTCCTTGACGAACTCGATCGCGCCGAAGGACAAGGGCAGGAAGCGGTCCAGCACGTCGTCGTGATTGCCGCGGCAGTAGACCACCCGGGTGTTCTCGCGCTCGGTTTTCTTGAGCACCTTGCGCACGAAGCGGCTGTGGCGCTTGCGCCATTTCGAGCCGCGCTTGAGCGCCCAGCCGTCGATGATGTCGCCGTTGAGCACCAGCTTCTCGCACTTCACGTGCTGCAGGAAATCCACCACCTCGTGAACCTTGCTTTCGGCGGTGCCGAGGTGGATGTCCGACAGGAACACGGTCCGCAGCTCCATTTTGCCGAGCTTGCGCTTTTCCTTCCTCCGCAGGGGTTTCGGGCCCGCCGCGCGGGAAATCCGCTCCAGCTCCGCCTCGAAGGTCTCCACCACCTGGTCCCAGCCGACCTCCTCGACCGAGCGCCGGGCCTCGGCGCGCAGGTCATCCTGCCACAGGGTCAGCGCGAAGCCCGCCATCTCGCAGAACTCGTTCGAGTTCCCTTTCTGCGCCTTGAGCCCGTTGCGCCCGTGGTCGACGTGGCGGGCCGAAGCGGCGTAGTCGTAGCTTACGGTCACCAACCCGGAGGCCATGCCCTCGAGCAGCACGTTGCCGAAGGTTTCCGTTTCGCTGGGGAAAAGGAGGATGTCGGCCGAGGCATAGTGCCGCGCCAGATCCTCGCCACTGCGCACGCCGGCCCAGTGGACGAAGGGATGCTTCGACTTCAGCGCGTCCTTCACCGGGCCGTCACCCACGCAGACGCACTGCAGGTCCGGCATCCGCTCGCGCATCCGGCGGAAGCACTCCATCGCCAGCGGCAGGTTTTTTTCCGGCGCCACGCGGCCGACCACGATCGCCACCGGCGAGCCCTCGCGGGCGCCCCATGAGGCTCGCAGGTTGGTGTCGCGCCGGTCGGGATGGAAAAGCTTCGTGTCCACCCCGCGGCCGAGCAGCGAGACGTTTTCAAAACCATGCTCGGTCAGCGCCGCCACCACGTCGGGGGTCGGTGCCAAGGTGACCGCGGCCTTGCGGTGCACGCGCCGCAGCCAGGCCATGGTCGCCGGCTGGAGCCCGCCGAGGCGGTACTGCTCCATGTACTGGTGGAAATTCGTGTGGAAGCCGGTGGCCACGGGGATGCCGAGCAAGTTCGCGGCCTTGATGGCGGAGATGCCGAGCGGGCTCTCGGTCGCCACATAGATCGCGTCGGGCCGGCGTTTCAGCCAGCGCTTGCGCAGCTTGAAGGGCCCGGGCAGGCCGACCCGCACTTCCTTGTAGCCCGGCAGCGAAATGGAGGCGGCCAGCGTTTCCCCGGCGGTCTTCGTTTCCCCGGTGCGGACCACGTGGACCAGGTGTCCCCGCTCCCGCAAGCCGTGGGCGAGACGCCCCAGAGTCATGGCCACTCCATTGATGTCCGGTGCGTAGGTGTCGGTGATGATGTCTACCCTCATCGGTTAGGGGCGCTTGAAACTACCCGCCATTTAAATAACCGATTGAGTCGCCCGCCAACGTCTGCATTTCGGTGTCGGTTTCGACACCTCTTCCGCTCACCTCCGCCAGCGGCGCTCCATCGTTTCCAGCTCCTTGCCGTCGATGTCCTTGGCGATGGCCTTCCAGCCGAACGGACCCAGCTCGACGCGGTAGAAGTGGTTCACGCCCTGCGCCGCGATCAGCCACGGGCGCTTCTTCAGGGCATCCTCGGGGACCGTACGGGGATGGACCGACCACGCCCCGGCACCGAGGTAGGGAACGCCGGCCTTTTCATCCACCTTCCCGCCGCGCAGGGGATGCGTCATGGAAAACACGTGGTGGTCGTTCTCGAACACGGCATCGACCTGGAACTTCTCGATCAGCGGGCACCACTCGGCCTGGATTTCCTTCGAGTCCTCCTTGGTCCCGCAGCCCCAGGCCGGCCGGTGGTAGCAGACGAACAGCCGCGGGATTTCGCGACGCGCCTCGAGCGTCTTTTCGAGCCATCCGGTCTGCGCCGCGACCGCTTCGACGTGGCCGGAGTCGAGCAGGACGAGTGACATTTCGTCACCGAAATCGATGGCCTGCCGCGCGCTGCCGGTCTGCGGCATCTTGAACAGCGAAAAGAACTCCCGCGCGTGGTCGGGGCCGGGAGCATCGACCGGACGGTAGCCGTTGCCGACCACCTCGTGGTTGCCGATCGCGACCACCAACGGGACCAGCCGGCCGTCGGGCGCGCGGACGTTTTCGACCCACGAGTCGATGAACTCCGCCCAGCGGCCGGGATTCTGGTCGTTGGTGTAAGCCAGGTCGCCGCCGAGCATGACGAAATCCGGATCCTCCCCGCCCGCGCGGCGGTTCATCCGGTCCATCGGCTCGCGCTCGTGGTAGACATCGCCGCCGGTCACGAAGCACAGGTGGTCGACCTTTTCCGGCGCGGTGCGGAATTTCCAGGAGGCGTCGCCAATCCGGATCTCGACCACCTTGCCCGCCGGCAGCTCCGCCAGATCGACGTGGGCCACCTGGTGCGAGGTGTCCGCGAAAGTCGCGCGGCTGACTTGCTGGTCCCACCACGCGTCCTCGCCCTCGATCCGCCAGGAAAAAGCCGGCTGCTCCGGCTCCGGCGCGGCGGTTTCCCCGCTGACCCGCGTTTTCCAGCCGATCTCCGGCGTTTCCCCCGCCAGATACTCCCAGCTGGCGGCATCGGGGATGAGATACCAGTGCTGGTCGCCCTCCGGCACGGCCAGTCGCAGGTCGAGGGTGAAATCCGAGCTACCGAGCCCGTCATTGATGCCCAGGGCGGCGATCACGTGCTTGCCGGGAGCGAGCGATCCGATCGAGATCCGCTCCCAGCCGGAGGCCTCGTGCTTTTCGATCACCTGCCACTTGCCATCGACCACCCGCGCGTTGCGGATGGCCTTCTCGCGGCCATCCACCCACAGCACGAAGGCATCGTCGTAGCGCGCCATCAGGTCCAGCGAGGTGTTTTCAGGCAGAGTCTCCGGGACGGTGAACTCCCGGCGGATCGCGATTTCCTGATACCTGCCCTCCATGCCGCGGAGCACCGTGCGGTCGTCATCGTCGCCATAGCCGAAGCCCGAAGGACCGGCCTGCCATATCCCCTCGGTGCCCTCGACCGCCGCCGTCTCCAGCCAGCGCACCGAAGCCTCGTGCCGCGGGTCGCCACTCCACTGGACGAGCGGCCCATGCACCTCCGCCGCCAACCAACCGCCGGGCATCACCGCCGCCGCGAGCATCCATTTCCTCCAATCCTTCATGTCCCAACAGCTACGCCTAACAGGCCGCGCATCCTTCGGCAATTCGCACTTCGCAGCCGCCGGTTCCCTCCTACACTCCCGCGCATGTCTTCGAGCTTCGGCCACGCTTTCCGCATCCACACCTTCGGCGAATCCCACGGCGGAGGCGTCGGCGTCATCATCGATGGCTGCCCGCCCCGCATCCCGCTCACGGAAAAAGACGTGCAGCACGAGCTCGATCGACGCCGGCCGGGGCAGTCGGACATCGTCACACCGCGCAAGGAATCCGACACCGCGGCCATTCTTTCCGGCACCCACGATGGCCTCACGCTCGGCACGCCGATCGCGATCGTGGTGAAGAACGAGGACCAGCGGCCCGGCTCCTACGACGAAATGGCGGTGAAATACCGGCCCTCGCACGCCGACTACACCTATGACGCCAAGTACGGCATCCGCGCCCTGTCCGGCGGCGGCCGGGCCTCGGCCCGGGAAACGATCGGCCGGGTCGCTGCGGCCGCCGTCGCCCGCAAGGTGCTGGCCGAACTGGCTCCCGGACTGGAAATCCTCGCCTGGGTGAAATCGATCCACGACCTCGAGGCCGATGTCGACCCCGCCACCGTCACGCTCGACCAGATCGAAGCCAACATCGTCCGCACCGGCGACGCCGAGGCGGCCAAAAAGATGATCGCCCGCATCAAGGAAATCCGCGCCGAGGGGAATTCGATCGGCGGCGTGGTCGAGTGCGTCATCCGTGGCTGCCCGCCGGGCTTGGGTGAACCCGTTTTCGACAAGCTCGAAGCCGAGCTGGCCAAGGCCATGATGTCGCTGCCCGCGACCAAGGGCTTCGAGATCGGATCCGGATTCGCCGGCTCCCGCATGACCGGCCGCGAGCACAACGACCCCTTCCGCATGGTCGATGGCAAGGTGCGCACCACCAGCAACCGCTCCGGCGGCATCCAGGGCGGGATTTCCAACGGCGAGAACATCGTTTTCCGCGTCGCCTTCAAGCCCACCGCCACCATCATGACCTCGCAGGAAACGGTCACAAGCTCCGGCGAGAACACCGAGCTCTCCGGCAAGGGCCGCCACGACGCCTGCGTGCTGCCGCGGGCCGTGCCGATGGTCGACAACATGGCCGCGCTGGTCCTCTGCGATCACCTGCTGCGCCAGCGCGGCCAGTGCGGGGCATGAAAAAACCGGGAGCAGGTCACTCGCGACCCACTCCCGGTTCACAGCAGCTCCAGCCGAAAAGCCGTCAGTGGACCGTGGCGCGGAGCCGCTCCAGCTCCTCGCGCGCCTTCGGGGCCTCGATCGGATCGAAGTCCGGATTCAGGTCCAGCGCCTGCATGAGCTGCTTCCTCGCACCCGAGACATCGCCGGAGGCGGCGGCGATCATGCCGGCGTGGTAATGGAAACGGGGCTCGGCCGTGCCGAATTTCATCGCCCGGCGGATCATCCGCTTGGCCAGCTTTAGGTCGCCTGACTTGTAAGCGCACCAGGCGTAGGCGTCAGCGGCGTGGATGTTGGGAAACTGCTCATAGGCCAGCTTTCCCTCGGCCAGCGCCTTTCCGGCATCCATGTCCTGGTCCGCCATGAAAAGGGCGAGCTGGGCACTGCCGACATGATGATCGACACCATGGTGGTGGTGCTCCGCATGCCCGTGGCTGTGCTGATGGAATGCCAACACCCGGGAGGTCCACTTTTTCACCGCCCCGTCATCGCCCCGGCGCTTGGCGAGCTCCACCAGACCGACCAGCGGTTCATGGGTGGGGTTCACTTCGACCGAATGTTCGTAAAGCGATCGGGCTTCGTCGTCGTTTCCCCCCGCCGCACGGATCATGCCCATGATCATCAGGACACGCGGGTTGTCGGGAGCGAGTTCGAGAGCTTTCGCCCCTTGCTGAACCGCCGCCTTCGTGGCTCCGGTCTTGAATTGCATTAAGGCCAGCTCGGCCCGGCACCAGGCCTCGTTTTCGGGAACCCGGCCGCCGGCATCGATCGCCTGCCGCATCAGCGCCATCGCACGATTCGTATCACCGGTGAGCCACAGCAAGTGGGCTCCACGGCTCAGCGTGGAAAGGTCGGCCCGCAAGTCGAGCGCCTGCTGGAAGTGATCGAAGGCCGCGTCGTACTCGCCCAACTCCATCTCCCCGTCACCGAGGAGGGCATAGGCAAAAACACATCTCGGATCCCTATCGATCGCCTTGTGAGCCCACTCGGCGCCTTCATCAAAGCGGTGCTCGGAGTTCGCGACCCAAGCCATCCCGGCGAGCGCGCGCTCGTCGTCCGGTGCCAGCTCAAGCGCCTCACCGTAGGCCTCGCGGGCCTCCGAGAAGTCGTGATCGAGCGTGTTGCGGGCGTGCTGCATCCATGCTTCGCCGATTTGGAGCCAATCTTCCGCCGTCGGATCTCTCGACCCGATCCTTTCCTGCAATCGGGTCACCTCGGGCGGAGCTTCCGCTTCATGGGCGGAACCCGAACCCGCCAGCGAGGCCAACAGCAGCAAGCATGGAAGTGATTTCATGATCCTCGGTCGTAGGCGTCTCATCGCGAGCTCTCAGCGGTCGAAACCGGGGCCTGGCGTTGGTCCACCGTCGGTCCCGCATGCGGGGTTCCGAGGTAGGGAAAGACCTGGTTGTAGAGCTGATCGTTGGAATTGACGTTGTCACCGACGACCGTGATCGGATCGTAGGCCGGCCCGCTGGCCACGGCGGACAGGGCGATGTCCACCACGTCGTCGCCCGGACGCCGTCCGTTCGGCCAACCGCCGGTATCGCCACCGAGCAGGCTGAGGCGCGAGTAGCCGGACTGCCCCGGCAGCAGCACGGGTCCGGTGGTCAGGTCGACCCTCAGCACGTCCGGGATGAAAATCGCGGCCAGGTCGGTGCGGCCGGTCGTCGCCAGTGGCGTCGTGCCATCGGTGCCGAAGAGCACGGCATTGATCAGGAAGGCGACCTCCGGATTCTCCGCGTAGGTGCGGAACATTTCGTCATCGGTCGGCTGGGTCATGTTGTAGTGGTCTTTGTCCCGCAGGGCGACCAGCACCTCGTTGAAGAGCGGATTGCCCAGGCGGTTGATCTGCACCCAGGGACCCGAGGTCCGGGTGTCCCGCCCCTTGTTGCGCAGGGTGACCCGGTGGCGGCTGACCGAGGCATACACGCCCACGCCGCTCTGGTCGCCGAGCAGGGGCGAAGCGTAAGCCACCGGCTCCAGCTCGCTCATCGGGATCTGCACGGCGTAGGTCAGCACGTTGAAGCCCTTGAAGCCATCCACCCCGCCGCCGGCCTGGCCGAGGCCGTTGGTATCGTCACCCGCGATGATCCGGGGATCGAGGAAATCGAAGATGCCCGGCGTGTCGGCGTAGAATCCGTCCTCCCGCGGACCCGCCCACACCACCGTGCCATCGGACAGCGAAGAGATGCCCTGGGCGGTCAGGTCGTCCAGTTCCTCCATCGAGGTCGCGCCGGAGATCGCCTTGCCGTCGGGACCGTTGTAGGCGGGCGTCGTGCGCGGCCCGACATTGGGCGGCGGCACCAGGAAGCCTTCTCCCGAAACATCGGCGCGGTTGCCGAAGCCGAATCCGAAGCCGGAGAAGTAGAACGAATGGAACCCCCCGAAGAACGACCGGCGGGTGTTCTTGTACTTCGTCACCGAATAGGTCTGCGTGTAGTTCTGCTGGGCGTCGCCGATTTCCATGATCGGCCCGACCCCGGTGCCGCGACCGTAGGAGAGGATGGTGTCCGGGTTCTTGACGTTGCCGGTGCGTGAAGAGAACTCGAAGTCGTAGCGCATGGTCTCCATGCCGGTCACCGGATCGGTGATATGGATGCTGTAGCGCGCGTCGTCGGCGAAGCGGTCGTAGATCACGCCGTCACCCGGATCGGAAAACGGATGGACGCTCACGATCACGTTCAGCACCTCGGTCGAGGGATCATCGTAGCGGGTGCCGACGAAGGCGTAGACATCGGTCAGGTTGGCATCGGGATCCTGCTTGATCAGCGGGGCATCGCTGTGACTCGAAGCCTCGACGGCGGCGGGAACGACCGCCGCCACGAGCAGCAGGCTTTTCCACAAGGAGCCTCTCACACGGAGACCGCGATTCGGTGTTAGGGAAAATTTCATCATATCATCAGTTGGGATTCTCAAGACGAGGTCATCCGATCCACCCGGATCGCACGACCTCATCAGAGGCAACGCGCCCCACCCCCCGATCGGATGCCGTGAATCCGATATTTTCTTCCGGGCGTATGCTTCATGACGCCATGCTTTCCCCTCACCACCGCCTTTTCGTGATCCGCGCCACCGCCGTCGCGCTCGTCGTCGCGGCCCTTGCCTTGTGGAAAACCGGCCGCCCCGGCGAGCCGTCCGGGTCGCCGACCCCGGGCGTCATCCCGCCCGCCCGCCAGCGCGCCGAGGGCCCGGGGACCCGGGGACCGCTCAGCCACGAGGTGGTGACGCGCATGGGCGGCGACGACTGGCAGGCGCGCTTCACACGGGACGACGGCGGGGTTTCGGCGGAAAACCGGGAGGCGATCGTCGAGCTGGCCGGCGAGCTCCAGTGGGCCCTTTCCCACGGAGCCGAGCCGGATGGCCCGGACGCGCAGGTCTACGTCGAGACCATCCTCACGCTCGCCAACGACCGCTCCGCCGAATGACCGAACTCCGGCTGTCCTAGTAGTTCACCGTGAGGCCGAGGCCGACCACGTGGGCATCGAAGTCGAGCTTGCTGTTGGCATACTCCCCGGCCCGGTAGCCGCTTGCCATGACCTTGGCCGCGCCGCCGAACTGGTACTCGTAGCTCAGGTCCAGCCGCCAGGAGTCCTGCCGCCAGCCGAGGCCCACCGCCAGCGTGTGCTCCAACAGCGAGGCATTGAGCGGCGTGGCGAAGGCCGACGGGACGGGCGACTCGCCCCAGCGCCAGCCGCCGCGCAGCGACCACTGGTCATCGATCTCATACTCACCTCCCAGCCCGATGACCCAGGTGTTTTTCCAGCGGACCGGCACCCGGTCGGCCACGTGGGCACCGATCGCGCCATTGATCGCCGCATTGGTGCCGCCGGTCAGGGAAACGTCGAGCACGTCGAAGGCATTGCCCCAGCCGATCCAGTCCAGCCGCAGCCCGGCCTTGAAGCGGGGCAGCATCTGCCACGCCAGACCCGCGCCGGCCACCGTCGGCAGCGCATTGCGCGTGTGGGCCCGGTAGTTCGCCAGCGCTGGCGTCCCTCCGAGCCCGAGCGGCGGCAGCTGGGCGCTGAAATCCGCCCCGGCCCGCCCGTCGAGATCCAGCGTGACCTGCGGCCGGCAGTGAAACTCCACCCTCACGTCGTCCCGCGGCTCCCACACCGCCCCGAATTCATACATCGCCTCCCAGCCATCGGTCGCCAGGTCCAGATCCACCTTCGCGCCCGCCAGCGCGGGATGGGTTTGAAAAATGAACGGCGCATCGAAATCGACCCGCCCGTAGACCGCCCCGATGCTGGCCCCGACCGCCCAGCCATCGCCGAGCCTCCATCCCAGCCCCACATTCGCCCGCGCCGCCAGGAAACCGCTGTCGTGGGGATGCGCCGCGCCATAGGAAATGCCGCCGATGCCGCCCGCCGCGTCGGGAAACACCCACTCGCCCTTGGCCGCCGCCAGCGGCGCCACCGAAGCCCCGAGCGTGACCGCCCCGCCCGCCGGGCGCCAGGCCAGGCCGGCCTCGGGGAAGCCGCCCGGAACCTCCATCTGATAGCGCCGCCCGCCTTTGGTGAAGCGACCGTTCGCCCAGCCGCCACGCAGGGAAATCGTCCCCTGGTCACCCCCGAGCATCGCCAGCGCCGCCGGGTTGGTCTGCATGGCGGACAGCGCATCGCCATCCGTGCCCGCGAAAACGCCCGCCGCCCCGGCATCCCGGGCACCGAAGCCCTCATGCAGCACTCCGTTTCCCGGGGCCACGCCCGCGGCGCCCAGCCAGGAAACCGTCAGAAGCTGGAGAAACCGCCGCACCACGCCCTTCCTTCTCAAGCGAAGCACCGGCTGTCGAGAAAGGGTGTCGCCGCGAGCGAGTCTTGAGGGGGATCGGACTCGCCGCGGCGACCGGGTTTTTTCGGGCCGGTCCACTGTCCCGGCCCGTTCGGGGGAAAACGGGACGTCTTCGTGGGGAGCAACGCGCCCGGGCACCGGACGGATGCGTCTTCTTCGGAAAAAACGGTAGCCGCCCCGCTCAACCCGCGACAACGTCACGCCCGACTCCCCGAAGATGACTGAACCCGAGCCGGAAATCCTCCTGTCCCGCATCGCCTCCGGATGCACGGAGTCCTTTTCGGCCCTCTACGATGCCTTCAGCTCGTCCCTTTTCGGCATCGCCCTCGGCGTCACCCACAACCACGCCGAGGCCCAGGAAATCCTGCAGGAAGCCTTCCTCGCCATCTGGAAAAAGGCCGACCGCTACGATCCGCGGCTGGGCAAGGCCTCGACCTGGATCATCCACCTGACGCGCAACCTCGCCATCGACCGCCTGCGCAAGCGACAGCGGCGGGACGCCGGCGACGACCGCTTGCGCCAGGAGCCGCGCTTTGAGAGCATGCCGGAAAATCCGACCGGCCTCCTGATTTCGAAGGAGACCGCCCAGCACCTCCGCGAAGTTTTGCGAACCCTTCCTGACGACCAGCAGCAGGCATTGGAACTTGCTTTTTACGAGGGACTTTCACAGTCGCAGATCGCCGAGCGGCTGGGAGAGCCGCTCGGAACGATCAAATCACGCATCCGAAGAGCGATGGAACGCGTTCGTTCCGTGGTGACTCGCGACGAAGCCGATCCTGTATGAACCACCCGCCATCCAAGCCCGATCCCCGCGATCTCGCGGAGGAATTCGGTGTGATGACCGCCCTGGGCGCCCTCGACGGGCCCGATGCGGCGGCGATGGAGCATTGCGACGAGTGCCCCTTCAGCCAGGCGGCGCGCTCGGCGATGGGCTACGATGAAAGCGTGGCCGCCATGGCCTCCGCGGCCTTCGCCCCGGTCGACCCGCCCGCCGACCTCAAGGCCGGCATCATGGCCCGCATCCAGGCGGACAAGCTCTCCCAGAAGGACGCCCCCCTCGCGGGCTTTCATTTCCTCCGCCATGACGAAGGCGAGTGGACCCCGCTGCCCGGCGGCAAGATCCGGCTCAAGGTGATCTCCGACTTCGCCGACAGCCCGCACACGCTCATCCTGCTCGAAGCCGATCCCGGCGGCGTGTTTTTCCCTCACGCCCACAAGGGCACCGAGGAGGTCTACATGATCAGCGGTGACCTGGAAACGGAGGGCCGCGTGATGGGTCCGGGCGACTACCTCCGCTCGGCGCCCGGCACGCGCCACCATAAGGCCGTGTCCCATCAGGGCTGCCGCGCCCTGATGATCACCGCCCGCCAGAACCACCCGCGCCGGACCTACAAGCTCTACCAAGGCCTGGTCCGCTCCCTGCGCTCGCTCCGCGGGAAAAGCCATCAGGCGAATTGATTCGGCGGCCCCGTTTCCCCAAGGTCCGCCCCGCGCCCCGGCCGCCTGAATGAACGAACTCGTCTCCGCCCTCAACTTCGACCGCATCCCGGACATCAGTCTCGGCACCGCGGCGCTGTTGATCTTCGGGGCGATCGCCAGCCTGGCCGTGCTCAAGGGCCTGGTGCGCATCCTCTGGGGCAGTGCGGTGGTCTGTGTGGCGGGCTATGCGGCCTTCGTCACCTGGCGCGACGCCCCGGCGATGTCGCGCGACCTGCTGGGCACGGAATCGCAGCTGATTTCCTGGGGCCTGCCCGTGCTGGTGTTCCTACTGGCCGCGCTGCTCCTGCGCGGGGTGGCCAAGGGCATCTTCAGCGCTCTCCGCTCGCCCAATGCCGAGGCCGCGGAAAAAAACCGCCGCTCGCCGGTCCGCTGGGCCTTCACCCTGCTGTTCAGCCTCATCCCCACCGCCGCCCTGTGGTTCGGCGGGGTCACCCTGCTGCGCCACGCAGGCTCGGTGGCGGAAATCCAGGCCTTCGTGGAAAAACACGACCTCCCCGACCACACCGAGTTCCTCGCCCGGCTGAAGGAAAGCGTCGATACCGCCCTGCCCAGCTCCTGGTTCGAGTCCGTCGATCCGCTCACCTCCGATCTCCGCGTGCGCCTAGCCAAGCTCATCGCCGCCGCCGACGACCCGCCGCCGAGGGCCATCCCGGTGTTTGAGGAAAGCCAGATCCGCGACCTCATCCTGTCCGACCCCGAACTCAGGGCCCTCGCCCGCCAGGGCCGCTACTCGGAAATCCTCCGCGACCCCCGCCTCGACCGCCTCCTCGAAAACGACAACCTCCGCGAAGTCCTCGCCCGGGCCGACCTCTAAAATCCTTGGCCATCCTCCCCGCCACCCGCTTCACTCTCGCCGGTTGCCCGGTTTCAGCCCTGAAAACTGGACACTGAAAACTAGCAAACTCTCATGAGCTTTCTCGTCACCATCGGCCTCGAAGTCCACTGCCAGGTCAAAACGAACACCAAGATGTTCTGCGCCTGCGAAACCTCCTTCGCCGACGAGCCGAACACCCACACCTGCCCCGTCTGCCTCGGCCTCCCCGGCGCCCTGCCCGTCCTCAACCGCCACGCCATCGAGAAAACCCTGCTCGCCGGCCTGCACCTCGACTGCGGCTCGCCCGAAATCTCCAAGTGGGACCGGAAGAACTACTTCTATCCGGACATGCCGAAGAACTACCAGACCACCCAGATGGACCTTCCCCTCTGCCTCGGCGGCGAGGTCCCGGTGTATGATTTCAACTACCCCACCGACGTCAAAAAGAACATCCCCCGGCCCGATCTCAAGGTCCGCCTCAACCGCATCCACCTCGAGGAAGACGTCGCCAAGTCCACCCACCTCGGCACCTCGTCCATCATCGACTTCAACCGCGCCGGCACGCCGCTGATGGAGATCGTCACCGAGCCCGATATCGAAAGCTCCGCCGAGGCCTTCGCCTTCCTCCGCTCGCTCCAGATGATCCTCCAGCAGGGCGGCATTTCCGATGCCGACATGGAAAAAGGCCAGCTCCGCTGCGACGTCAACATCTCCATCCGCCGCCAGCCCTCCGATCCCTACGGCAACCGCATCGAGCTGAAAAACCTCAACTCCATCTCCGCCGTCCGTCGCGCCATCGACTATGAAATCGAGCGCCAGTGGGAAGACCTCCAGCAAGGCATCGAGCAGGTCCAGAGCACCCGCCGCTGGGATGACGACCGCGGCGAATCCCAGCTCCTCCGCACCAAGGAAGACGCCCACGACTACCGCTATTTCCCCTGCCCCGACCTGCTTCCCATCCACACCGCGCCGCTTCTCGAAAAAGTCCGCCCCCTCCTCACCGAGCGGCCCCACGAGCGCGCCGCCCGCTACGAACAGGACTACGAGATCACCGCCTACGACGCCTCCGTCCTCGCCGCCGATCTACCCCTCGCCTCGTACTTCGAGGCCATCATCCAAAGGAGCACAGGCGTCCCGCCTGTGAATCAACAAAGCGCCTTCCCTCCCAAAAAGGCCGCCAACTTCCTCCTCAACACCCTCCTCGGCCTCCTCAACGAGCGCTCCATCGCCATCGCCGACTGCCCCGTCCCCGCCGACAAGACCGCCGACCTCCTCGCCCTCGTCGAGTCCGGCCAGCTCGCGCTCAACCAGGCCAAGGAAGTCCTCCTCGTCCTCTTCGAATCTCCCGGAAAGGACCCCGCCTCCATCGCCAAGGACATGGGCTTCGAGCCCGCCGACGCCGGCGAACTCGAAGGCTTCTGCGATCAGGCCATCGCCGCCAACCCCAAGCAGGTCGAAGAGATCAAGGCCGGCAACGAGAAGCTCATCAACTTCCTCACCGGCCAGGTGATGAAGCTTTCCAAAGGCAAGGCCAACCCCAAGCAGGTCACCGAGATCCTGCAAAGCAAGTTGCTCTAACGGTGGCGGCGGATTCCATCCGTCATGCCCCCTCACCAAACATGGAACCGAAGCGCCACCTCCCCGAATTCGCCTACTCCTTGTTCCAGCGCTTTGCCGACGAAGGGGTGCCCCTCGTTCTGGCGGGCGGCTGGGCCGTCTGTTTCCATGGCTACTCCCGCGCCACGCTCGACATCGACTACATCTGCCGTAGAGATCAACATGACTCTGCTTGCCGCTTGATGGAGCGCCTTGGCTTCGTGCGGAAATCCGACGGGATGGCTTCGCGCTTCAAACATGAGCTCGATCCCTCCATCCCCTTCACCGACCTGATCTGGGTCGATGACGAAACGTTCCGGGTCATGGCTGAAACAGCGGTCTCATCCCCCGAGCCCCTGAGCGTTTCGATGCTCGGTCTCCGCTCCCTGGTGGCGATGAAGCTCCACGCTCTCAAGGATGGTGCCACCCGCGAACACAAGGACCTCCTCGACCTCCGCAAGATCATCGCACGAAATCCTCGTCAGATCGGGCATGACGAGCTCCGGCTCATGTGTCATCGTTACGCCACTCCCGAAGCATTCGACCAGATCCTCGGACCGTCATGAAAATCATCGAGCTCAATCTCCCGGACCTCTCCGACCACCCGCCCGACCCGCAGGTATCTCTCGGCGTGTTCGAAGCCTGGGTCCGCGGCGACTCCGCCACCCGTTCCCGCGCGGAAATGACCGATGAGCAGATCCAGGATGACTTCATGCGCAACGAAGGCCGCATGGAGGAGTTCCGCTATCAAGGCTGAACCGGAGCGCTGGCTTCAGCCGGCGCGTTTCCTACCTAAACCCGGTCCCGTGACCTTGCATCTCCTCCTCGGCGACTGCCTCCAAGTCCTCCCCACCCTCCCCGCCGGGTCGCACGACCTCGTCGTCACCTCCCCGCCCTACAACCTCGGCATCGCCTACCGGACCTACGACGATCGCAGTAGCCGCGCCGAGTTCCTCGATTGGTGCCAGCAATGGGCCGCCGAGGTGAAGCGCGTGCTCACCCCCGACGGCTCGTTTTTCCTCAACGTCGGCGCCGCCCCCTCGAACCCGCTTTTCCCCCACCAGGTCCTGCTCGCCCTCACCGACGAGCTTTTCGTCCTCCAGAACACCTTCCACTGGATCAAGTCGATCACCGTCCAGACCCGCTCCGGCGAGTCCATCAGCGCCGGCCATTTCAAACCCATCAACTCGAAGCGCTACGTCAACGACTGCCATGAGTATGTCTTCCATCTGACCAAGACCGGCGATGTCCCACTCGACCGCCGCGGTGCTGGCGTGCCCTATCAGGACAAGTCGAACATCGCCCGCTGGGGCCACACCGGCGGCCAGGACCTCCGCTGCCGCGGCAACACCTGGTTCATCCCCTACGAGACCATCAACTCCCGCGACAAGGAGCGCCCCCACCCCGCCACCTTCCCGGTCGCGCTCGTCGAGCAATGCGTCCGCCTCCACGGCAAAGGCGAAGAAACCCGCCTCCTCGACCCCTTCCTCGGCATCGGCAGCTCGGCCGTCGCCGCCAAACGGATGGGCCTCGCCCACTTCACCGGCATCGAGCTCGACGACCACTACCTCGCCGTGGCGAAGGAGCGGCTTGAGACGCTGCTTTAGCCCTCGAGGCCGTCTGGAGGCGAAAGCGTGACATCACCCCGGTCCAGCCGATACCTTGCCGCCGGAATCGATGCTCACCCACCTCCAACTTCACCAGATCGGCCCCGCTCCAGACCTCGAAGCGGAGTTCGGAGAGCGCGTGAACCTCGTCACCGGTGACAACGGTCTCGGCAAGACTTTCCTCCTGGACGCCTGCTGGTATGCGCTGACTTGGTCCTTCGCCGGCAACCGAGCATTTTACCCGTCGCCGACCGCTGACAAACAGGATCCACCCACGATCGGATTCTCTGTGTGTCGGGCGGATGCTAAAGAAGGTCCGGTATCCGTAAGCCAAGCATTCGACTTCGGGATGCGGATGTGGGTGAACTCAGAGGCATCTCAAGGAGCGAGCCGCACCATCAACCAGTCACTTGTCCTCTATGCACGAATTGACGGTGGCTTCTCCGTTTGGCAGCCGGTCCTTAGCTCCGATGGTTCTTTCAAAGGCGGCGAAGCGATCCACTTTCGGGCCGCGGATGTCTGGAACGGGTTGTCAGAGGGTGGGAGTCGCGATGAACGTGTCATCTGCAACGGCTTCCTGCGAGACGTGGAGAACTGGCGACTGAAGGGTAACGGTGATTTCAAGACGCTTCAGGCGGTGTTGGAGCAGCTTTCCGCCAGTGAAACCGAAGTGATGCAGATCGGGCCAGCGGAGCGCTTGGGGCGGGATGCCATGGAAATCCCTACGATCCAAATGCCGTATGGAAGGGTTCCTGTGACATTGGCCGCGTCCGGCATGAGGCGGGTGCTTGCGCTGGCTTACCTGCTGGTGTGGGCATGGCGGGAGCACCACATTCAGTCCGAGATCAGACGTGAGAAGCCAACTCGCCGAATGGTTCTACTCTTCGACGAAGTGGAAGCCCACCTCCATCCCAAGTGGCAGCGCGTGTTCCTGCCCGCGCTTCACGAGGTAGTCCGGTCCTTGCTGATGAAGGACGAGGCGGACTCCGTGCAGATCATTGCGACCACCCATTCCCCTCTGATCACCGGATCGGTCGAGTCCCTCTGGAGCGACGAATCCGATCGGCTTTTCGACTTCGACCTGGAAGACGGAAAGGTCGAATTCGAGTGCATCCCATTTCACAAGCTCGGAGCTGCGGAGCATTGGCTGGAGTCGGATTCCTTTGGCCTGCCCAGCAGCTATCCGGTAGCGGCACAGAAGGCGATTGAGGCGGCGAACGACTTCATGGCCAAGCATCCCGTCCCCGCGAAGGCACCTTCGGAAGCAGCCGCTACCATCCATGACGAGCTACGGAAGGCTCTCGGTGGAGAAGACGAGTTCTGGCCGCTGTGGAAGCCCTATTTTGACCGTGTGAAGGAGTCGTCATGATCCCGGTAGCCCACCCCATTCCTGAGCCGCCGGATTTCGACAAGGAGTGCCGCGAGCGTGGGACCGTATGGTGGGCCACCCGTCGTCTGCGGGGGGAACACCTCAATGCTTCCGACTTCCCCAACTACTGGACGCAATACGAAGCTCACCTCTCAAACGCGTTTCACCAGCGTTGCGGTTGGTGGGCCATGTGGATTGCAGAAGGTCAGGTCGAGCACTACCTATCCATCAAGAACCACCCCGGCCTGGCATACGAATGGAGCAACTACCGGTTCGTGGTCGGCTCGGTCAATGGATCCAAGCGCAATCATGACGACAAGGTGCTCGACCCTTTCGACGTCGAGGACGGTTGGTTCGAAGTTCTTTTGCCCTCCATGCAGCTGATTCTCACGGATCACATTCCTCCGGAGAAGGTGCCCCAGGCCGAGTTCACTCTGAAGCAGCTGAGGCTTAGAAACGGAACGAAAGTCGTGAGAAGCCGCAAACATTGGTATGACCAATTCAAATGCGGAAATTTGGACCTCGAAGGTTTGAAGCTTCATGCCCCACTGGTGGCCGAAGCAGTGGGGAAGCTCCAGTCCACAGGGCAGTCTTTGCCTTGATCGGCTTCGCTCCCGCACACGATCGGAACGAGGCACGTCGCCTCTGCCCCTTTGTTATCTAGCAGCGATGAAACACTTGTCGCTCGACAACGAGACGTCTTTCGGTTCATGAAGTTGCCATTCTTGCAGTCGTGGGAATAGCACTCGATATCCCCTATCCGATGGCCTGGACCGGTTTCTCCCGGCTGCCCTTGCGCATCCCTCTCATGAGGTCATACGAACTTTCCTTTCTCCCCCCGCTGCAACCAACACCAAACCATGATCAAATATAGTCTGATCGAAAACGTCCTCACCCCGGACCCCAACGACTACTATGCCCAGATCCAGATCACCGGCCGTGCCGGTGGCGAGGATCTTGTCGACCGCATGCTCTCCATGGGCAGCACGGTCACTAAAGCCGACCTCCTCGCCGTCATGAACCTCCTCGACGAGGCCGCCCTGGCCCTGCTCAAGGAGGGTTACCGCGTGGACCTGGCCGGCATCGTCGATCTCTACCCGCGCCTCCAAGGCGTGTTCGTGGGGCCCGGCGATGGCTATGACGCCTCCCGCCACTCCCTGAGTGTCACGGCCACCGCCTCGCAGGGCTTCATCGCCCGCGTCCGGGCCGATGCCTCGGTGCAGAAAGAGGAGACCGTCACCCCCATGCCCGTCCCCTTGCAGTTCCTCGATGCCGCCAGCGGCGATGCCAACGGAGCGCTCACCCCCTCGAATATCGGCACCCTCGCCGGCAGCCGTCTCAAGTTCGATCCCGGGAAGGCGGACGAGGGCGTCTATTTCATCGCCAGTGGAGGAGGTGAAACCAAGGTCACCGTGGTTTCCATCAACAAGCCCGGCCAGCTCGTCTTCCTGACGCCGGCGCTCGCCAGCGGCGATTACAGCCTGCAGGTCCGCGCCCGGGTGAACAAGAGCGCTGAGGTACGTGTCGGCACTCTGGACGCCACCCTCACCGTCCCCTGACGCCCAACCCGGTCCTGCACCGGGCACCAGATCCGACCGGATGTCGACTCCGCATCCGGTCGGACGATGACCCGAGATCCGGTCGGATAATGACCCGACCTCCGGGCGAATCAATACACCCCCACCCCTCGTTTCCGCAGCCTCGTGACCGTTTCCGGAAATTGATTCCCAAGTTCCTCTAGGATGAGAAAGCGCAAGGCCTCTAGATCCTCCAGTGGCCTCATTTCTACTAAGGACGTGCAGTTTAGGAGGGAGAGACTCTTCAAGGCTTCTAGATCTTTCAGACTCCCCACATCGGCCAAGGACCTGCAGCCATTCAGGTTAAGTTCCACCAAGCTCCTCAGATCCTTCAGTGCGCCCACGCTCTCCAAGGATGAACAGCCGCTGAGATCAAGCCATTTCAGGCTCGTCAGATCCTCAAGCGGTCCCACGTCCACCAAGGATCTGCAGCCGCTGAGATCGAGCCCCTCCAAGCTTTTCAGCTCCCTTAGTGGTTCTATATCAACTAAAGACTCCCAGCCGCCAAGGTTGAGCCCGTTCAAGTTCTTCAGATTTTTGAGCGCCCACACATTGCTAGTGGCCCTGCATCCGCTAAGGTCAAGCTCTTCCAAGGCTGTCAGTTCCTTCAGCGGTTCCAAATCGACCAAAGACGTGCAACAGCTGAGGTCGAGCCCCTCCAAGCCTTCCAGGCCTCGTAATGCCTCCAAATCCACCAACGACGCACAGCTACTGAGGTTGAGCCACTTCAAGCCTTTCAGATTCTTTAGCGGTTCGAAATCAGTCAATGACGCACAGCCACTAAGGTTTAGACCCTGCAAGCCCTGTAGATCCTTCAACGGTTCAAGATCGACCAAGGAGGTGCACCCGCTCAAATCGAGGAAGTCGAGGCGCTTCAAATCTTTCAGGGGCTCCACATCGACTAGGGAGGCGCACCCGCTAAGGCAGAGAGTATGCAGTTCCTCCTGCTTCTTCAGCGGTCTCACGTCAGCCAGAGACGCGCAAGCGTCGAGGGAGAGCCTTTGTAGACCCGCTAAGTCCCTTAATGGTGAGAGATCGACCAAGGAGACACAGCCGCTGAGGTCAAGCCAACTCTGTGAGCTTCTTTCCCGGAATGCTTCCTTGAGAGAATTCCAAGCACTTTGTAGCATATCTCTCCTAGCAAAGAGTTGCTGAGATACTCCGTTTCTCGCGGACCACCATTCCCCCTCGCCTTCGTTGGAACATCGATTCAGCTCCCACCGCCAGCAGGCTTCCATGAGGCGCTGGCGCAGGTCTTGGGACAGAGCCACATGAGGATCCCCGGCGATCCGAGCGGCGAGCAGCCAGCGGGCTCGGTCTTCGGGCTGGATATTTTGTTTTTCGGTGTCGGATGGGAGCGTGGATGCTTCCAAATAGAGCCTTTCCAAGATCGGCTCACACCAGTCGATGGCGAGCGTCTCGAAGAGGAAGACCAGCGCTTCCTGCCATAGGGTGGTGCCGCAGTAGCCGCGGAGAGCAGTGATGGAAGTCGGGCTGATATCTTCTCCCCCTAGGTTCGGGAAAAGATTCCCCTTTGCCCAGACTGGCTTGACGATTTGTGCGGCGAGGTACCGGGCGGCGAAGAACTCCTGGAAACTCAGGTGGAGGAAGCCGAAGCGCTTCTCGCCCCTGGCCAGCAGCAGCCCGGTGCGCCGCTGCACGTAGTCGAGGAATCTCTCGGCCTCGACCCCCGCCTCACTGCCGAAGCGTGTTTCCATCGCCTTCTCGAGCCACCCCCGGACCTCGGCTTCGGTGGCGAGATACTCCCGAGGCTCACCTTCGGGTGCATCCTCGCGTTCGATCTGACCACCCGCTGTCCGGGCCAGTTGCATCTCCCAGCCCACCCGGGCGAGCCACGACATCTTTTCCTCGAAGGTGTAGGGAGGCAGGTCCTTGAGCTTGCGGAACTCGTCGATGGTCTTGAGGTAGGCTTGGGAGATCTGAAGGTAGAGTTCCGCCCGGCCGTCCGGCAGCTTCGCCCGCACACGGTAGATCAGGGCGATGAGGGTGAGGAGGTTCGGGATGCGTGCCAGCTCCTTGGTTCCTGCATCGGCATTCAGGGCCTCGATCAGGTTCTTCGTGGTCTCTTGCGCTAGGGCCGGGTCGGGCTCGCGGAGACGGAACCAGTTCTCGATGAATTGACGGACCTGGCGGTCGGTGAAGGGCGAGAGATGAAGGATCTCAGCGAATTCGATCGAGGCCCTTCGATCTTGGGCGGCGGCCAATACACCTTCGTCATCTTCCGCTTCGGAAGGCAGGAGATTGCGACTTCCCGATGGATCGGCATCTAGGAATAATCTGAAACCTGCCATCGGCAAGCACTCCTGGGAGAAGTCCATTTCGGAATACCCGACCACCCGTGAGGTGAGAACCCAGCGACAGCGCGACCACTTGTGCCACCCCTCCCACACCGCATCTCTCAGCACCTTGCGGCGAGCGATACCTCCCACTTCATCGATGCCGTCTAGGAGGATGACGGCCTGGCCCGAGTCGAGGAGCTTTTCCAGCAGGTCCCGGTCTTTCGCCAACGGCGCGGCGAATGGGCGGCTGAGGAATTGCTCCAGCAGCACATCCCAGCTGAGGGACACGCCCAGCGGAAGGTCCCGCAGAATGAAGGGCAGAGGCACGAGTCGCCCAAGCGTGCCGCTCACCTCGTTCTCCAGCGGTTGGGCCAGGGCGGTGCAGAGCCAGTTCGTGACCGTGGTCTTTCCCGTGCCGGGATCGCCGAGCAGGACCAAACGTTGGTGTTCTACCAGAGCCTCCAACAGAGGTTGGGTGGCCTTGAGCGCCGTGGCTTCATTGAATTCCCGGGTGCCGAGTTGCTCCGGCCCCACCCTTGGCTCGACGAAGAGAGAGCGGAGCGGCAGGTCATCGTTCCGCTCGTCCACATCCGGCAGACCGAGCAACTTCACGCTCCCATGGACCAACCGGAGCTGCTCGAAATAGCGGATCAACCCGGTGTGATCCAAGGGGTGGATGAACCTCTCGCGATCAGGCTTGGTGGGGCCGAACTGGACAGCAGTGGTTACGAACATGGTCAGTGGCCGAGAAAGGTTTTCAGGTCATTGAGATTCACCCCTGCGTTGGCAACGAGACGTTGGCAATGGAGGACGTTTCCGTAGGCGAGGTCAGTGAATCGTGTTTCAAACTCAACCGACCCTTGCTGTCCTACCTTCCCTTCCCCCGGCAGCTCAAGCGCTGCGAGTTCGGGGTGGAGGTAGCTGTTCTCGTATATCTGGCCGGGGCCTAAACGGGCTTTCTTATCCGAACCGCGAGCAAACCCATGCAATTCGAAAAAGAACCCCGGCTCCGATTCCACGTGACGCCAGAGGCGGGGATGGAACTGCTGGAGGCAGGCGATGATGCACATGAGAGGAGCGTCCGAGGAAGACGGTGCGGTCGACGTTTCGTCGTTCACACCGGACTGGTAGAGCCGAAGCAAGGCGTTGGCGAAGGCTTTGATCCGCCGGGCGTTGGCGGGGAGGAATTGGTGAGCATGGAGGAGAGCGATCACCGCTTCGATAAACTCGTCGTCGAGTTGGTCCCCGAGCCACTCCCTCAGCAGGGTCTCTTGGGCGGCCGGTGACACGAGAGGCAGGTGCCAGACGTTGGCGCAGATTTTCTCAAGGTATTCATGCGCCCGGATCATGAGGTCCGCAGACCCGTTGCGGTTGGAAGGCATCACCTTGGCCAGCGCCCGTTCCACCTCCCGCTGATTCAAGCCGAGGACGAAGACGCAACGGCGAAGGTTGAGGTAGACCTTGAGAGATTCGAGGAGACGGTAAGCGGTTTCCGGCTCGCAGCGGTCGAGGTCGTCGATGAAGACGACGAGCCGACGGTCTTTCCCGCTGTCCTCTTCCTCTCCCAGCAGCTTGCCGAGGGCCTCATCAAGGAACTCGCGGAGTTGCGCGGAAGGAAGCGCGGTGGCGAGGTTCTCGCGCTCCCATGCCTCTCCGGCCTCTTGGATCTTGGAGGCTTGGAAGCCGATCTTCTTCGTGACGTCCTCGATGGACATCAAGGCTCCGCGGATGGCGACTTCGCTCATCTTGCCCGCAGAGGTGAGAAACTTCTGCCCGAAGGAGAGCTGCGACCGTATCTCGTGGAGCAGGGCCACCACCGGCGCGCTCTCGTGCTGATAACGCCAGGCCTCGAACCAGATGGGAACGATGTGCGGATGAGCAACCCCTCCCTCGCCTGCCGCCGGATTCTGCGGGCAGCGCCCCGAAAGGTGATATTGGAGCGCGTGGAGGAAGCTGGTTTTCCCAGAGCCCCAATCGCCATGAACTCCGACCACCAGCGGCGGATCACTGTTGGCCACCGCGTGGGCGATCTGCTCGATGAGCCGCTTGCGCTCGGGCAGGTGCTCGATATCGAGGCAGGGCTCGTCGGAGATCAGTTGGAGCATACTCATGGAAGAAGGCCCGATTACCTATCAGGCCATCGAAGGGGGCACAATCCGGGGTTGCGTCTGGAAGTGCTTCGGCGAAAAGCTTCCTATTCATGATGCCGCATGCCAAGCGGGCGGCCTGAAGGTCGCATTCCAACCCGAACTCGACGACCAACTACCTCGCCACCACCCACGAGCGCCTGGACCCGCTTCTCTGATCCACTTCACGCTTGGCACCCGCCGTTTCCGCGCGTAGCGCGGGCCCGTGTCCGAGCCCATCTCCGTCGAGGAATTCACCCGCGTCGAGTCGATCTTCGTGCGTCATCGCAACGTGCTGGCCGTCCGCGCCCAGTTCACGCCGATCTACACCGACTACTACCTGCACCTGATGCAGTACGGGCTGCGTAATCCCGAGGAGCTTGATTCGATGCTCAAGGACCTGCTCGCCGGGCTCACGCTGCATCTCGTCGCCCGCCCGTGGGCGGAAACGATCGCCTGGACCGTGAACCTGCGCGCACCCCGCGTGAACCTTTTCGCCACCGGCGGATCGATCCCTGAAAGCATCACCGGCCGTCTTTTCACCGAGGACGTCCGGGAGACCGATCGCGATCTGTTTTATTCCCAGACCACCACCCAGCCGGGGGCCGAGCCGCGCACTTCCACGCTCCAGATCGATGGCCGCGACCCGCTGTTCTGGGTGGAGCAGTATTACATGCAGTCCGAGCAGCGGCCGGCGAAGGTGTTCCGTTTGCCCGACGAAACCTTCGTCCTCGTCGCCGCCCAGCCGGACTACGACGAGGAGTGGTTTGGCGCGCTCGACGTCGCGGCCGTCTCCGGGCTCGAACAGGCCGAGGAAACCAAGCTGCTCGAGACCCGTCGCTTCCGATTCCATTGCGGCTGCGATCTGGGAAAAATCCTGCCGGTCCTCGCCCCGTGGCGCGACAAGGCCGACGAGCTTTTCCACGGGGAAAACCAGATCATCGTCCAGTGCCCCCGCTGCGCCGCCCGCTATGAGGTGACGCGGGATATGCTGTAGGCATGGCGCAAGCCTCCGGCCTGCGAAAGGGGCGGCTGCCTTCGGCTGCCGGGCAGGAAGGCCGCAGTGCGACCGCTCTCAATGTCGCTTCGAGTTCCCCCGAGCCCGCCTCCTCAAGGGACCACTCGAGCCGATGTCATCATCGGCGCTCCACGACGCAAGCCTCCGGCCTGCGAAAGGGGCGGCTGCCTTCGGCTGCCGGGCAGGAAGGCCGCAGGGCGAGCGCTCTCGATGTTGCTTCGAGTCCCCCCGAGCCCGCCACCTCAGGGACCACTCGAGCCGATCGGACCCCGGCTTTCCTTTCGCAAGCCGGAGGATTGCGCCACCCTCCCTCATGCCCGACTTTCACGCCATCGCCCGCGAACTCGGTCCGCGGCCTTCCGGCCAGCCGCGGCCCGTGTCCGGCGGATGCATCCACGACAGCTACCGGTGGGGCGAGTGGTTCATCAAAACCAACTCCGCCCACCACGCGGACCCCTTTCGCGCCGAAGCCGAGGGCCTGCGCGCCCTCGCCGCCGTCGGCACGATCCGCGTGCCGGTCGTCCTCGGCCACGGCCTCACCGGGGACACCGCCTGGCTGGCCCTCGAGGCCCTGGACCTTGCCTCATCCGGAGACGAAGCCGCCCTCGGCGAACAACTCGCCGCCCTCCACGCATCCACCGCCGATGTCTTCGGCTTTCCCCACGACAACTACCTGGGGTCCACGCCGCAGCCGAACCACCCGACCGCATCCTGGCCGGGGTTTTTCCGCGACCAGCGCATCGGTCATGTCTGCCGCCTGCTGCGCCGGCAGGGAAATGTGATCCCGGAGAGCGATGCATTTCTCGAAGTGCTGCCCCAGCTGCTGCCGGCGGACCCGCCCGCCAGCCTGCTCCACGGCGACCTGTGGGCGGGAAACAAAGGCTTCCTTTCCGACGGCACTCCGGTCCTTTTCGATCCCGCCGTCTATCACGGCGATGCCGAGACCGACCTGGCCATGACCCGCCTTTTCGGTGGCTTCGGGCCGCGCTTTTACCAAGCCTACCGACACCACCGCCCCGCGCCCGATGATGAAGCCACGCTCCACGGCCTCTACAACCTCCACCACCTGCTCAACCACGCCCTGCTCTTCGGCGGCGGCTATCTGGCGCAGGCTCGCGGGGTCATGCGTCGCTATCTTTAGTGTCGCCGCCTGCGCGCCCGATCCGCTCGCGATACCGTCGCCCGCGCCCTCCGTGACCCGCGGCGAGGCCATCGCCACGGCGTTTGCCTACACCCGGGTGAAATGGAGGCCCGGGGAGCGCCACGTGCTGCACGGGCCGGACGCCGACGGCATCGAAGTTCACACCCCCGACGCCTCTCTGCCCGAGCGCGGCTGGTGGAAAGCCGGCGAAGCTGCCATCGGAATGCCTTACCAGTGGGGCGGCTTCGACACCCCGCGGGAATTTCTTTCCTCGCTGGATCGAGGCGAGGCGGCCGGGGATATCTCCACCCCCACCAAGCGCCGCCTTGGCGACGCCGGCACCAGTGGCCACGCCTGCGGGATCGACTGCTCCGGCTTCGTTTCCCGCTGCTGGCGGCTCGCCCGGTCCGTCTCCACCCAGGACCTGCCGTCGATTTGCCAGCCCCTGAACGCCTGGGATCACCTCCAGCCCGGCGACATCCTGCTCAACGACCGCCACGTCGTGCTCTTCGCCGGCTGGGACCGCGGCGGAAAATCCGTGCTCGCCTACGAGGCCGGCCCGTTTCCCGTGTGGCGCGTCAACGCCGCCTCGATCCCGGTCGCCAAGCTCCGCCGCGAAGGCTACGCGCCCTGGCGATACCGGGGGGATCCGCGATTGACTCAAAGGCCGACACTCCCCCCTTGCCTCCTGCGCCGGCTCGGCCATGCTCCGCAGCATGCAAACCGCTGGTTTTCTCAAGGAAATGTTCGGGCTCCAGGGCAAGACGGCCGTCGTCATCGGCGGCACGGGCGAACTCTGTGGGGTGATGGCCGAAGGTCTCGCCCACGCCGGCTGTGAGGTGGTGCTGGTCGGCCGCATCCGCGAAAAGGGCGAGAAGAAGCTCGAGCGGATCGCCGAATTCGGCGGCGAGGGCTATTTCATGCCGGTCGACGTCACCTCCACGGAGTCGATGAAGAAGCTCCTCGACCAGGTGGTGGAGAAATCCGGCCAGGTCGATATCCTGATCAACGGTGCCGGCATCAACGCCCCCACCCCATTCCTCGACATTCCCGAAGATGAGTTCCACCGCATCATCGACACCAACCTGACCGCCGTGTTCCGCTCCTGCCAGGTGTTCGGGAAATACTTCATCGAAAACGAGGTCGCCGCCTCGATCATCAACCTCGGCTCGATGTCCGGCATCGTCCCCCTCAGCCGCGTGTTCACCTACTCCGCCACCAAGGCGGCGGTCCACAACCTGTCGAAAAACCTGGCCCGCGAGTGGGCCGAGTATTCGGTCCGCGTCAACACGCTGGTGCCCGGCTTTTTCCCCGCCGAGCAGAACCGCAAGGTGCTCGATGAGAGCCGCGTGCTCGACATCCTGCGCCAGACGCCGATGAGCCGCTTCGGCAGCCCCGATGATCTCATCGGCGCCACCCTGCTACTGGCCTCGAACCGCGCCGGGGCCTTCATCACCGGCACCGAAATCGTGGTCGATGGCGGCTTCAACGCGATGAAGATCTGAGGGGCCTGCGGCCCGGTCCTGACATCAAAAAGCGGCGAACTTCCAGCGATCCCCGAATGTCGGGGAAAGCGATGGAGGCCGAATGGATTTGCGCGGAACCCGCCATCCTTGGTAGGACGCCAAGGTGATGAAAGTTCCCCCGCTCTTCATTTCGCTCCTTGCCTGCGCCCCCTCCCTCGCCCTCGCCCAGGTTTCCCTATCGGAAACGGTGACCTACACCGGCAGCTTCGGCTTCGGCAGCAACAGCTCCTCGCTCACTGAGGCCGACTTCGGAACCAATGGCATCTTCGCCGAGTACGTGATCGTCGGAGGAATCCCGAAATTCGATCCGACCCTCGGCACGCTGACCGCCATCCGGGTCTCCGCGGCCTATGACTTCGCCGCCGAGGCGACCTTTGAAATCGGTCCGGTCATCGAGCCCCTCGACGACTGGCATGGAGGCGTCGATTCCTTTTCGTTCGAAGTCGGCATCCACATGGCCAAGACCAGCGAGCCCGGGGTCCACTACGTCCTCGGCGAGACCAGCGAGTATTTTCCATCCAGCTACGACGTCGATACCGGGAACTTCAGCGACAGCAGCTCGGTCATCGGCTTCCACGACTTTTCGGATGGGGAAACCGACATCATCTCGTGGGCCGACACCGCGGATTTCGTCGGCAGCGGAAATGTCGAGGTGCTGAAGGGAACCATCGTGGTGCCGGCGGTCGGAAACTTCCAATTCAACAACGTCGAGGGACTCTACCTCGATACCTATGCTGAAATTTCCGGGGGTTCCGTCATGGTCTCCTACGACTACCTCCCGGTGCCCGAACCCTCGGCTGCCTTGATGACGATGGCCGGCCTGGCGTGGGTCGCCGGGCGCCGCGGATCGCGCGCTTGAGGGACGCCGCTTGCCAGCCGGCCGAAGCGTGGGAAATTTGGAGGGCCCGTGCGGCTTGCACCGGGGGGAATCGCGTTGTAAAGACGCCGCCCCCGCCGGTGCCTCGCCGGCGGCGAACCCAGCTTTCTCATGATCAAGTGGATCTTGCAAAAAATCGTCGGTTCCAAGAACCAGCGTGAACTGAAACGCATCCGCCCCACCGTCGAGCGGATCAAGGAAATCGAAGAGGCGCTCCAGAACGAGCCGGAAGACAAGCTCCGCGAGCTGACCGAGAAATGGCGGGCCCACCTCGCCCGCTACCATGAACTCAAGGCGCCGCCGAAGCCCCAGCTCGAGCGCGCCGACACCGCCGCCTTGGAGGAAGCGGCCGCGTCCGTGGAGGCCCGCCTCGCCGATCTGCGCGAGGAGTTTCCCTCACTCCCGGCCGGCGTCGAACCCAGTGTCGAGTCGATCGAGGCCGCCAAGGCCGCCTTTCGCGAAATCGAGCCGCAGTTCCAGAAGTCCCGCGCCCGCTACCTCGACCAGATCCTGCCCGAGGCCTACGCGGTGGTGAAAAATGCGGCCCGCCGGCTGAACGGGACCACCATTTCGGTCTCCGACCAGGAGATGCTGTGGGAGATGGTCCACTTCGACGTCCAGCTGGTCGGGGGGATCGCCCTGCACCGCGGCATGATCGCGGAAATGCAAACCGGTGAGGGCAAGACCCTGGTCGCCACCCTGCCCGTCTATCTCAATGCGCTGACGGGCCTCGGCGTCCACGTCATCACCGTCAACGACTACCTCGCCCGCCGCGACTCGGAGTGGATGGGGGCCGTATTCAAGTACCTCGGCCTCACCGTCGGCTGCATCCAGAACCAGATGCCGCCGTGGGAGCGCCGCGAGCACTACGGCTGTGACATCACCTATGGCACCAACGCCGAGTTCGGCTTCGACTACCTGCGCGACAACGGCATGGCCGGCTCGAAGGAGGACCAGGTGCAGCGCGGCCACTACTTCGCCATCATCGATGAGGTCGACTCGATCCTGATCGACGAAGCCCGGACGCCGCTGATCATTTCCGGGCCCTCGACCGTCTCCAGCCACCAGTTCGACCGCTACAAGCCGCTCGTCGACCAGCTGGTGAAGCGCCAGACGCTGCTCTGCAACGAGCTCGTCAACGAAGCCAAGGAGCTGCTCGAATCCGACCCCGAAGCTGCCGGCCGCAATCTTTTCAAGGTCAAGCTCGGCCAGCCCCGCAACCGCCAGCTGCTGCGCATGATGCAGGAGCCGGACACCCGCCGCCTGCTGGAGAAAACCGAGCTGTCCTTCTATCAGGACGCCCAGAAGAAGGAACTGTTCGAGCTGAAGGAAGAGCTGTTTTTCACCATCGACGAGAAGGCGAACGACGCCGACCTGATGGAAAAGGGCCGCGAGTTCCTTTCTCCCGGCGATCCGGAGGCCTTCGTGCTGCCGGACCTCGGCAGCGTGCTGGCCGAGATCGATGCCGATCCCGAGCTGACCGACGAGGACCGCCAGGCCCGCAAGGAGGAGGCCCAGAACCGCATGGACCACCAGGCGGAGAAGATGCATAACATCTCCCAGCTGCTGAAGGCCTACTGCGTCTTCGAAAAGGACGTCCAATACGTGGTCGAGGACGGCAAGGTGATGATCGTCGATGAAAACACCGGCCGGAAAATGCCGGGCCGGCGTTGGTCGGATGGACTCCACCAGGCGGTTGAGGCCAAGGAAGGCGTGGTCATCGAAAAGGAGACCCAGACCTACGCGACGATCACCATTCAGAACTACTTCCGTCTCTACGAGAAGCTGGCGGGCATGACCGGCACCGCCGAAACGGAGGCCGCCGAGTTTTCCGACATCTACAAACTGGACGTCCTGCCGATCCCGACCAATCGCCCGAACCAGCGCAAGGATCTCAACGACCAAGTCTTCAAGACCCGCCGCGAGAAATACAACGCGGTGATCAAGAAAATCGAGGAAGCCCACCAGAAGGGCCAGCCGGTGCTCGTCGGCACCGCCTCGGTCGAGGCCTCGGAAACGGTCTCCCGCATGCTCCAGCGGGCCAAGATCCCGCACGAGGTGCTCAACGCGAAGAACCACGCTCGGGAGGCCGACATCGTCACTGCCGCCGGCCAGCCGAAGGCGGTCACTATTTCCACCAACATGGCCGGCCGCGGCACCGACATCAAACTCGGCAAGGGCGTCGCCGAGCTCGGCGGCCTGTTCGTCATCGCCACCGAGCGCTACGAATCCCGCCGCGTCGACCGCCAGCTGCGCGGCCGCTGCGCCCGCCAGGGGGATCCGGGCCTGAGTCAGTTCTACATTTCCTTCGAAGACGACCTGATGCGGAACTTCGCCGCGGCCGACCGCATGACCAACATGATGGAGCGCTTCGGCATGGAGGAAGGCGAGGCGCTCGAGCACTCGTGGCTCAACAAGTCGGTCGAGACCGCCCAGAAGCGCGTCGAGCAGCGCAACTACACCTGGCGGAAGCGCATCCTTGAGTTCGACGACGTAATGAATCAGCAGCGGGAGGTCGTTTACGGCTACCGCAACGAGGTGCTCACCACCGAGGACCCTCGCGAACTGGTCAACGAGATCATCGAAAAGGCCGTACCGGCCAAGGTGGAGGAATATCTCAGCGAGCGGGACGAGGAATCGCCCGACTACAACGAGCTGCTCCACTGGGTGAACGGCACCCTGCCGATCCGCATCGCGCCGGAAGACCTCGACATCGAGCACGCCACCGCCGAGTCGATCTCGGACGTGATCGTTTCGAAGGTAAAGGAAGTCTACGAGGCCCGCGTCGGCAACCTGCCGCCGGAGATTCTGGAAAACGAGGAGCGCCGGATGATCATGGCGTCCATCGACAAAGAGTGGCAGGCCCACCTTTACAACATGGACGCCCTGCGCGAGGGCATTTCGCTGCGCGCCCAGGGTCAGAAGGATCCTCTGATCGAATACAAGAACGAGGCCTACAAGCTGTTCATCGACCTCATGGCAGGCATCGACCAGGAGGCATTGCAGAACCTCTTCCGCTCGGCCAGCCGCATTGAGGACTTCCTGCGCCAGCACTTCGCGGCCATGCAGGAACGTCACGCCCCCCAGCAGCAGGTTCCCAACCAGAACGTGGCCTCGACCGGCAACTCGGCCCACATCCATCCCGAGGCCATGGGGGCCGCCTCCAGTGACTTCAAGCTGAACCTGCCCAAGCGTCGGCCGCCGAGCTTCAACATCGACAGCGTGGGCCGCAACGCCCCCTGCCCATGCGGCTCCGGCAAGAAATTCAAGCAATGCTGCGGCCGCGAGGCGTGAGCGACGAAGAGCGCCGGGCCCGGGCGGATTCCGAACCCGTGGCGGCCCGCCGGCCGTTGAAACTCCCCGCTTGACAACATCCGATGCGCGGATAGCCTCCGCGCCCCGACTCGAAAGGACGACTGATACACATGACCGAACAACAACTGCGTGGCGTAATCGTAAAGAAGGGCGAACCCGTTGACCGGGCTCTCAAGCGCCTGAAGACCAAGCTCGACACCGAGGGCATCCTCGAGGAAATGCGTCGTCGCCGCGCTTTTGAATCGCCGACCCAGCGCAAGCTCCGCAAGCAGCGCACCGCTCCGAAGCGCAACAAGGTCCGCTGGAAGTACGTCAGCCCGGCGCAGGAAGCGAAGGCCGAAGAGGCCGCCGCCAAAAACAACGCCTGAAGCCATCCAGGTCCTTTCCCACGAGTGAAGCGGTCATCCCCGGATGCCCGCTTTTTTCGTGCCCACGTGACGCCAGCCTCCGGCCTGCAAAAGGGGCGGCTGCCTCCGGCTGCCGAACAGGAAGGCCCCAGCGTAACCGCTCTCGATGTTCCTTCGAGTTCCCCCGAGCCCGCCTGCTTGAAGGGACCACTCGAGCCGATGTCATCATCGGCGCTCCACAACGCAAGCCTCCTGCTTGCAAAAGGGGCGGCTGCCTGCGGCTGCCGGACAGGAAGGCCCCAGCGTAACCGCTCTCGATGCCGCTTCGAGTTCCCCCGAGCCCGCCTCCTCAAGGGACCACTCGAGCCGATGTCATCATCGGCGCCCCACGACGCCAGCCTCCTGCTTGCAAAAGGGGCGGCTGCCTTCGGCTGCCGGACAGGAAGGCCCCAGCCCGACCGCTCTCGATGTTCCTTCGAGTTCCCCCGAGCCCGCCACCTCAAGGGACCACTCGAGCCGATGTCATCATCGGCGCTCCACGACGCCAGCCTCCGGCTTGCGAAAGGGGCGGCTGCCTTCGGCTGCCGGACAGGAAGGCCCCAGCGTAACCGCTCTCGATGCCGCTTCGAGTTCCCCCGAGCCCGCCACCTCAAGGGACCACTCGAGCCGATGTCATCATCGGCGCTCCCCGCCGCCAGCCTCCGGCTTGCAAAAGGGGCGGCTGCCTTCGGCTGCCGGACAGGAAGGCCCCAGTGCGACCGCTCTCGATGTTCCTTCGAGTTCCCCCGAGCCCGCCAACCCAAGAACCCCAACAGCCGGTGCCTTCAGCCAGTGCCTTCCCCGCCGCATCACCCGCCAGCGCTCGCCCGCATCATGCATCATCGAGCGGCTTCCTTCGCCTACCGGACACTCGCTGCCCCTTTGCCGCGATCCGCAGCCGAGCCTTTCCGCCAGCCCCGGTGCTTTCACGACAACCTCGACAGCCATGCCAGAGCGAAAGCGTGCAGCTCAGGATTCATCGCGGTCACCAAGCGATGAATCGGCCTCGGGGCGTGAACAAGCCGCTTGCAAAGTATCGCACTACGACCTAATCCCTGCGCCCGATGTCCGACTCACGAAAGAAGCTTTCCGATGGCGACTACGCGCGTCTTGCGGATTTCCGCTTCGCTCTGCGGCGTTTCCTCGAGTTCAGCGCGGACGCCGCCAAGGGCGAAGGGCTGACTCCCCGCCAACACCAGGCGATGCTGGTCATTCGCGGTAGCGAAGGCGGGCGTGCCAGCGTGGGACGCCTCGCCGAACGGCTCTGCCTCAAACCGAATACCACGGCCGAACTCGCCCAACGCCTTGAGGCCGGGGGCTGGATCACCCGCGAACCGGGACAGGCCGACCGGAGAGTGGTGGTCCTCGCGCTCACCCCCGCCGCCGAGGCGAAGCTGGAGCACCTCAGCCATGTGCACCGCCGGGAACTTGGCCAGATCGGCCCGGAGATCGCCGCTCTCTTCCAATCGCTGGCCGAGGAGGAGAAATGAGGAGCCCGTCGCGGGAACGATTTCGGATGCCGATGCTCGCCCTCGGGGTGGGGGCGGTGGTCGCGGTCGCAGGAATCGGCCTTCTCCAGCTGATCCACCTGATCACCAACCTCGCTTTCCGGGGTGAATTCTCCTGGCACGAGGCTCCGGCCACCTTTTCGCATTTCGGATGGCCGGCCATTTTCGTCCCGGCGGCTGGCGGGCTCGTCATCGGCCTGGTGGCACGATTCGCGGCGCCCGAAGTGAGCGGTCACGGCATTCCGGAGGCGATGCAGGGAGTGATGGTGAACCAAAGCCGGATCCCGCTCCGGGTCGCCATTCTCAAGCCCCTGGCAACGGCGCTTTCCATCGGCACCGGGGGACCCTTCGGCGCGGAGGGTCCCATCATCGCTACGGGAGGCGGCATCGGTTCCCTCTTTGGCCAATGGATTCCCCACAGTCCCGCGGAGCGGAAAGTGATGCTCGCCGCGGGAGCGGCGGCGGGAATGACCGCGGTCTTCGGCACGCCCCTTGCCGGGGTGCTGCTGGCCGTGGAGCTGCTCCTTTTCGAATTCAAGGCGCGGAGCCTCCTTCCGGTGGCCATGGCGGCCGGAAGCGCGATGGCCGTGCGCGGACTCCTGGATCAGCCCTTTCCGATGCTCCCCCTCCCCGCCCCGGACGCGCCCGGTCCGGTGATTGCAGCGGGAGCCGTGGTCATCGGGCTCGTTTGCGGCGCGGTCGGGGCAGGCATGACCGTGGCCCTCCATCGCATCGAGTCCCTCTACGAGCGCCTCCCTTTCCCGCGCATGGGATGGCCGGCGATCGGCGGGTTGCTCGTCGGCCTGATCGGCTGGCTCGATCCCCGCACCCTGGGTTCGGGTTACTTCAATCTTCGGGCCTTGCTCGATGGCGACATGGTGGTGAGCGCCATCGCCACGCTCGCCGTTCTGAAGTTCCTTTCCTGGTCCCTTTACCTTGGAAGTGGAACGGCAGGCGGGACACTGGCCCCGGTGATGACGGTGGGAGGAACGACAGCCGCACTGGTCGCGCACGCACTGATTCTTCTGCCGCCGTTCAACGATCTGCCCATCGGCATCGCTGCGCTCATCGGCATGGCCGCGGTATTCGCGGGGATGTCCCGGGCATTTCTCGCCTCCGTGGCGTTCGCGTTTGAAGCGACCCATTCCACTTCAACCTTCGGGCCGCTCCTTCTGGGTTGTGCCTTTGCGGTGCTGATCTCCCGGGTGCTGATGAAGGAGTCGATCATGACCGAAAAGCTGGCCCGCGACGGCGTCCGCGTGCCCGAGGACTACGAGCCGGACCTGTTTGCCACGACGCCGGTCTCCGCCGTTATGAATCGAAACCCTCTGACGGTATCCCCTTCACTCCTGCTCTCGGATCTCCTCGTCAAAGCCGGAGACGAGGCGGACCCGCTGAGCAAGCCGCGCATTTTCCCGATTGTCGGAGAGGACCGGATTCTCCGAGGAATCATTTCCCGCTCCGACCTTCTGGAGGTCATCCATTCGGACCGGGAGACGCAGGTGGAAGAAGTTGCCCTCCGCGAACCCCACGTCATCCACCCCGACGAGTCCCTCGCCGAGGCGGCCGACCGGATGCTTTTGCACGGCATTGGCCGGCTCCCCGTAGTGGAAAGGGGGGCGCCGCCCGTCCTCGTCGGCCTGATCACGCGAAAGGAGATCCTGGATGTCCGCAGGCGGCGGCTGCAGGACGAACTCGGACCTGGATTGTCGCCAAGGCTCGCAAGCCGGCGTCGGCCCGCATGAGCTGCAAGTTTCTTACGCGGCGCGAAGCACGTGGGTGCACCTGAGGTTTCCCACGCGGCTCACCTCTGCCGCGGTCCGTTGGCTCTTCGAAAGGGGCGGCTGCCTCCGGCTGCCGGGCAGGGAGGCCGTAGTGCGGCCGCTCTCGATGTTGCTCCGAGTTCCCCCGAGCCCGCCACCTCAAGGGACCACTCGAGCCGATTTCATCATCGGCGCTCCATGGCGCGAGCCTCCGGCTTGCAAAAGGGGCGGCTGCCTTCGGCTGCCGGACAGGAAGGCCGTAGTGCGACCGCTCTCGATGTTGCTTCGAGTTTCTCCGAGCCCGCCTCCTCAAGGGACCACTCGAGCCGATTTCATCATCGGCGCTCCATGGCGCGAGCCTCCGGCTTGCAAAAGGGGCGGCTGCCTTCGGCTGCCGGGCAGGGAGGCCGTAGTGCGGCCGCTCTCGATGTTGCTCCGAGTTCCCCCGAGCCCGCCACCTCAAGGGACCACTCGAGCCGATTTCATCATCGGCGCTCCATGACGCAAGCCTCCGGCTTGCAAAAGGGGCGGCTGCCTGCGGCTGCCGGGCAGGAAGGCCGTAGTGCGAGCGCTCTCGATGTTGCTTCGAGTTTCTCCGAGTCCGCCTCCTTGACGGGCGGACTGGTTCATCCGGTCACGTCGAGTTCCCACTCGGCCGACTCCTCAAGGAATCACGCGTTTTACTTACGCTTCCACACCCCTGCCGTTGAAGGCGGGGAAGGAAGTCGGTTCTTCTCCCACACCGGGTTTGAAGCCGCGCATCATGGACCTCGGAGCGGCCCGTCACCCATCCATAACGCCACCCGCCCTGCCCGGCGGTCGATGCCCGCCGCCCCCATCGCTGACACCTTCGCCCATCCGCGGCTGTCCAGCTTGCAGCCGCCTCGAAGCGACTCCCGAACTGCCCGCTCCACCCACCTGCCCGGCGGTCGATGCCCGCCGCCCCCATCGCAGACACCTTCGCCCATCCGCGGCTGTTCAGCTTGTAGCCGCCTCGAAGCAGCACCCCGAACTGCCCGCTCCACCCACCTGCCCGGCGGTCGATGCCCGCCGCCCCGTTGTTTATTTCACTTCGGCTTTCAGATCGCCGATCGCCCACTGGATGCCGGCAAGGTAATGCCTCAGCACCTTGGGGTTCCAATACATGTCGTGGTTGTGCCCCAGCGAGCAGTAGAACACGCGGCCCTTGCCCCAGTTCCTCGCCCAGGCCACGCCATAGTCGTTGTCCTTTCGCTTCATCCCATCGACCTTGGCGCTTTTCGTGGGATCGAGCCGCAGCAGCATGGTCACCTTCGATGAGTCGTAGGGCTCCTTGAATTGATAGATTTCTTCCGGAAACTCCATCGATTCACCGCCGAACATCTTCGCCAGCGGGTGGTCCTTGGCAGCGGGTTCCACATCAATGTGCACCTGCTTGTCCGAGGTCCAGGGATGGCCGTCGAAGTAGCCATTCATCATCTCGCCGTATTCCGGCCAGTTGTAGAAGGTATCGGTGGCCGCGTGGATTCCCACGAAGCCTTTCCCGCCCTTCACGAAGGCCATCAGACTGTCCTGCAGCTCCTTTTCATCGGCCGCTCCGTCGAAGGCGTTCTGGGTCGTGCTGAGGAAAACAATGGCGTCGAACTGGTCGATCCTGCCCGGCTCGAAGTTCGCGAGATCATCGCTGATCACCGCCTCGAAGGCTCCGGTTTTCTTTCCCATTTCCGCCAGCGCGACCTTGCCGGTGGCGATCGAGTCGTGCCGGAATCCGGCAGTCCTTGAGAAAACCAGCACTTTGCGCGGTTTTTCCGGCTTGGCGAAAGCGTCGGCCGGCAGGGCCTCCGCGATCTTTTCCGCGGCTCCTGCCGGAGCTTGTTCGTTTTCCGGAGAGGCGGCGATCAAGAGGGCGGCACCCAAGGCACCGAGCGACAGAAAAAGGGCGGGTTTCATGAGGTTCCAGCGATGAGGTTCAGACGTCGAGCTTGGTCCAAGAGGCGTTGGCCTTCGAAGAAGCCACGACCGCCTCGATGAAAGCCATCCCGCGGACGCCGTCACGGATTTTCGGATAATCGGTGGTCAGCGGATCCGGCTCCACGCCATCGGCGACCGCCCGGACGTGGTGGGCGAAGTTCCGATAGAGATTGGCGAAGGCCTCAAGGTATCCCTCCGGGTGCCCCGGTGGCGTGCGGCTTGCCGCCGCGGCGGCCGGAGAGAGATAGCCGCTGGAGGTGCGATAGACCTCGGCCGGCTTGTCACTCCATTTCACCCGCAGCGTATTGGGACGCGTCTGGTGCCATTCGAGCCCACCTTTCTCGCCCCACACCCGGATGTTGAGATTGTTTTCCTCACCCACGCTGATCTGGGAGCAGTGGAGGACGCCCTTCGCCCCGCCTTCAAAGCGCAGCAGAACGTTGCCGTCGTCGTCGAGCAGGCGCCCTTCGACGAAGGTTGTGATATCGGCCGCCAGTTCGGAAATCGCCAGCCCGGTGATGAATTCAGCCAGATTCTCGGCGTGGCTGCCGATGTCTCCGAATGCGCCGGCAGCTCCGGATTTCTTCGGATCGGAGCGCCAGGCGGCCTGCTTCTTGCCGGTGTCCTCGAGCTTGGTCGCGAGCCAGCCTTGCGGGTACTCCACCACCACCTTGCGGATTTTTCCCAGCTCGCCCCCGGCGATCATGTCGCGGGCCTGCTTCACCATCGGGTAGCCGGTGTAGTTGTGGGTCAGCCCGTAAAGCAGGCCGGTTTCCGCGACGATCTTCGCCAGTTCCTTCGCCTCGGCGAGATCGAGCGTGGCCGGCTTGTCGCACATCACGTGGAAGCCGCCCTCCAGCGCCGCCTTGGCAGCCGGGAAATGGACGTGGTTCGGGGTGACGATCGACACGAATTCCATGCGCTCGTCCGCCGGCAGCGCGGCCTCCTTCTCCATCATTTCCTGGTAGGTCGCGTAGCAGCGCTGAGGCGGCAGGAAAAGATCGGCGCCGGAGTCCTTCGACCGCTGGGGATCGGAGGAAAACGCGCCGCAGACGAGTTCGATCTGGCCGTCCATGGCGGCGGCGATGCGGTGAACGGCCCCAATGAAGGCCCCCCGGCCCCCGCCGACCATGCCGTAGCGGATTTTTCTTTTGAATGCGCTCATGCTTTCCTGAGTCCAGCCTTGCGGGAAGCCCAAGAAGTTGCGCGCGCAACTACTTGAGTCACCGCCGGAAAAAGCTCACTGGTTCTTGCGGTCGAAGGCGGCGTCGAAGGCGGCTTGGTTGACCGGGAAATCGAGGTCCTTGACGTAGGCACAGCTTTCGGTGGCACCGTGGAAGCGGTCCATGCGGCCGTCCTCCCACTCGATGGAGAGCGGACCGGCGTAGCCAGCGTCGTTGAGTGCCACGATGACCTCCTCGAAGTGGATATCGCCCCGGCCGACGCTGCGGAAATCCCAATAGCGCCGGGGATCCCCGAAGTCGGTATGGCCCCCGAACACGCCGACCTCGCCGCTGCCATGGCCCCACCAGACGTCCTTCATGTGGGCGTGGTGGATGCGCTCGGCGAAGCGGCGGATGAATTGCACGTAGTCGACCCCCTGGTAGCCCAGGTGGCTGGGATCGTAGTTGAAACCAAAGCGCGGATGGCCGCCGAGCGCGTCGATGGCGCGCTGGGCGCTGGCGATGTCGAAGGCGATCTCGGTCGGGTGGACTTCGAGCGCGAAATGGACGTCCTCCTTTTCGAAGGCGTCCATGATCGGACCGAAGCGCTCCGCGAAGTCGTCGAAGCCGGCCTGCACGTAGGCCTGGCTGGTCGGCGGGAAGGCGTAGAGCGCGTGCCAGATGGACGAGCCGGTGAAGCCGTTGACGACGGCCTTGCCGGAGCCGGGCGTGCGGCCGGCCATGTAGTCCTTGCCGGCATCGACGAATTTGCGGCAGGCCTTGCCGGCATCAATCATTTCCCGGGCGGCGCGCTGGCGGACGCTTTCGGGGTCGCCATCGCCCCAGACGTGGCCGGGCAGGATCGATTCATGTCGGACGTCGATGGGATCGCAGATCGCCTGCCCGACGAGGTGGGCGGAGATTGCGTAGCAGCCGAGGTCGTTCTTTTCCAACAGCTCCCAGAGCCGCGGAATGTAATCGGAGTCGCTAAGGGCCGCCTGGACGTCGAAATGGTCGCCCCAACAGGCGAGTTCGACGCCATCGAAGCCCATGGCTTTGACTTTGGGGAAAAGTTCGGCGGCGGGGAGGTCGGCCCACTGGCCGGTGAAGAGCGTGACGGGTCTGGGCATGGTGATGCGAGTAGGTGCGTGAGGCTACGCTCCAACCTTTCACCTCTGACAGGGAAAAGACGAATGGCCGTTCAGCCGGTCGACTGAGACCGCCACTCGGCGCTGACTTTTCCGCGGGTCGCGGAGGTCAGATACACCGCCTCCGCCGAAGCGAGGTCGGCCGGGACAAGCACGGCCTCATCCGCCTGGCCGGACTCCAGCAGGCCGCGGCGGAAGGTGCCGGGAAGGCAGCCGGATGAGAGCGGCGGTGTGAGCAGGCGGCCTTTCACCTGAAGGAAGAGGTTCGAGGTCGCGCCCTCGCAGAGTTCGCCGCGGGTGTTGAGAAAGACCGCCTCGTCGGCACCGGCCTGGCGGGCGGCATCAAGGGCGAGGAGGTTTTCGGCGTAGCTGAGGCATTTCACCGCGGCCAGCGGCGACGCTTCGTTCTTCGGCCACGGCGCGAGGATGAAGCTGAGCCGGTCCGGCGGTTCCGGACAGGGCGCGAGGCTGAGAAGGGTGCGCGCCCCCTCACCGTGAAGTTGATTCAATGAGCCTGCGCCCGCAGTGCGGACGATGCGGACGCGCTGCCTCCCCCGCCCCAACTCGGGCGCGAGCGCGGCGAGGATGGCCTCGCGGTCGGGCGGATCGATCTCCAGCACCCGGCAGCCATGCTCCATGCGCTCGAAATGCCAGTCCGGCCGAACGAGCCGGCCATCAAGGGCAAGCAGCGTTTCGAAAACCCCGAGGCCGTGGCTGTGACCGCGGTCGAGAGGGGTCGGGTCGCCTTCGAGAATCCAGGTTTTCATGGCACGCCTACAGGGCCTTCACGAATACCCGCGAATCGCGGCCGCTGGCTTCCAGCTGGGCCCGGCGCGTGGCGGGCAGCACGTCCTTTTCCGCCGGCGAGTAGCCGACGCGGTTCTCAAAGAAGTCGGCGGCCCGGTTGGTGAGGGCATAGACGCGCGGCACGCCTTTTTCCCTAGCCAGGTCCTCGGCGTGGTAAACGAGGTCGTAGCCGTAGCCGCGGCTCTCGTGTGACATCTTGACGTAGAGACAGGCCACCTCGGCCAGGCCTTCGGCCGGGTATTCATGCAGCGCCACGCAGCCCACGACGTTGTCGTCGACCGTCAGCACGCGGTAGTCATCGAGCTTCGCGGCGATGTCCTCGTAGTTCCGCGGCACCAGTTTCGTGCGGCGGACCGAGCGCCCGATCATGCCCAGCAGCTCGGGAATGTCCTCCTCCCGCAGGGGCCGGATCTCGCGGTAGGCATCGGCGTGGATCATTGTGCCGACGCCTTCGTTCGAGAACAGTTCGTCGACCAGCACGCCCTGCCGGCGGCCATTGAGGACGTGGACCCGCGGCACGCCACGGCGACAGGCTTCGGCCGCGGCCTTGAGCAGCGCGCCGCCGGTGACGTTGGGTTTTCCCGAAAGCTCCACCGCATCCGCGGCACGGACCGCGGGGACGGGTTCGCCATCGATCAGGATGGCCTCCTCCAGCAGCGCGATCAGCTTCAGCGCGCCGATGCCGAGGGTGAAATCGACGACCTTTTCGTCGAGCGGATCCTGCGAGGAGGCATCGACGATCACCGTCTGGCCGCGGTCGAGAATCGCCTTGGCCTCCTCCACCGCGCCGGGCTCGCCGATCTTCTTCGGGCAGCGGGCGGCCATGATCTCGCACTCCAGCGTCCAGTCGTAGAGATCCGCCACGTCGCCCCCGAGCACGCCGAGGACGAGCTTCACGCCGACGTCCTCCAGCGCCGCGAGGTCGAGCAGGGTTTCCGCGACCGCGGGCTCGGGCAAAAGCCCGGCCTCGATCAGCACGACGAAGATCCGGCCGCGGAACTGCGGCACGTATTGAAGGACTGCCCTGACGTCACTTTGCACCGCCACGGGCCGGGTGGTAGCAGTCGCAGGCGGTGGCGGCAAGCGGTGTGACGATGGATTGCGGCGCACCCGCCCGCTGAAGCCCCGCTCTGTTAGAACACCACCGTTTCGCCAAGCAGTCCGACGCCGATCTCGCCGCCGTGCTCGCTCCGCAGGGCGTCGCAGAGGGCCCTCGATTTCTCGGGCTCTCCGTGCACCAGCCAGACCTTGGACTTGCTTCCGGTGGTGGCGTGAAAATAGTCCATGAGCTCCGAGTGATCCGCGTGTCCGGAAAACGAGTCGATCGCCTCGACCGCGGCGCGGACCTGGTGCTTTTTCCCGAAGATGTTCACCTCCTCACGACCATCGCGGATGAAGCGGCCGAGCGTGTTTTCGGCGCAGTAGCCGACGAAAAACACGGTGTTTTCCGGATCGCCGATGCCGTTTTTGAGGTGGTGCCGGATCCGCCCGGCTTCGCACATGCCGGAGGCGGCGATGATGATGCAGGCACCTTGGACCTGGTTGAGTTTTTTCGATTCATTGACCGCCCGGACCAGCCGCAGGCCCTCGAAAATAAAGGGATCGATGCCGTCATCGAACAGGAACTCGTAGACCTCCTCGTTGAAGCACTCCGGATGCAGCCGGAAAATCTCGGTCGCCCCGACCGCCAGCGGGCTATCGACGTAGACCGGCACGCGGGGTAGCCGCCCGTTGTGGAAAAGCCGGTTCAGCACGTAGAGCACCTGCTGGGTGCGCTCGACCGCGAAGGCCGGGATCATCACCTTGCCGCCGCGGTTCAGCGATCGCTCCAGAACCTCCGCCACGGCTTCGTCGGCCCCGGTTGGCGGCAACTCGTGCTCGCGTCCGCCGTAGGTGCTCTCCATGAGCAGGAAATCGACGTCCTTCACCGCCACCGGGTTGTTGAGGATCTCGTTTTGGCCGCGGCCGATATCGCCGGAGAAAAGAAAGCGCTTCCGTTTCCCGCCATCGTCGTGATCGGTCACTTCCAGCAGCACCTGCGCGGCGCCGAGGATGTGGCCGGCATCGAAAAAGGTCAGCGTCACGCCATCGGCGATCGGCATCGGCCGCTCGTAGCCCACCGTGACGAACTGCCGCAGGCAGCGTTCGGCATCCTCCTTGTGGTAGAGTGGCTCGACCGGGGGCAGGTGCTCCCGCTTGCGATGCTTGTTGAGCCATTCCACGTCCTGCTCCTGGATGTGGGCGCTGTCCGCCAGCATGATCGTGCACAGGTCGCGGGTGGCGAAGGTGGCGTAGATGTTGCCGGTGAAACCCTTGCGACTGAGGTTGGGCAGGTTCCCCGAGTGGTCGATGTGGGCGTGGGACAGCACGACCATGTCGATCTCGGCGGGGTCGAAGTACGGGAAGCAGCAGTTCACCTCGTAGGCGTCGTGACGCCGGCCCTGGTACAGGCCGCAATCGAGGAGGATCTTCTTGCCGTTGATCTCCAGCAGGTGCTGGGAGCCCGTGGTGGTGCCGGCCGCACCGCAGAACTTGAGTTTCACGCTACCAGCCTCGCGAGACGCGGGGTCGGTGCAAAGAAAGAAGGTGTCATGGTCCGGCCACCCGCCCTCGGCAACGCCGGCCGGGCACGCGCCATGCTGGGACCGCCGGACGAAGAACGTCGCGGGCGCCGCTCATCCCCGGGGCGGATCCGAAGTCCGTCCCGTACGACTGCGCCTAATCTTGCCGACCTTCATTTCCGCTGGCTAACCGGCCGATGCTTTGGAATTTTCCGGCAAACCCGGACGATCCTAGATTCCTAGATTTTTCACCCTGCCGATGCTCGATCCGAAACCGACCCGCACGCCCCTGCCGGAGTCCCTCCGCCAGCAGTTGGTGGACTATCGTCGGCAACTGTGGCGGACCAAGGTTTCGGAGGCCGTGTTCGCGGGCATTTTCGGACTGCTGCTGTCGTTCCTGCTGGTTTTCGCGATCGATCGCTTCTCCGCCACGCCGCCTGGGGTGCGGCTGGTCATCCTGCTCGCCGGCACCTCGCTTGCCGCCGTGTTCGCGCCGCTGTGGCTGCACCGCTGGGTGTGGCGGCATCGCGATCACGACCAGCTGGCCAAGTTGATTTCGCGCAAACATCCGGGCCTCGGCGACCGGCTGCTGGGCGTGATCGACCTGGCCAACCAGACCGAGAACGAGGACACGCTCTCGCCGCGCCTGCGGGCTGCGGCGATGGAATCGGTGGCCAGCGAAACGTCCACCCGCAAGCTCGACGACCTGCTGCCGCTCTCCCGTCACCGCCGCTGGTCGGTGGCGGTGATCCTGCTGTTCCTGATCGCCGGCGCGGCCCTGACGCTGGTCCCGGAAGCGGGCCTGAACTCACTCCGCCGCTGGCTGCTTCCGCTGGCGGAAACGCCGCGCTACACCTTCACCCAGCTCGAGCCCTTCGCCAACGAGGTCGCGGTGCCGATGGGTGAGGCGTTTTCCCTCGACTTCCACCTGACGGAAAAATCCCGCTGGCAGCCCGGCGACGGCACGGCCCGATACGGCTCGCAGGATCCCATCCACAGCCGGCTGGCCGACGGTGGGTATCGCTTCGAGTTCCCCGGGCAGTTGCAGCGGGATTTCGTGCGCGTCGAGATCGGCGATGCCATCCACAAGATCCTCGTCACGCCTTCGCTGCGTCCCACCATCACCCGCAGCGCGGCCACGCTCGATTACCCGGACTATCTCCAGCGGCCGCAGGAAAAGATCGCCCTCGCCACCGGCACGCTGCGCGCGGTGAAGGGCTCAAAAGTGAGTTTCTCGGTCGAGTCCGACCGTGCCCTGACCGCCGCCGTCGCCGGGCCGGTGGTGCCGCTTGAGGCTTCATCCGACCCACTCGATTCGCTGTCGGTGGCCGAAATGGAAATCCATGGTGCCGAGGCGACCACCTTGCCGATCGACGTCCGTGACACCTCGCTGCGGGTGCCCCTGCAATGGACCGATTCGCTGGGGCTTTCAGGTGCTTCGGGCTTCGAGCTGAGGATCGAGGCGGTGCCCGACGAATCGCCGACGGTCTACACCGAGGGCCTGTCCGGCACGCGGGCGATGCTGGCCACCGAGACGCTGGATTTCACCGCCACCGCCGCGGATGACTTCGGACTGCGGGAGATCGGCATCGAGTGGCAGGGAGAACCCTCCCACCCCGGCGCCGACGACCGCGCGGAGGGATCGCTGACCCTTCAGCAAGGCGCCCCGGACCTCGGCCGGGCCGGCGTCCCGGTCGCCTTTTCACCGGAGGCCTATGGGATCCGCCCGCAGAAGCTGACGATCCGCGTCTATGCCACCGACTACCTTCCCGATCGGGGCCGGGTCTACTCGCAGCCGCTCACGATTTACATCCTGACCCTCGAGGAGCATGCCCAGATGCTGAAGAACCGCTTCGACCGGGCAATCGGCGAGCTGGAGGACCTGGCGCGCCGCGAGCGCAATCTCTACGAGGAAAACCAGCGGCTCGAGCGCATGGATGCCGCGCAGCTCCGCAGTCCGGAGTCGCTGGAGCGCCTCAGCCAGCAGGAGGCGCAGGAAAACCAGCAGGCCCAGGCGACGAAGGAACTCGCCGACCAGATCGAGCAGCTGTTCAAGGACAGCGCGCGCAATGAAACCATCGATCCCGAGACCCTGCGACGGATGAGCGAGATGATGAAATCCCTGCGCGAACTCGGCCAGCAGGACCTGCCGAAGGTGGGTGGCAAGCTCGGCGAGGCTGGCGATGCGAAGAACACCGACGAGAAGAGCGAACGCGACATGCAGGAGGCGGTGGAGCAGCAGAAGGACGCGCTGGAGAAGATGCGCGAGACGATCGAGAACGCCAACGAAGCCAACCAGCGCTTCGAGGCGAGCACCTTCGTGAGCCGGCTGAAAAAGGCCGCGGGCGACCAGGATGGCGTGACGAAGTCCACGCTCTCGGGCTCCGAGCAGTTCGGCCTGCGGCCCGAGGAGCTGGATCCCGCTGATCTCGGCGACCTGCAGGACCTGCTGCGCCTCCAGTCCTCGACCACCTCGGACATCCGCTGGATCGAGGAGGACCTGGGCCACTTTTTCACCCGCACCCAGAACCCGGACTACGGCAAGGTGTTCGAGGCCATGCAGGGCTCCGGCATCCAGATCGCGCTGGAAACCATCCGCCAGCAGCTCGAGCGCAACCAGGGCTACCTGGCCGCGTCGAACTCGGACCAATGGGCCAACAAGCTGCGCGAGTGGGCGAAGCTGCTCGGTGACGCCGCCGACAAGGCCAACGGCGGCGGTGGAGGCGGCGGTGGAGGTTCATCCGAAGACGAAGACTTCGAGTTCATGCTGCGGGTGATGCGCATGGTGCAGGAGGAGCAGGACCTGCGGGCCCGCACCCGCGCGCTCGAGACGCTCCGCCGGTCCGTCCAACCCCACGAAACGCCATGAAATCCCTGTGGATCCTTGTTTCCCTGTGCCCCCTGCTCGCCCGCGCCGAGGAGGCCTCGCCGGACGCCTACGCGGAGGCGAAGCAGCGGCATCAGGAAAGTTCGCGCCGCTTGTCGGACTCCCAGGACGAGCTGGCCGCGGACGTGCAGCAGCTCACGATCGAGCAGACCGACGGCGAGGTGATCAAGCTCTTCAACGAGGTCGAAGAGGCCATGGACGAAGCCTCCGAGCGCCTGTGGGAGCACGAGACCGGAGGCGAGACGATCGCCGCCCAGACCGAGGTCATCGAAAAAATCTACCAAGCCGCCAAGAAGCGGCAGCAGCAGAAGCAATCCGGCGACGGCTCCGGTCAGGGCAGCGCGATGATGGACATGCTGGAGCGGCAGCTCGGCTTGAAGCCGGGGGGCCAGCCGCAGCAGAACGGCGAGGCCTCGCAGCAGGGTGATGGCGAGGGCATGACCGGCGACACCGACCTGGCCAACGGCGAAACCGGCGGGCCGATGAGCGGAGCTTCCGCCCGGCGCCGCGTGCCGAAGGGGGCCGGGGTGGCGGGAAAAAGCCTGCCCGCCGAATTCAATGATGCCCTCAAGGCCTACAACCGCGCCCTGCTGCGCCTGGAACCATGAGCGGGCTCCGGATTTCCCTACTGCTCGCCTGGGTGGGCGGACTGGCGACCCTCGACGCCCAGGTGATCCCCCGCCGGCCGAATGATCCGATCCCCGCCCAGCTCGAGTCGATGTACGAGCGGGGGCTGACCTACCTCGTCCGCAGCCAGAATGCCGAAGGCTCGTGGAACGACTCGATGGGGGGCGAGCCGGCCGTGGTGGGGCTCTGCCTGAAGGCCTTTCTCGCCCATGGCGACGACCCGAACCACGGGCCCTACGCGGAGACGATCGGCCGGTGCATCGACTACATCCTGTCCAACCAGAAGGACCGCAATGGCTACATCGGCAACTCGATGTACAACCACGGCTTCGCCACCCTGGCGCTGGCGGAGGCCTACGGGATGGTGGACAATCCCAAGATCGCGCCGGCCCTCCAGCAGGCGGTGGACCTGATTCTCTCCGCGCAGGAACGCAACCCGGCCGGGGCCTGGCGCTACTCGCCGGAAAGCCGCGATGCCGACACCACCGTCTCCGGCTGCCAGTTGGTCGCCCTGTTCGGGGCGCGAAACGCCGGCCTCGGAGTGCCGGAGGAGTCGATCCGCAAGGGACTGGCCTTCCTTTCCCGCTGCCGCGGCGAGGACGGGTCCTATGGCTACACCTCGGCTGGCGGAGGCAAGCCGACGCTCACCGCCATCGGCGTGCTGTGCCTCTCGCTGGCCAAGGAGGAAGGAGGAAAGGCGTTCGACAAAAGCGTCGATTACCTGGGTGAGAACCTCGATTACCGCGACCAGCACTACCCATATTATTTCGAATACTACATGTCCCAGGCCCTATTCCAATCCAGCGACGACCTGTGGAACCAATGGAATGACAAAAACCTCCGCTACCTCGCCGTGCTGCAGCGCACCGATGGCTCCTGGCCCGGCGACAAGGGCGAGGCCTTCAGCACTGCCGGCGCCCTGCTGTCCCTGGCGCTCAACTACCGCTACCTCCCGATCTACGAGAAATGACGTACTTCCCGACGTTCATCCGCCTGCTTCCGTGGCTGGCCGGCATCGCCGCCGCGGAGCCGACGGACCTGCTGCGCCTGTCCGACGGCAGTCTGGAGGGGCACTTTGCCGGCATCGACCGCGGAGGCATGCTGCACTGGAGCCGCGACGACGCCGGGCGCGAGCTGGAGTTCCGGCTGGACAAGGTGCGCCACATCGCGCTGCGCGGGGCGCAGCCCTCGGAGATCACGGCCGATCTTTCCCACGTGAGCCTCGTCAATGGCGACCGGCTGCCGGGCAGGATCGCGTCGCTGGACGACCGGCGGCTCGAACTTGCGACGGACTTCGCCGGCACGCTCGAGATTCCGCGATCCAGCATCGAATCGCTCAAACCCAATCCCTTCGGCGGGCGCCTGATCTATGCCGGCCCGTTCGATGGCGATGGCTGGGAAACGATCGATCCCCAATCCGACGATCCTGAACGCTACGACGACGACGAGGATGGCGAGCGCGCCGCGAAGGGGCCCACCTGGCGCCGCTCCGGCGGCTATTGGTATTACACCGGCGGCGCGGAGGCCCTCCGGCGTCAGGTCGGCCTGCCGCGCAAGTCGGTGTTCCGTTTCCACCTCGACTGGAAATCGCGGGCCCCGCTCTCGATCGGGTTTTTCGCCGACTTCGCCGTCCCCCCCGCGGCGGAGGACGTGCCGGCAGAGGCCGACCAGCCGCCCCCGCGGCGCCCCGACCTTTCCACCGCCGCCTTTGGCAACTCGCTGGTGCTGACGCTGCGCAGCAGCTACGTGACGCTCCAACGCTGCGGCTACGACGCGGAGTCCGGCGCGTTTTCCCGGATGGTCCAGACCACGGCGACCACGGTGCGCTTTGAGAATCACCAGTCCGCGGACTTCGAGCTTCGCTCCGATCTCGATGAGGGCACGGTCACCTTGTTCGTCGATGGTTCCTACGCGCTCCAGTGGAACGTGGCGGATGACCTCGACGGCGCGGATCTCGGCAGCGGGATCGGTTTCCTGGTGCCGGGCAACCCCGATGCGATGCGCCTCTCGGACATCCTGATCGCCGAGTGGAACGGCATGCCGGATGCCGCCCGCAGCCTGCGGCACCCGGAGCGCGACCTCGTGCTGCTGACCAACGGGACCGACCGGTTTTCCGGGAAAATCACCGGCATCGCCGGCGGGCAGCTCTCGCTCGCCGGCTCCTATGCCGACCTGACGGTGCCGCTGGACCAGGTCGCGGAAGTCCACTTCGCCCCCCATGAGCAGGCCGAGCCGGCAAGCGGGGCGGACGATCCGGTGAAGATCCTGTTTCAACCGGTGGGCCGGATCAGCGGTGAGATCACCGAAGCGGATGCCACCCGCGCCGTGGTGCGCTCGCCGCTGCTCGGCGAATTGCAGGTCGGGCTGGCCGGTGCGTCCTTGCTCGAATTCAAACAGGAGGGACAATTCCTCAGCAATTGGGACGACGATCTATGACCGCACGCGCGCTTCTGCTTACCACGCTGCTGGCCAGCGGCCCGCTGCCGGCGGACCAGGTTTCGCTGGCGGACGGTGGCGGCCTTACCGGCGAGGTGGCGGCCTTGGATGCCGCGTCGCTGACGCTTCGCTCGCCGCTGGCCGTGGAGCCGCTGGAGATCCGCCTCGACCGTGTCCGGGAGGTACTTTTCCCCCAGTCCACCACCGCCCGGATCAGCTCCCACGAGGCGCGGCTCGAGCTGGTGAACGGCGACCGCATGCCCTGTGACGTGCGATCGATCGGGCCGGAAACCGTGGCCATCACCACCGGCTATTCCGATCCGCTCCAGGTCCGGCGCAGCTCCATCCAGGTCATGCAGCTCGGCATCCGGCCGCGCCGGATGATCTATCAGGGACCGAGCGAGGACGACTGGAACCTCAGCAGTGCTTGGAAACTCGAGGACGGTGCGCTGGTGTCGCAGAAACCCGGTGCCGCCGTGCTCAAGCCCGGCAAGTTGCCCGCTTCGTTCTCGCTGGAGTTCGAGCTGGCGTGGGACGGCCTGCCGAACCTGGAAGTTTACCTCTGTTCCGGCACGGAAACCCCGGGCCGGAGCAAGGACAACCGCTACCGCCTGCGGGTCCGCAACACACGGGTGGAGCTGGACCGCCAGAGCACTGGCGTGAACACCTTCCAGCCGCTCGGCCACGCGCCGATTCGGCTTTCCGATGATCCCAATCACCGCGCCACCTTCGAGGTCCGGGTGGATCGGGCGAACCGCAAGCTGCAGCTGCTGGTGAATGGCGAACCCGCGCTCCGCGAAATGACCGACCCGGTCGATGCCCCGGAGGACTCGATCGTGATCTTCCAGTCCCTCAACAACGATCCGGGTACCCTGGAGGTCGGGCCGGTCATGATCCGCGCATGGAATCCCGCCCGGGAGCGCGATTCCCGCGAAGAGCGCGGCGACGGCGAGGAGGACGCGCTGATCGACATCGACGGCCAGCGTTTCAGCGGTCAGCTGATCGGCACGCAGGAGGGCGGTGAGGGTTCGGTCATCCTCTTCAAGAGCCCTCATTTTCCGGAGCCGCTCGAGATCCCGCTCGACCGGGTGACGACGGTGTTTTTCCGCTCCCCGGAGGAAAGCCCGCCGCGCTCGGCGCTGCTGGTGGGGCTGCCGGATGCCGGACTGCTGAGCGCCACCGGCTGCGTGTTCGAGGGCGACCGCGCGCGCATCGACCACCCGCTGCTGGGGCGTTTCACCGCCCGTCGCGATGCCCTTCGCGCCCTGGCCCGCCGGCAGTCGGCGAAAAAGGCGGACCCCGACGATGAGGAGGCGTCCGAAGAGCCATGATCGCCGCCCTTCTTGCCCTCGTGGCGGCAGCGGGATCCGCCAATCCGATGACCGCCCAGTTCGCCAATGGAGACCAGGTCCACGGGGAGCTGCGCTCGATTTCCGACAGCCGCTTCGGCTGGCAGGCGGACTGGCTGGGCAAGGCCGCCGAGTTCGTGCTCGACGACCTGAACGAGATCCGCATTCCCACCGCCCGCGAGGCCGCCCTTCCGGAGGGAGAGCACACCGCGCGGGTGATTCTAAGCAATGGCGACCAGCTGCGCGGAGTGCTGCGCGCGCTCGACGATGAAAAGGTGATCCTGCGGACGCAGTACGCGGGCGACCTCACGCTGCGGCGGGACATGGTGGCCAGCCTCGACATCCGCGACCGCGCCGTGACCCTTTTCCGTGGCCCGTCCAGCATGGAGGGCTGGACCTTGACCGACGAAAAATCCTGGGACTATGCCGATGGCGCGCTGGTGTGCCGCGGCTCCGGCGGGATCCGGCGAGATGTGGGACGGCACCAGAAGATCAGCGTTTCCCTGGACATCACCTGGAACGAGCGCACCGACCTGAGCCTGCGGACCCACGGCAAGCCGGGCAAGGACAAGGACGGCGAGTTGGAGACCTTCTACGAACTCGCCTGCCAGAACCAGTATATCTCGTTCCGCAAACGCATTCATCTTCCCGGCGGTCGCCGGACCCAGATCCAGCCGATCGGCTCCGTCGGCGCGGTGGATGATCTGAATCGCGAGGGTGTCGTTCGCCTGGAGATGCAGCAGGATATCGAAAAGGGCGTCTTCCGCCTGATTATCGGCGATCGGGTGGTCTCCGACTGGCGCGACAATGATCCGGATGCCGGCGACTTCGGGCCTTTCCTCGAGCTGCGGAGCCAGCAATCCGCCGGCACGCGGGTCAGCCGCATCCAGGTGGAAAGCTGGGACGGCATCCTTGAAGGCGGGTTCCAGACCCGGCGGAACTTCATGGGCGATGCGGAACCCGAGGAACCGGAGCCCGAGGATTTCGGGAGCAAGATCCTCCTCCGCAACGGCGACGCGGTGGAAGGCGGCATCCGCGAAATCGAGGACGGCATGGTGACCGTTCACTCCGAGCTGAAGGACTTCTCGCTCCCGGTCTCCCGGCTGCGGACCTTCGCGCTGAGATCCGAGGACGACGCAAAGGATCCGGAGAAATTCTGGAAGCCGATCCGGCGGAACGGCGACATCCGCGCCTGGTTCGCGGATGGGGGCGCGGTGACCTTCCGGCTGGACTCCTTTGAAAACGGAGAGCTGACGGGAACCTCGCAGACCTTCGGGACGGCCACGTTCGACTTCTCCGTGTTTTCCAGGATCGAGTTCAACCTCTACCGCACCCCCTCCTGGTTCGCGCGCTGACGCCCCCATGTTCCATCCCTACCAACTGCTCGCGGGTTTTGTCTTCGGCACCATCGGCTGGGGCATCTGGCGCTACGGCCGGTCGCTCGACCGCTGGAAGCCGAAGGTCATCGGCGTGGCCCTGATGGGCTATCCTTACCTGATCACTAACGTCATCTGGCTATGGGTCATCGGCGTCGCCCTGCTGGTGCTGTTCTTTTTCCAGCATGATGACTGAGACGCGCGTCAGTCCGCTTTCTCCCCCGGCGCGTAGACGGCGAGGTCCCAGAGGGACAGTCCGTATCGGGTCGCCCTTTGAAGCCCCACCACCCGCAGGTAGCGGCAGCTGACCGGAGCGAACGGCACGAGGTCCTCACCGCCGTCGCCGTCGGTCACGTGGGCGGCGATCTTCCAGCTCTTGCCGTTGACCGAGGTCTCGATGCGATACTCCGGCGCATAGGCGGCCTCCCACGAGAGTTCGACCGAGCCGACCTTTTTCGGCGAACCGAGATCCACGGCGATCCATTGCTGGTCCGCGTATTCCGAGGACCACCGGGTGGACGGATCCCCATCGACGGCATTGGCCGCCGCGTGGTCCTTGACGCTCGACGCCTTCGCCGGCCGGTTCAGGGCAAGGTTCCGGGAGGCGGCGTGGGTATAGTCGTGGATGTCGGGCAGGTCGGTCACCCGGCCCTGCCGGTAGAGTTTTCGCGCTACGTTCCAGCCATCCACGAGGACCTGGGTGGTGCGGGGATCGACGCCGTCCGGGTAATCGATCCGGATCGATCGCGCTTCTCCCGGAAGCAGCGAGATGAAGTTGTCGCTGTAAAAGGCAGGCCGGACCGGTTTCCCATCGCGCGAGTCCTGGAGCCGGACCCAGACCATGAAGGCGAGACCCTTCGACGGATTCGCGACGTCGATCCGAGCGAACGGGCGCCCCTTCTCCTCACCCTGCGTCAGCTGGGTTTCCAGCTCGACTTTCGGCAGCTCCGACAAGTCGCCGAAGCCGGCGAAAAGCGGCCCCGTCCAAGTACGGCCGGGCTCGTACTTCTGGTTCGAGCGCCAGTAGAAGTTCTCCGAGACCATCTTTCCCGTCCGGTCGCGCAGCTCGAGCTTGATGAAGTGGACCGGCGACAGGTTTTCCGGCAGTTCCACCTGCTGAACCCCGGCGAGAAAACGGTCCGGCGGCAGGTCGAAGCGGGTCGTCTTGTGATACACTTCCGACATGTCGAAGTTGAGGATTCGGGCATCCAGCGACAAGCCGCGGAATGCATGCGGCAGTTCGTTGTTCACCGAGACCGTATTCTTGATGAAATCATACTGCGCATGAACGGGCTCATGGGCATTCTGGCTGAAATACAGGCCGGCGGTGGGCTCCAGCGACCAATCCCACATCCGCCCGCACACCTGCGGGTTCGGGCTGTTCAGATACCAGAACAGCAGTCCGGTGCTGAAGCGGTCGCCATCCTCGAAGCGGTTGGCGTTCCAGCATTCCCAGATGGCCTTGTGGACGAGTCCCCCATACATCTGCGCCTTGTAGGCATACTCTTCGATGCTCGCTGAGCGACCGTATTGGTTCGTGCAGTTCCGGTAGGCCTTCGTCATGCCGTGGAAACCGCCGCCGTCAAGGTAGTCCCAGGTCCGGGTATCGATCGGCCACAGCTCGGACTCGGGCATCATCTCCCGCAGGGCATCAATGGTCGGCAGGATCGGGGCACCGTATTCCGGGCACAGCCCGTGGATGCGGCTGCCGCGCGGCGAGGCGGTATCCTCGTAATACCACATCGGATTCACGGAAACGTAGGGGCTGCCGTCGTGGATGCCGTCGATCTCCGAGGCCGCCTGGTAATCGCGCGTCCCGTCCAGTTCATCCAGCAGGTCCTCGATCGGGACGATGGTGGTGGCCGTCCGCTCATTGGCGGAGACGTAGTAGGCGAGGCTGGGATGATTGCGGATGCGCTTGACGGTGTCGGCGACGTTGGCCCGGTAAAGCTCGGTATCCGCGGGCAGCTCGGTGTTTCCCGTGAGCCAGAACTCCGCCCAGACGAGGATGCCCATTTCGTCGCAGAGTTCGAAAAAACGATCGGACTCGGTGACGCCGCCGCCCCAGAAGCGGAGGAAGTTCACCCCGGCCTGGCGCGTGTAGCGCAGCTCGGCCTCGGTGCGCGCGTCGCTGGTGCGGCACATCGCCTCGGGGATCCAGTTCGCTCCGTGAAGAAACAACCGTTTTCCGTTCACATAGAAAACCCGGCTCTTGTCCGGCGTGTTGCGGTCGGTGCGGATGTCGCGGATGCCGAAGCGTGTGGCGACCTCGTCGGAGACCGAGCCATCCTGAGTGAAGCGGACGGTCAGATGATAGAGCGGTTGGTCGCCCTTGTTGAAGGGCCACCAGAGCTTCGGCTTGCGGATCACCAGGTCAGGGAAAATGCCCGGCCGGAAGGTGAGCGTGCGGGTTTCATGGGGATCCAGGCTTACCGCCTGGCGCAGGTGGATGTCCCCCTCGGCGATGTGCGCACTCAAGGTGCCGGCCTGTCTTTCTGCCGTGGCATTGGTCACCTCGACCGAGATCGTTTCCGAGGCCGAAGATGTGGAAGGCAAGGGCAGCGAACTTTTCACGAACGGATGCCTCAGGGTCACGGGGCCGGTAGCGAACAGTTTCACGTCCCGCCAGATGCCCGTGTTGCGGTCGCGGATGCCATCGTCGAAGGTGAAGTCCCACCCGGCGGTCATCAGCATCGTGGTGTAGCGGCCGATCTTGCCGTCGGCACCGTTCGCGTTCTCGTTCGAGGCGTTACCACCGGCATGGGTGGGAGAGGAGAAGCCATTGGGCGGATCGATCGGGTGCACGAGCACCGCCAGCGCATGTTGGTCGCTGCCCGGCGTCACCAACTCGGTGATATCATAAACCCCGCGCTGGAACATGCCGGCGAGCTGGCCCACCTGCCGACCGTTCACCCAGACGTCCGCCTGGTAGTTCACGCCCTCCAGCTCCAGCCAGACCCGCCGGCCGGCATATGATTGCGGAACGCTGAACGGGGTGCGGAACCAATAGGTGTAATGGTCGGCTCCCACGTCGGAGATATCGGGAATCAGGTTGCGACCACGATCATTGTTGCGGCCGAAATAAGGGTCGGGATAGACGCCATTGGCAACGAGGCTGTGGAGCACGGTGCCGGGCACGATCGCCGGCTGCCAGCCCGCCGGCGAAAAACCGGGCATCGAGACTTTCCGGCCGCCTTCCGTGTCGCCGGCGCGCTCCATTTTCCAATCGAACGATCCGCCGTGCCCGGCCGTGGATTCCAGGGTGATCTCCCCCCGCCCATCCCCGGCCATGGCGGTTGCAATTCCCAACAGCCACGCAGTACCCGCGACGATGGGGAGGAGATGATGATGGGTCAGGAAGCGCCCGGCCGCCATGATAATGATGATATAAATATTGAGAATTCAGTGAAGCCCATGCCGGCGCCGACGGCGGATCGCCAGCAAGCCCAGCCCGCTGGCGAGGGAGAGAACCGAAGGTTCCGGCACCGAGACGGACTCAAGCAGGCTGGTATCGGAGATGCGGATTTCGTCCCACTGATAGACGATGTCTCCACTGGCATTGGGCGTGTAGCCGAAAAGCAACAAACTCGACATGGAACCGACCGCCCCACCGGTTGCCGTTCCCCGCCAGGCCACGCCGGTCGCCGCCTCGGTATCGGTGGCGGCCGCGTTGAGAGTGGCGGCATCCAGGGAACCGTAGAAATTGCCCAGTTGCGCCTCGTTCAGCACCCAGGCCGAAGTGGTTTGGGCGGTGGCGCTGAACTCGAACAGCATCACATAGGTCTGGCCGTCCACCAGCGACACGGTAGGCAGCGGGGTCCCCGATCCCTCGGCGCGGAGGTTCGGGCCCTCGATTCCGTTGGAGCTGTTGTAGCCGTTGCCCGACCACACGAAGGAGGCGCTGTTGTCATTATCGCCCGGCGAGCCGACTCCGATCCCGCCCACGGTTCTCGCGTTCGAAGCCGCCAGCGTGGTATTGAAAAGATAGCTGCCATACAGCGTGGTGGTCGGCAGCGGCGCGCTCAGCTCCACCGAAGCCTGCTTGCCGGAGGTGGTCACCAGATTCAGCGCCAAGCTGCCTCCTTGGTTGGCGACGCCGGTCATCGACAGGCTGGTGGCCTGGTTTTTGAAAAACCCGGAGCCTGACCAGTTCCCGGTGAGGCCGAGTCCGGTGGCGGCGTTGCCGAAAAGGTCGGTGCCGGTGTAGCCGGTGAAACTTTCGTTCACCAAAACCGCTGCATGGGCTGCGGCGGAAAAACCCAGCAAGGGAATCAGAATGCGGGAGGGTATCATGTTCATGGTTCTTTTTTGTTTTTTGGGGGAAGGAAGGTGGATTGCCTGCGACTCGGTGGGCACTCACTCCGGGAGGGCGATCCGGTAGAAGGCCTTGCCCGCGGGCGCCGACTCATCGACATAACTGCCGGAGGTTTCGCCGGTTGAGAGCGGCTGGAAATGATCGAGCCCGAAAGTGGAGCGTTCGATGGTTACCGGCTGCCCGCCGGACTTGTAGGTGATCGTGAAGGCGCCCGGTCCTCCGGATACGCCGGTGATTTCCAGATCAGGTGGCAGCGGCGGTCCTACCACGGCATCGAGCAGGCCGGAGTCCGAGATGCGGATCTCATCCCATGTGAAAATGATATCCCCGTCGGCATTCGGCGTATAACCGAACAACAGGAGATGAGTCATCGGATCCACCGCGGGGCCGGGCTCGATGAAGCCGGTCCAGGCGACGCCGGTCGGGTCCTCGGTGTTGGTTGGCGCGGCATTCAGGGTTTCGGCATCAAGTGAGTTGTGGAAATTCGCCAGCTGCGCTTCGTTCAGCACCCAGGCCGAAGTCGTGCCTTCGGCACCGTTGAACTCGAACAACATGAGGTAGGTCTGCCCATCGACCAGGGACATCGCGGGCAGCAGCGTGCCGAATCCTTCGGAACGAATGTTCGGGCCCTCGACCGAATTGGCGCTGTTGTAGCCGTTTCCCGACCATGCGAACGAAGCGGAGTTATCATTGTCGCTCGCTGCCCCCACGCCGATTCCCCCCACGGTCCTGGCATTGGAAGCCGGCAACGTGGTGCTGAAAAGATAGCAGCCGTAGAGCATGGTGCTTGGCAGCGGGCTCGCCAGCTCCACCGCGCTGGTTTTTCCGGCGACGGTTACCAGGTTGATGGCCACGCTTCCTCCCGAGGATCCGACCCCCGCCATGCTGAGGCTGGTCGGCTGGTTCTTGAAGTAGCCGGATCCGTTCCAACTGCCGGTCAGTCCCAGTCCGGTCGCCGCACTGCCGGACAAGTTCTCAGCGGTGTAGCCGGTGAAGGATTCGTTGACGAGGATATCGGCGCGCAGGCCGGTCGCGAGGACCAGCCACAAGGCGGATCGAACGAGCGTTCGGTCGGGCTTCATGGGTTGGAAGGGTTTTGGAGGGTTTGGTGACAGCACTTCTGCACGGGCAGCGGAAGCCGAGGCACTGGAAAGGAATGATTGCGGACGGCGAATCCTTAGCAGGATGATCCGAAAGATCGGCGCGGCACCGCCTTTCGGGAGGTGGGGAGGATGTCCGGGACTTCTCGAAACCGACCTCTGCCTCCCGCAGATCCGATGAGCTGGACAAGGCCGGCATTTTCGCTGGCTCCGTCCGCTCCGCCCGCCGATGGTGTCCGCCATGTCCGACATCCGCATCACGCTCCACACCGACAAGGGCGACATCGACGCCACTTTGTTCGCCGACAAGGCCCCGCTCACCGTCGCCAATTTCCTCAATCTCGCCAAAAGCGGCTACTACGATGGCGTCGCCTTCCACCGGGTCATCGACCGCTTCATGATCCAAGGCGGCGACCCGACGGGTACCGGCCGGGGAGGTCCGGGCTACAAGTTCGCGGACGAGTTCCATCCCGACCTCAAGCACACCAAGCCCGGCATGTTCTCGATGGCCAACGCCGGACCCGGCACCAATGGCTCCCAGTTCTTCATCACCCTCGTTCCGACCCCCTTCCTCGACAACCGCCACTCCGTGTTCGGCGAAGTCACCGGCGGTCAGGACGTCGTATCCTCGATCATCGGCAAGACCAACACCGGCGAGCCCGGCTGCAAGGCCGACCCCGCCGGCAAGGGGGACGCCATCCGCTCGATCACCATCCATGACGACCCGAGCGACCTCTTCGAGCTGAAGAAAGACCATGTCGAACACTGGAACTCGATCCTTTCGAAGTAAGGCGACCCTACGCGATTTGGGGTATTCTTAGGATTTCCAAAATATCTTGAGTCTTTTTCGGCCCCGGGGTTTTCGCCGCCCCGGGGCCGAATCATTTTGGATAACCTACTCATTTTCAGAATACGGCGATCTTTTCCTCAATGATCGACCATCCTACGCGATCGCGTAGGATGATGAAGTGGGGTTGAATATCCGGGCGCTCGGATGGCAAGTTCCGCCCAGTTGTTCGGCCCTCCCCCGGGTCCTTCACCCTCCCCCTGACCCCCACCCCCCTACATGAAAGCTGCACTGATCCTTTGTGGATTGGCTTGCGCCGTGACCACGGCCCTCGCCCGCCCCCAAGCGAATGTTTCCAGCCAGACCTCCTCCGCGGCCATGGTGGAAACGAATTCCCCCTACGATTCCATCATCCTGCACGATGGCACCAACTGGACCCTGGTTCCCCAGGGTGCCCTGCTCCACGTTCCGGAAGGAATGCTCGAACACATCGTGGATCGTCCCCTCGGCAACATGATGTCGTGGAAGGAGTTCCTTGATCGCAATCAAGCCTGGCTGGGCGCCGAATCGGTCACCCTCCGCCAGGCGGAAGGCAGCGAGGCGATCCACGCCAGCCGCATCGACTATCTCCACCGCCAAGCCCGCATGATCGTGGCCGTGTGCCCCGACGCGCCGGTGGTGGTGTCCGCCCCCGATCCCGGCGATCTGCCGCAAACCGCGCAAATGCGCTGACCCACCCCGGTCTCAATTTCGGAGCACCGGCCGGGCGCTCGGGCGTTTTTGCACAGCCCCTTGCCCGGACATCCGGCCGGTCTCCGCCCTCTTCTCCAGTCCGCAGTGGACCTCTCGGACGAGGCGTGCATGCTCCCGCGCGCCGCATGCTTTCGATCCAGAATCTCCGAGTTGAATTCGGTCCCCGCATCCTGTTCGAGGACCTCTCTTTCACCGTCCAGCCAAGGGAACGGATCGCCTTCGCCGGCCACAATGGTGCCGGCAAGTCGACGCTCATGAAATGCGTCGCCGGCTCGATCGAACCCAGCGCCGGCAAGATCACCCATCCGAAAGGATACCGCATCGGCTATCTGCCCCAGGAAGGCATCCACGTCCACGGCCGCAGCTTGTGGGACGAAACCATGTCCGCCTTCGGCGAAACGCTCGGCCTGCAGGAAAAGATCGACCGCCTTTCCGCGGAGCTGCCGAAGCTTGATCCGCGTTCCTCGCCCTACGCCGAGCTGCTCGAGGAAATCGGCGGCCTCGAGCTCCAGCTCGAGGCGACCGATCCCGCCAAGCTCAAGCCCAAGGCCGAATCGGTGCTTCAGGGCCTGGGCTTCAAGCGCGATGACTTCTCGCGCGACTGCGGCGAGTTCTCCGGCGGCTGGCAGATGCGGATCGCCATGGCCAAGCTGTTCCTTTCCGAGCCCGACATCCTGCTGCTCGACGAACCCACCAACCACCTCGACATCGAGTCCCAGCGCTGGGTCGAGCAATATCTCCATGCCTACCCCGGCGCGATCCTCATCATTTCCCACGATCTCGCCCTGCTCGACGCGCTGTGCACCCGCACCATCGCCTTCCACCACGGCCGGGCCGAGGAGTATGCGGGAAACTTCAGCTACTTCCTGCGCGAGTCGGTCCACCGCAAGGAAGTCCACCGCAAGCGCTACGAGGCGCAGCAGAAGGAGATCGCCGAAACCAAGCGCTTCATCGACCGCTTCCGCGCCTCCGCCAACAAGGCCTCGCTGGTGCAGTCGCGCATCAAGCAGCTGGACAAGATCGAGCTGATTCCGCCCCCGGAGGACGACGACGCGGTGATGAAGTTCCGTTTCCCCCAGCCCAAGCCCTCCGCCCACCTGGTGGCGAAGCTGGACCACGCCACGCGGCACTATGGCGACCTCACCGTGTTCCGCGATTTCGATTTCGAAATCACGCGCGGCGAAAAGCTGGCCATCGTCGGTCCGAATGGTGCCGGCAAATCGACTTTCTGCCGCATGATCACCGGCCAGGAGGAACCCAGCTCCGGCAGCCACGAGTTCGGCGGTAAGGTCGCCACCTCGTTCTTTTCCCAGACCCACGCCGACACTCTCGATCCGGAAAAAACCGTGCTCGAGACGGTCGAGGAAGCCACCTCCCGCGAGACCGAGGGCCAGGCCCGCAATCTCCTCGGCTGCTTCCTTTTCCGCGGCGATGACGTGTTCAAGAAAGTCGGCGTCCTGTCCGGCGGCGAGCGCTCGCGTGTGGCGCTGGTGCGGATGCTGGTGCAGCCGGCGAATTTCCTGATCCTCGACGAGCCGACCAACCACCTCGACGTCCAGAGCCAGGAGGTCCTTCAGAACGCGCTGAGCGACTACGAAGGCACGGTGATCATCGTTTCTCACAACCGCTCCTTCCTCGATCCCCTGGTCGCCAAAACCCTGGAGTTCCGCCCCGGCCACCCGCCGCGCCTGTTCAGCGGCAACATCACCTACTACCTGGAAAAGACCGCCGAGGAAACGAACGGCACCCGTCCTCCGTCCTCCCCCGCCCCCGGCTCCAGCCCCGCCCCGCCGCAGAACCGGAAGGAACAGCGACGGATCGAGGCCGAGCTGCGCCAGAAGCGCGCCAAGGTGCTGAAGCCCCTGGAGCAAGAACTCGAGGTCCTCGAGACGAAGATTGCCGAACTCGAAGGCGCGCAGGCCACCCTCACCGACGCGCTCTCTTCACCCGAAATCGCGGCGGATCCCGACAAGCTGCAGCAGACCGCCTCGGCCGTGCAGCAGGTCACTGAAAAGCTCGAAAAGGCCTACAGCCGCTGGGGCGGGCTGTCCGATGAGATCGAGAAGCTCACCGCCGAACTGGAGGCCTGAACCTCACCAGAAAACCGCCCGCGCCAGGCAGCGGCGGACCACCGGACGCCCGACCTTCACGCCGCGCGCCCAGGCCTCGCGGCCTCCGGCTTCGAGCTTGAGCAGCGTTTCCCGGCCAATCAGCGCCGGCAGCACACTGGCCGCCCGCAGCCGCGGCGACCTCAGCGCCGTCGCATAGCGCTCGCCATCGCCCATCGCCGCGAAGGCGCGGTCCCGCCAGACGGCAGACGTCCGCTCCAGCTCCTCCATCGTTTCGAAGGCGAGATAAATGCGGCCGCTTTCCCGGTCGCGCGGGGCATCGCGCAGGATGTTCACCAGTTGAAGTCCCTTGCCGTAGGAAATCCCTAACTGCTCCAGTCGATCCGGATCCTCATCCGAAAAACGAGAGCCCAGCGTCGCGAAGCCGATCCGTGTCCAGAAGCGGCCGACGCAGCCCGCGACGCGCCAGCAGTAGTCATCGAGCTCGGGTTCATCCAGCGGACGGAAGAACCCGGCGGACGCCCGCTCGAGGTCCAGGCGCTGACCGGAGATGATGACCTCGAGCACCTCGGCCACCAGCTCCCGCTGCTCCGCCGGCAGTTCGCGCTGGCTCTGCAGACAGGCATTGGTTTCCCCCAACAGCCTGGCTTCGCCCTCATGATCGAGGACCTTGATGAAGTCCCGCATCTCCCCCGCCGATCCACCTTTCCGCACCGCGGCGTCGAACCGATCGAGCGCCTCGAGCCGCCGTGCCACCGGCATCGCCGCCGTGTCCGCCAGCGTGTCACTGGCGCGTGCCAGCAGGTAGGCCACGCTCACCGGCTCCCGCATCGGCGCGGGCAGCAGGGCCATGGACAGATCGAACGACCGCGAGACCTCGCGTCGCAGGCGGGCCAGTCCGCGGTTCATGGATCGGTGGTGCGGAATTCCGCCAGCCGCTGGCGGTTCCAGGCGAGCGCCTCCTCGTATTCCTCGCTGGCGGGCCGCTCACGATGCAGTTCCTCCCACACCTTGACCGCCTGCGAAAAGGTGTCGGCCGAGAGCGTCTTGTCACCGTTCATCTCCGCCGCATGGCCCAGATCGCCGAGCATGTAGCCGCGCGAGCGTTGGATCTGCTCGCTACGCGTCACGCCGTACGGCGTTTCCAGTAGATCATCGAGCATGCCCACGGCCTTCTGCTCATACTCGATCTCCTTGGCCCGGTCGCCGGTGAAGCCCACCATGCGCCCCTTTTCCCAGGTCAGCAGCGCGTAGCGGAAAATCGCACCCGGATCGGCATCCTCGCCCACCGTCAGGCCTTCGAGCAGACGCAGGCCCTCGTTGTAGCGGTTCAGGGCCTCGTCGGCCTCCCCCCGATCGCGCAAGATGCCGGCCAGCAGTCCGTGCTGGGCGGCCAGCCGGGTTTTCGCCTCCGCACTGCCCGGCCGCTGCGGCAGGATGTCGGTCAAAAGCTTGGTCGCCCCCAGGGCCATCGACTCGGCGCGTTTCACATCGCCAGCGATCAGTGACGACTCGGCGACCGCCCCATAGCAGCCGGCGAGTTCCAGGCGCAGGTTGAAGTCATCCGGGCGTTGCTTGATCAGCGCCAGCAGTCGGTCGGCCGCCATTTCCCGCAAATCGCGGGCGTCGCCCAGTTCGCCCATGCCATCGAGAATGTTCGCGGAGGCGAGATAGCAGGAAACGAGCTCGGAGCCGAGGATCGGAGCCTCCGGCCGTTGATCGGTCAGGCGGTTGAGTTCCTCGGTGGCGTGCAGCAGGTGGGACAGCGCGTCGGACTCCTTTCCGTGCGCGGCCAGCCATTCGGATTCCTTGAGGTCGAGCGTCGCCAACAAGTAAGCCACCCGGTCGGCATCGACCTCGGCCAGGGGGATGCCGCCCAGCGCGTGGCGCGCGGTGGCGAAGGCATCCGGGGTGCGCGGGTCATCCTTCTCCTGGAGCAGCATCGCCAGCGTCAGCCGGTCGGTGGCCAACCGCAGGTCGAGGCTGGCCCCCGCGTCGAGCTCGCCGGCGTTGGCCAGGGCCGTCTCGAAACGCTGCTCGGCGGTTTCCGCATCCCCTTTCGCCAGCGAGATTTCCGCCAGCTGCAGCAGCGCGCGGGCGCGTTCATCTTCCAGCCCTTCGAGCCCGTCGATGCGCTCGATCAGGCGGGTGTAGTAGCTTTCCAGTCGCGACAAGCGCACGGTCCGGCCGTCGAGCGGCGGCAGCCGGTGCTGCCCCTCCTCCACCGCCCAGCTGAACAGCCGGTCGCCGATGTCCCGCGAGGCCTCGAGCCGCGCCAGCCAGGTGGTGTCGTCCGCCTGCCGCTGCACCCGCAGGCTGTCCGCGGCATCCATCGCCCGCTGCTGCGAATCCCGGGCCTCCTCGAGGTTTCTTTCCAGCAGGACCGTCCGGTCCCGCAACTGGCCGGCCGAGCGCCGGGCGGTTCCCACCGCCACCTGCCACAACACCACCGCCAGCACCAGCGCGGCAAGCAGCCCCCCTGCCGTGACCTGAGCCCGGTAGCGCGAACGCTCGGCGCGCCGACGCTGGTCCATCAACGTCTCGCGCGTTTCCTCGACCTCGATCTCCTTCTCCGCGTCGCGGAAAAGACGATCCAGCTCCATGGCGTTGGCCGGACGGGCGGGAGGATCGAGCGACAGGCAGCGGTTGATGATTTCCCGGTAGCGGGCCTCCAGAGCGTTGGCGGGCGGGAGGGGCCACTCCACCTCCGGATGATTCTCGAGCGTGGCGGCGATCTTGCCGAGGTCCGCGGCGATGCCCTCGCGATGCGTCATGCCGGCATCCGGAGCCACCTGGGTGAAGGTCGCGTCGCAGCGCGGAAAATGGCCGGTCACCAGGCGGAAGGCCATCACCCCCAGCGCATGCACGTCCCAACGGTAGCCCTGCTCGTCCTCGTAGCCGTCCGGCGAGCGGAGCTGCTCCGGCGGCTGATAGAGGATGGCGTCCGTAAATTGGTGGTTCGCGATCCCCGGCATGTTGCCAAGCGCCCAGTCGACCACTACCACCTCGCCATCGTCGTCAAAGAACGCGTTCCCCGGCTTCAGGTTTCCGTGGGCCACCTGTCGTTCGTGCAGCGAGCCCACCGCAGCGATCAGCTTCTGCACGGTGGCCCATGACGTTTCGCCGGGAAAGTCGGCCAGCAAGTGCTGCAGGCTGCGGGGCCGCCACGTGCCATCCGGCTGCTGGTCGGCCAGACAAGGAGTCACCCGCACCGCAGGACGGGTCCGGAAATCGGCCTCCAGCACCTCCAGCGCCCCAGCCGGCCAGCCGCCGCGCTCGAGGCGGGCGCAGGCCCTTTCCAACAGCGCGCGATTGATCGCCATGCCGTCGAGAAGCTTGACCGCCGTCACCACCCCGTCCGTCCGCACGGCCCGGAACACCGCGCCGCACGGGCCGGATTCCAGCAGCTCGCGTTCGCCGAAGGCATCGAGGTGCGGTGCGTTCATGGGCGACATCCTGACGCATCGCCTTCGCGCCGCCAACCCTACATTACCGATACTTCCGGCCTTTCCCGTGACCTGTCACCCTTCAGCAGCCGGGCCGAACCGGGAGACTCCCGGGCCTCGGATGGCGAACGAAAAAAGCCGCCCCGAAGGACGGCTTGATTCTTGAAAAGTGGCGGAGCGGACGGGACTCGAACCCGCGACCTCTGCCGTGACAGGGCAGCGTTCTAACCAACTGAACTACCGCTCCAAAAGGTCGGTCGCCTTGCGGCGTGCGCGGACGCTAGGAGGCCGATCCCGGCGACGCAACATCTATTTGAACATTTTTCGGCACCCGTTAACGGGCTCCGGTTCCACCCTCTCAGGCAACGGCGGAAGTGCCGAAAAACGCCGGTGGCAGAATGAGTTGGCGCACCGAACGGTACCTCGTCCGACCCGCGACCAGGCCCTCGATCGCCCTCCTCGTGGGCGCATCCACGAAAGGAAGCAGCGGCTGGTCCACCTCTCCCAGCCGGCGCACCGCATGCCGCACCCGCTTGTCCCAGTGACGGAAATGGAGATGAACGTCGGCCGCCCGGATCCTTCCCCGGCAGGCCTCGTGGCCGCAGCAGCAGTCCATTTCCCACTCAAGATTGAACAGCCCGTACTCGTCGGTGATCTCCTCGCCGGGCTCGATGTCGGCCACGGCGATTTCAAAGCCCCAGGCGGTGCTCATGGTGTTAGGCCGGCAGGAATGGTTCACATACTTCGCCGAGTCCCAGCTGAGCACGCGGTTGCCGCCGGGCTCGATGAACGAGTACTTCTCCGCCACTTGGCGGCTCGCCTCGTCCAGAGAGGCGTAGCGTTCGGGGCTGAGGTGGATTTCCAACGGGTCCTGTACATAGACGAGGGATCCCATGGGAATGAAGCGGCTGGCGAAAACGCCGTAGCCGACCTGCGGATTGACGAGCCGGAGCTCGGTCGCTGGATGGATCATGTGGGGCTGTCGTGCCCGATCGGAAACCTCCACGGCCAGAGGTTTACCCAACCTCCTTTCACGGCCCTTCGGAAACCGCATCGTTACGCTGCCATCTAGCCCGGCCGGACGGCATGTCAAGCCGGCTCATCAGGCGTTCCACAGTCTCCAGTTTGGCTTGCCGCACGGGACCCGGCTGGCAGATTCGGCCCATGGACCCGTTCGTCTTCCGCGCGCTTCACATCACCGCCGCCCTCGCCGTTTTCACCGCCCTCGGCGCCATTTGCATGGGGGGGCAGAAAAAAGCCGCTTCCATCCTGCACGGCATCTCGCTGCTGGTCCTGCTGGTCATCGGCTTCGCGATGCTCGGCAAGCCACCGGCAGGCCAGTACTGGTGGGTGGGGAAAATCGTGCTCTGGATGGTGCTCGGAGCGGCCCCCGCCATGACCAAGCGCCTGCCGAAGGGCGTCGTCCTCGCCATCGTCCTGATCTGCGGGCTGGCCGCCGCCTGGCTGGGCGTGGTGCAGCCGAAACCCTTCTGAATCCGCCCCATTTGCCGGAATCACTGCAAAAACCGCTACGTCCGGACTCTCCCCTTGCACCGGTGATCGGTGCTTCCTAATCGTCGCAGCAACCCAAAGTCCGACCTGGATTTTATCGAAACATGAGCAGCCTAGCCACCGGTTTCCCCATCGTCAGCCGCGTCTGGTCCTCGACCATCGGGAGGAAACTCCTGGTCGCCCTGACCGGCATCGTCCTCACCCTGTTCCTCGCCGGCCACCTCGCCGGAAACCTGCTCGTCTTCGTCGGGCGGGAGGCGTTCAACGACTACGCGGAATTCCTCCACCACATGATCCACGGGGCCGGCGTCTGGATCGCCCGCGCCGTCCTGCTCGCCTGCCTGGTCATCCACGTGGCAGCCACCATTTCCCTGACCCGCCAGAACCGTGCGGCGCGGCAGGCGTATGAAAACAAGGCCACGATCCAGGCGACCAAGTCCTCGCTGATCATGATCTGGACCGGCCTGACGATCCTTGCCTTCATCATCTTCCACATCCTGCACTTCACGGTGCGCCTGAGCTATCCCGAGGCCGACTTCCAGGATCCGCTCGATCCCGAGCGTTTCGATGCCTGGGGCATGGTCATCAAGGGCTTCACCAATCCCGCAACGGTCCTCTTCTACGTGATCGCCATGGGGCTGCTCTGCTCCCACATCAGCCATGGCGTGCAATCGATGTTCCAGACCCTCGGCCTGCGCTCGCAGAAAAGCGCGCCCATCCTCCGCGTGCTCAGCGTCGGCTATGCCATCGTGATCTTCTGCGGCTTCGTTTCGATCCCCATCTCCATCCTCGTTTTCGGCTACGGCCGCTAAAAAGCCATGTCCAGCATCCTCGACAGCAAGACCCCGTCCGGTCCGCTCGATCAGAAATGGTCGAAGCACAAGCAGGACTCGAAGCTTATCAACCCGGCCAACAAGCGGAAGTACACGATCATCGTCGTCGGCTCCGGCCTTGCCGGGGGCGCCGCCGCCGCGACGCTTTCCGAGCTGGGTTACAAGGTGAAGTGCTTCTGCTACCAGGACAGCGCCCGCCGCGCCCACTCGATCGCCGCCCAGGGCGGGATCAATGCCGCCAAGAACTATCAGAACGACGGCGACTCGGTTTACCGGCTCTTCTACGACACCATCAAGGGCGGCGATTTCCGCTCGCGGGAGTCGAACGTCTATCGGCTGGCCGAGGTTTCCAACAACATCATCGACCAGTGCGTCGCCCAGGGCGTGCCCTTCGCCCGGGAATACGGCGGCCTGCTCGACAACCGCTCGTTCGGCGGTGCCCAGGTGAAGCGCACCTTCTACGCCGCCGGCCAGACCGGCCAGCAGCTCCTCATCGGCTGCTACCAGGCGCTCAACAAGGAAATCGCCAGCGGCGGCGTGGAAATGTATCCGCGCACGGAAATGCTCGACCTCGTCACGGTCGACGGCCACGCCAAGGGAATCGTCGTCCGCGACATGGTCACCGGCGAGATCAGCTCCCATGCGGGCGATACCGTGCTGCTCGCCACCGGCGGCTACGGCAACGTGTTCTTCCTCTCGACCAACGCGATGGGCTGCAACGTCACCGCCGCGTGGCGCGCCGCCAAGAAGGGCGCGTTTTTCGCCAACCCCTGCTACACCCAGATCCACCCGACCTGCATCCCGGTCAGCGGCGACTACCAGTCGAAGCTCACCCTGATGTCCGAGTCGCTCCGCAACGACGGCCGCATCTGGGTGCCGAAGTCGCAGGAAACCGCCGAGAAGGTCCGCACGGGCCAGCTCAATCCCAACGACGTGCCGGACGACGAGCGCGACTATTATCTCGAGCGGAAATACCCGTCCTTCGGCAACCTCTCGCCGCGCGACATCTCCTCGCGCTCCGCCAAAGAGGTCTGCGACGAAGGTCGCGGCGTGGCCCCCACCGGCCTCGGCGTGTTCCTCGATTTCCGCGACTCCATCAAGCGTCTTGGCGAGGACAAGATCCGCGCCAGCTACGGCAACCTTTTCACCATGTATGAAAAGATCGCCGGCACGAACCCCTACAAACTGCCGATGCAGATCTATCCCGCCGTCCACTACACCATGGGCGGCCTGTGGGTGGACTACAACCTGATGTCCAACCTCCCCGGCCTGCACGTGCTCGGCGAGGCGAACTTCTCCGACCACGGCGCCAACCGCCTCGGGGCCTCCGCCCTGATGCAAGGCCTCGCCGACGGCTACTTCGTCATTCCCTCGACGGTTGCCGTTTACCTCGCCACCCAGAAGCCCGGCGCGGTCACCACCGACCATCCGGAATTTAAGAAGGCGGTCGAGGACGTCAGCGAGCGAAGCCGCAAGCTGCTCTCGATCCAGGGCAAGCGCTCGGTCGATTCCTTCCACCGCGAACTCGGCCTGACCATGTGGGACAAGTGCGGCATGGCGCGCAACCGGGACGGCCTCAACGAGGCGCTCGAGAAGATCCCACAGATCCGCGAGGAGTTCTGGGAAAACGTCCGCGTCACCGGTCAGGGCGACGCCCTCAACATGGAGCTCGAAAAGGCCGGCCGCGTCGCCGACTTCCTCGAGTTTGCCGAAATGATGTGCCTCGACGCCCGCGAGCGCGAGGAATCCTGCGGCGGCCATTTCCGTGAGGAGCATCAATACACCGACGCTGATCCGGAGGTGCAGTCGGGCTACCTTTCCCCGGGCGAAGCGAAGCGCCACGACGACCAATACTGCCACGTGTCCGCGTGGGAATTCAAAGGAGTGGGCGAGACGCCCGTGCTTCACAAGGAGGAGCTGGAGTGGGAGACGGTCCACCCGTCCGTGCGGTCCTACAAATAAGAAGAGCGGGCTTCCGGCCCGCTCCCCGTGAGGTCATTCCATCATGCCGTCCCCGTCCATCGACGGGGGCGGCGGTTCTTTTCCGTCCCCTTCGGCGGAGGAAGGCGCCGGCGGGCCGCTGCGGTGGGCGTCCGCGCCGCGACGCATTTCCTCGGGATCGAGCTTCTGGTCACCGTTCTTGTCGAGCTCTTCGAACTGGTCCTCCTGCGCATCCTCACCCTGTCTCGCGATCCACGGCGCCTTGCGGAATTCCTCGAAGCTCAGCAAGCCATCGTGGTCCTCATCGAGCCGACCGAACATCCGGTGAAACCCCTCACCCGGGCGGTGATCCTTGGGCGTCAGCCGGCCGTCGCCATCGCGATCGAGATGCTCGAAGAAGCGCTTCCGTTTCTCCTCAGGCAGCTGGGAGACAAAGCGTCCCTTCTCAAATTCCTCGAAACTGATGGTGCCGTCCTTGTCCAGGTCCAGCTCCCGCAGATCGGGCATCGGCCTCGGCCCTCTGCCCCGTGGCGGCTTGAGTTCGTCGCCCTCGATCACACCGTTGCCATTGCGGTCGAGGCGGCTGAAAAGCTTGCTCCGCTTTTCCTCCGGGAGATTGGAGATCCGCTCCAAGGCATCGAACTCGGCCTTCGAGACCTTGCCGTCCCCGTCGGTATCGGCCTTGCTGATGAACGCACCGATCGGGGGACGACGGCCGGGCCCCGGCTCACCGCGGGGAGGGCCGGGAGGGCCATCGTTTTCCTGAGCGAGCAGCGGGGCTGCCGCCAAGAGGGTCAGGCCGAGGATGCGTTGCGTCTTCATGGATGGGCGGAGCGGGTTCGGGTGCGCGGGCCGTGTCACCTCAAACCCCGGCGCCGAGCCGGGGGTTGCGGGAGGACAGGGCTTTTTTGATGGCGACCCGCCCGGGGATCGACCCATGATGCCCGCGCCATCGAAGCATGCACATCCAGGACATCCTCCAAAAGCGACATCCCTCGTTTTCCTTCGAATTCTTTCCTCCCAAGTCCAACAGCGCCTGGGACGAGCTCTATCAGACCATCGTCGAGCTGGAGCCGTATGATCCGTCCTTCGTTTCCGTGACCTACGGAGCGGGCGGCTCGACCCGTGAAGCCACCCACGACCTGGTGGTCCGGATCAAGGAAACCACCGGCATCCCGCCCACGCCCCACCTCACCTGCGTGGGTCACGACGAAGCGGAAGTGGAGGGAATCCTGACCCGCTACGCCGAGGCCGGCGTGGCCAACATCCTGGCGCTGCGGGGCGACCCGCCGCGCGACTGGCCGGACTACGACTGGCGCGATTCCGCCTTCAGGCATGCCGCCGACCTGGTCACCTTCATCCAGCGCTACAATGCCAGTGGCAAGCATCCCGACCCGCGCGGGTTCGGGATCGGCGTGGCGGGCTTCCCGGAGGGCCATCCGGCCACGCCCAACCGCCTGCTGGAGCTCGACCACCTCAAGGCCAAGGTCGATGCCGGTGCCGACTACATCTGCACCCAGCTGTTTTTCGACAACCACGACTTCTTCGACTTCCGCGAGCGCTGCCGGCTGGCGGGCATCCACGTGCCGATCATTGCGGGCATCATGCCCGTGACCACCCGCGGCGGCATGAAACGGATGGCCGAACTGGCGGCCGGCGCGCGATTTCCCGCGAAGCTCCTGCGGGCCCTCGAACGGGCGGGCAACGAGCCGGCCGCGGTCGAGCGGGTCGGCGTCCATTACGCCGCCCAGCAATGTGCCGAGCTGCTCGACCAAGGCGTCGATGGCATCCACTTCTACACGCTCAACAAGAGCGCGGCGACCCGCGAGATTTACGCCAGCCTCGGCCTCGGCCCGGTGGCCGCGGATTAAGCCGCGGGCCGCGGCTTACTGGAGCGCATCGATCAGTTCCTCGGCCTTCGCCACCCCGATGTCATTCAGCCCGCCATCCAGCGGGACCTTGAGAAAGACCCTCCTCGTCGCCTCGTCCAGAGGATAGCGCTTGCGGAGGATCTCGGAACGCTCGAGCGCATTCTCCTCAAGTCCGAGGCGCACCTCGCCGGCAAAGAAATACAGGTCGCGCGCCCGCTCCATGGCGTCCCGCCGGAGCCGGCGGGCCTCGTCCAGCTCGTTGTAGAAGTCGGAGTTTTCCGCCTCCGCGCCGCCCTCTTCGGTCATCAGCTCGTCGTCCTCGTTCGCCGCCTTGCCGGCGCTCTTGAGCGAAACATCCGCCGAGTCCGTGCCGCTGCTTCGGGTGCCGAGCGGGCTGAAGCCCACGGCCATGTCCGTGGGCGAAGCCCCGATCAGCTTTTCGATCTCGCGCTGGGTCGGTCGGCGGACGGTTACCTCGCCGTCCAAGGTCATGGCACCCTTGGACTCGAGCTTGATCTCATCCACTTTCAGCTCCCCGCCGCCGGTGCGGATGTGGAAACTGCCGACCGAGAAATCGACGCGCCGATAGGAGCGGAAAAAATCGACCACCGACAGCGATTCAAAGACCCGGAAATCATCGTGGACCATCAGACGGTCGGATCCCCCGACGGTGAGCGTGCCCTCCATGGTGACGCCATCCGAGGAGTTCGTGGATCCGCCCAGGGTGAGTTCGCCGGACACCTGGCCACTGACCATCGTGCGCGCGTTCGCCGGCAGCAGGCTGGCGACGGGAACATGAGTCAGGATCAGCCTGCCGGATGGCCGCGGTTGCTCCGCTCCCTTGACGGCCACGTCCTGAAACTCGATCGAGCCCTCGCCGGACACCAGCTTCCCGCGCTCGACCAACAGGCCGTCCGGGCTCACCACGATGACCAGCTCCTTGATTTCCAGTCCCCGCAGCCAATTCTGGGAAAAGGTCCCGCCTTGGAAGTTCAACCTCCAGCTCTGACCGCTGCGGATGGCCGTGAGATGACTGCCTTCGATGCCCCCGAAGGCGCGTTCCTGATAGCCCCAGGTGAAGCGCGCCTTGGCCACTTTGAGTCCCTGGAGCCCCACGGTTTCCGGCATCTCGAAAAGCTGCTTGGCCACCGCGGTAGCATCCTCGTCGTTACTCAGGCCGGAGCGCCACTCGACGTCCAGCGTGTTCGCCTCCGCGGTTCCCGCCACCCACTGGCCGACCATCCCGTCCAGCAATCCCATGTGGAAGTGCAGGTTGCGGGCATCCAGGGTCCGGAAGAAACTCTGGTCGCTCCCCACCAGCCCCAGCCGGTGAATGGAGGCATCGCTCCCGCTTTTCTTGAAACCCGAAACCTCCGCCGCCTGGGCCCCCAGGCGATCCACCATCGAGTCCTCGATGCCCTCGACGAAGTGCTCGGTATCCACCCGCTTCATGAGGAAGATCCCGAACCCGACCAGCACGATGGCCAGGACGATGCCGATCCGCACGGTCAAGCCGAGCAGGTGGAAAATCGTGCTCGACCAGTTCCCCCCGCCGGAGAGCGAGTGGCGGAGCTGGAACCAGAACCCCTGGCTGGCGATCCATTGGTTGAGGCGCTGGTGGAAGGCGTTGGCGGCTTGTTCGTCCATGAAACTGTAAGCATCCCTTGCAGGACGGCGCGGATTACACCTGCCTCCCCGAACTCAGGCGAGGCCAAATTTCCCTCGCCCGTCGCGGCGGGATTCCCTAGGCAGACGCGCGTGGAAGGCGATGACTACAAGGTGCGGTTGGAGATCTTCGAGGGGCCCCTCGACCTGTTGCTGTATTTGATCAAAAAGGACGAGGTCGACATCCAGGACATCTCGATCACCCGGATCACCGGGCAGTATCTCAAATACATCGAAACCTTCCGGCTCCTCAATATCGACCTGGCCGCCGAGTTCATCGTGATGGCCGCCAACCTGATGTACCTGAAAAGCCGCACCCTGCTGCCGCGCCAGGAGCAGCCGCCGGAGGAGGACGCCGAAGACGACGACCCGCGCTGGGACCTCATCCGCCAGCTCATCGAATACAAGAAGTTCAAGGACGCCGCCTCCTTCCTGAGCCATCGCGAGGTCGAGCAGGAAGGGCGTTTCGCGCTCCAGCCGGAGAAACCCGAGACCGATCCCGAGCCGCCGCCGCTGGCCGAAGTTTCCATCTTCGACCTGATCCGGGCTTTCCAGAACGTCCTGAAACGCTTCGAGGAAAGCCATGACCTCGGCGACATCGTCGATGACCGCTACACGGTCTCCGACAAGATCGAGATGCTGCTCTCGCGCTTTGCCGCCGGCCAGGCGGAGCGCTTCGATCGGCTGTTCGCCGATGCCGCCACCAAGGCCGAAGTCATCGTCACCTTCCTCGCGGTGCTCGAACTGATGAAGATGAACCAGTTCGTCATCCGCCAGACCGGCGTCTTCGGGGAAATCGAGATCGAGCGCCGCAGCCAGGCGGCACAACCGGTCGACTACGAGATCACCGTCGAAGGCGCCTGAGAAAAACCCCCGGCCGACCGGTCGGGAAAAAACGCCTCAACCCAGACGGAAGGTAATCCGTGCCTTGGTGACGTCGTAGGGCGACATCTCCATTTTCACCCGGTCGCCGACCACGAGTCGAATGAAGCGCTTGCGCATCTTGCCCGAAATGTGGGCGAGCACCTCGTGGCCGCTGGGCAGCTCCACACGGAATTGAGTGCCGGCCAGCACGGAGGTGATCACCCCTTCCACTTCGACCGCCTTCTCCTCGCTGTTCTCATCCGTGTTCTTGTTGCGTCCACGGGAGCGGCTGTCACCGCGTCTACCGCGGCCACCGCCACGTCTGCCTCCTCCGCCTCCTCTTCGTCTGCCGTTGCTCATGAATGATGTTTGCTGATGCCGGGCTCCCCGGCACGCGGGGAGAGGCTCCGTCAATTGCCCGATGCGATCAATGGCAAAAAACGCGTCTCTTGCCGGACTTCACCGCCGCTCCGCCAAGACCCGGAAAACGGCCTTGAACGGCTGATCTTCCGGATCGCGCGGTCTTTGCTCGCTCTCGGAGGGACCGCCTCCGTCAAGGCATCCCCCACCGAGGGGGATTGCCCGAAAAATGGTGCGCACGAGAGGACTCGAACCTCCACGGCCGTGAAGCCACTAGAACCTGAATCTAGCGCGTCTACCAATTCCGCCACGTGCGCACTTCGGTAGAAACGGGCGGCGAAATGAGCACGCCCCCGGAGCTTTGGCAACACGAATTCCGCACTTGGAGAGAGAAATTATCGAATCCTCCCGCGGCGATTCTCCATTGCCAGCCCCGGCCGCTGGCAACAGGTTAGCCCCATGCGCAATCCGGCCCCCTTGGTCCTCACGCTCGCCCTCGCCGTCGCCGCCCTCGTCCTGATCCTCCGCAAGCCCGACGAAGCTTCTCCCGCGGCGGCTACAAGCCCGCCTCCCGCCGAGCAGACCCCGGATCCCGGCGCGGCCGCCCCCGAAGACTCCACCCAAGAGGCCTTGCCGCCATCTCCGTGGCCGCACGAGGTCAGCGACATCCCGGCCGACCCCGCCATCGTTTTCGGAAAACTGGGCAACGGCATGCGCTACGTCATCCTGCCCAATGCCGAGCCGCCGGAACGCGTCAGCGTGCGCCTCCACATCGGGGCCGGCTCCCTGATGGAGGCGGACGACCAACAAGGCCTCGCCCACTTCCTCGAGCACATGGTTTTCAACGGCACCGAGCACTTCAAGGCCGGCGAACTCGTCCCCAGGATGCAGCGGCTCGGCATCGCCTTCGGCGCCCACGTCAATGCCTTCACCTCCTTCGACCAGACGGTCTACTCGCTGGACCTCCCCGACCTCAGCGACTCGACCCTCGACCTCGCTTTCAACGTGATGCGCGACTTTGCCGACGGCGCCCAGCTCGCCACCGATGAAATCGACAAGGAGCGTGGCGTCATCCTCGCCGAAATGAACAGCCGCGATTCGATCGGCTACCGCATCCTCAAAAAACAGTTCAAGGCCCTGCTGCCCGACTCGCTGATCGCCCGCCGCTTCCCGATCGGGGAGGAGGAAATCATCCGCGGCGCCCCGCGCGAGCGCTTCGTCGACTTCTATCAGAACTACTACGTCCCCTCGCGCATGACTTTCGTGGTGGTCGGCGCGATCGATCCGGCCGCCATGCGGAAGCGCATCGAGTCCGCCTTCGGCGGCATGACCGGACCGGAGGACCCCGGAGCCGATCCGCAGCTTGGGGATTACACCCCGCCCGCGACCCAGGAGCCGCTCGTGTTTACCGACGCGGAGCTGCCCGCCACCAGCCTCGGGCTGACCTGCATCAAGCCCTACGAGGACCGCATCGACAACCGTGAGAACCGCGCCGACCTGATGCGGCTCTCGCTCGCCCACTCGATGCTTGGCCGCCGCTTCGACCGCATCGCCGAGGGGGCCGAGTCTCCCATCGTCGAGGGCTCGGCCTCCCGCCAGCAGCTGTTCCGCGCGGTCACCGTCGGCAGCGTCGATGTCACCGTGACCGATGGCCGCCTCGACGAGGCCGTGGTGGTTTTGGAAAACGAATTCCGCCGCGCGAAGGAGCACGGTTTCACCGAAGCCGAGCTGGCCGAGGCCAAGGCCAACATCCTCAACTACTACCAGCAGCAAGTGGCGAACCGCGACAGCCGCCGGTCCGACGAGCTTTCGTCGATGATCGTCACCGCGATCAACGAACGCGACGTGCTCAGCTCGCCCGAAACCGACCTCGAGGTGCTGCAGGGCTTCCTCGGCGACATCACGCCAAAGGACTGCCACTCGGCCTTCCTTGATTTTTGGAAAGACACCCACCCCCGGCTCGTGATGACCGCCAAGGAGGCACCGGCGGACGTGGCGAAAACCCTGTCCGCCAGGTTTGCCGAGGCCGCCGCCATGCCGGTCGAGCCGCCAGTGGAGATGGAGGTGAAAGCGTTCGCCTACACCGATTTCGGCACCGCCGGAACCGTCGCGGAGCGCGAGGACGTGAAGGACCTCGGGGTCACCCGCCTCACCCTCTCCAACGGCGTCACCGTGAATCTGAAGCCGACCGACTACGATAAGAACCGTATTTCGTTGATGGCACGCATCGGCCACGGCCGGCTGCTGATGGACAAGGACAAGGTCGGCCTGGCCGAGTTCGCCACCGCGGTGGTCAACGAGGGCGGCATCGGCGAGCACTCGGCCGAGGAGCTGCGGCGCATCCTCGCGGGCCGCAATGTCGGCACCGGCTTCTCGGTGGGCGATGGCCACTTCTCGCTCGCCGGCACGACCACGCCCGACGACCTCCAGCTCCAGCTCCAGCTGATGGCCGCGCAGGTGCTGCATCCCGGCACCCGCGAGGAGGCCATCAGCCAGTTCCGGCGCACCGTTCCGATGCTGTTCCAGCAGCTCAAGCACAACCCCGACGGCGCCATGCAGGACATGTTCGCCTGGCTGCATGGCGATGACCCGCGCTTCGAGTTCCCCGACTCGCCCGACAAGGTCCTGTCCCTGAGGGCGGAAGACATCGATTCCTGGCTGGCGCGCGATTTCACGCCCGGCCGGATCGAGCTGAATGTCGTCGGTGACTTCGAGCTGGAAAAAACCATCCCGCTGGTGCTGGCGACCTTCGGCGCGCTGCCGGACCGCCCCGCCGCAGGCCGCGACCGCCTCTCCGACCCGGTGCAGAGCGTGGATTTCCCGACCCCGCCGCAGGAAAAGGACTACACCTACAGCAGCCGCATCGAGCGCGCGCTGTCGCTGGTCATCTGGAAGGTGCCGGGGCCGCGCGGAAACGAGGAGCAGTTCCGCCGCTTCAACCTGCTGGCCGACATCGTGGCCGACCGCCTGCGCGAGGAGGTCCGCGAAAAATTGGGGGCCTCCTACAGCCCGGGCGCGGGTGCCGGCGGCTCGCGCGAGCTCGAGGACTTCGGTTTCCTGATGGCCCAGAGCACCGGCAAGCCCGGAGACACTCAGGCGTTGACCGATGCCAGCCGCCGCATCGCCGCCGAGCTTGCGGCCAAGGGTGCCACCGAGGACGAGCTGACCCGGGCCAAGACCCCGATGCTCGCCGACCTCGAAAAATCGCTCCGCGATAACAGCTACTGGCTCCAGAGCGTGCTCAACGGCAGCACCGACGATCCCCATCGGCTCGAGCTGGCGCGTAGCCGGATCGACGACGTCCGCTCGATCACCCTCGCGGAGATCAACGAACTCGCGAAGCGCTACCTCACCCAGGACAACACCATCACGGTGACGATCCTGCCCGAGCCCTGACTTCATGGACTGCCCCTACTGCCACGGTTTCCTTCCGTCCGGTGCGGACACCTGCCCGACCTGCCAGCTGAGCGCCGACCGCGTCTCGGCCCTGCTCGGGCCGGTGCCGGCCTTCGAGCAACCGGTCGGCGACCGCACGGGTCATTTCCAGTCGAAGACCAAGAAGCAGCTCGCCGACCGCATCGGCGAGATCGAGCACCATTTCCCGCAGATCCGGATCCGCGTCGTGATGGGCCGCTTCGGCGCCGAGCACCCGCTTTCCCTTCATGCCTTCTGGCTTTTCAACAGCGGCCAGTTCTGCGGCGCCGCGGAAAGGCTGGGCCACAACCGCATGATCCTGGTGGTGATCGATCCCGAGCACCTCCGCGCCGCCATCGCCCCCGGCTACGGGCTGGAGCCGTTTTTCAGCCACGAAAACCTCGATGCGATCCTGGAACTCGCCCGTCCTTCATGGCGCGGCGGCCTGTGGGCGGCGGGCATTCGCGCCGTGCTCGATGGCTTGGAAAAGGAGCTCACCTCGATCGCCCGCAACATCGAGGAAGCCTTCGGGATCGTTAGTCACACCGAGCACCGGCCCGGCGGCACTTTCTGAAACGCCCGCTCCTCAGGCGAAAGCCCGCAGGAAGCCGACCTCCAGCGCCAGCTGCTCCTGGGCGTTGGTGTCCAGCGTGCCACGCAGCTCGCGCAGGGCATCGATCCCCGCCACCAGCCGCGGCAACTCCTCCCGGGCGGCCACCGCGGAGGTGGCGGCCTGGCTTTCAGGCAGCTCGATGCCTCCGGCTCCGACCTTGGCCCGCAAAACATCGGCCATCCACGATTGCAGCAGCTCGAACAGGCGGGACCGGTCACTGAGGTAGTCCGACTCCGCCACGGCCTTCAGCGCCTCCTCGCGGCGCTTCAGCCAGTCGCCTTCCACGGCCTGCTTGAGCGCCTTCTCCTCCTCCTTCAGCACTTCCTTCATGCCGGCCTCCGCCTGGGCCTTGATGTCGGTCAGGACCTCGCTGAAGCACGCCTTCAGCCCCAGGGCCACCTCGGGCGATCCCAGCCCCACCTCGGCCAGCCCGTCCAGTGCCGCCAGCAGCGTGCGACCGTTGTCATCCCGCTCCGCCGTTCCCCCCATCAGCGGCAGGCGGACGCAGCGGGACAGCACCGTGGGCAGCAGGCTGCCCGGGTTTTCGGACAACAGCAGCAGCAAGGTCCTGGGCGGCGGCTCCTCGAGCGTCTTCAGAAACGCATTTTCCGAAGCCGGCATCATCCGGTCGGCATCGCAGATCACCCCCACCTTCCAGGTTCCGGGCCCGGCGACCACGTGCAGCGACTTCTCCAGCTCGCGGATCGAATCGACCGTGATGCGCCGGGATTTCGACTGCGGACGCACGATCCGCACCCACTCCCCGGCCAGCTCGTCCAGCGGCGGGGCCTCGGTTTTCACCGCCTCGCCGAAAAGATCCATGCCGCCTCCCCCGCCGCCTTGCAGAAGCTGGATCACCCGCGCGGCCAGCGATTCCTTGCCGGATTCCCTCGTGCCCGTGATCAGGAACGCATGGGCCAGCCGGCCCCGGTCGTGGGCTGCCTCGATCAGTTCGAACGCGCGGTCTTCGGTGAATGCCATCCGCCGCCGATGCTGGCCGCCGCGGCCCGGCGCGGCAACGGCAAAGCGGTCTCAACCTCGCTCGGTCGCCATCCAGTCCTCCAGGTCCGGAATCCGGATGCCGGTCGCGCCGAAGGCCAGTGCCGTCGTCAGCACCATGCGGTCGTTGCTGGCCACCCGCACCTCGTCGCCTTTCATGGAAAACCGGGCCGCGATCCGCTCCACGACCGTATCCGCCGTTTCCGTGCCCTTCGAGTAGACGACCATGATGCCGTCCTCCTTGCAGCCCTGGAAATTCCGCTCCCGCTGGCGGCCATCGAACACCACCACCACCGCCCAGCCCGAGCGGTCGCCAAGGTCACGCAGCCGGCGCACCAGCTCGAGCCGCGCCAGGTGGCGGGTCGGCCCCTGGTGCAGCTCCCGCAGTTCGTCGATCGCGAAGATCGCGCTGTGACCATCCACCACCAGCAAGCGTTCCATGCCGCCCAACAAAAACGGGCCGGCCGCCCTTGGCAACCGACCCGGGTAAAAGTTCCTCCGAAGAACAAATCACTCTTCTTCCGAAGGATCGCCCTCTTTCTTGGCGGCGGTCTTCTTGGCGGGCGCCTTTTTGGCAGGGGCCTTCTTGGCCGTTTTCTTGGCCGCGGCCTTCTTGGCCGGCGCCTTCTTGGCAGCGGCTTTCTTGGCGCCCGGGCGTTTTTTCACCACCCCGCTCAGCTTCGCCTGCTCCTTCTTCCGCTTCAGGTAGTTCTTCCTGCGGGTCCGCTTGATGACTTTTTTGTGCTGCTGTCCCATGGTTCTGGTGGCGAGCGGTTTAAAACGGGCGCCGACCCCCTAGCAAGGGGAATCTCGGCGGCAGCGAGCCCCCGGGCCCGGACGGGAAGGCGAAATCAACCGCATCCGGGCCTCGCCAAGTTGTCCTACAAATGAAAGCCTCCCGGTGACGTCGCGTAGTTGCACCCACTCCCATGCTCAAAACCCTACTGCTCTCCCTTTGCCTTCTCGGCTTGCTGCCCGCCGCCGAGGAAGGCTTCGCCCCGCTCTTCAACGGCAAGGACCTGACCGGCTGGCACCGGGTCAATGGCGACGGCGAATACACCGTGGAAAACGGTGAGATCGTCGGCACCGGCAAGCACGTGAAATCCAACACGTTCCTGCGCACCGACAAGACCTACGGCGACTTCGATTTCCGCTTCGAGTTCAAGTTCGACGACCTTTCCGGCAATTCCGGCATGATGTTCCGCGGGCTCCAGAAGCCTGGCGAGGATGGCCGCGTCCACGGCTACCAGTGCGAGCACGACAACGGCAAGGACCGCGCCTGGACCGCCGGCCTCTACGATGAAGCCCGCCGCGGATGGCTGGTGCCGGACAAGGACGACGCGAAGGAGGCGAAGGCCTTCACCGCACAGGGCAAAAAGCTCATCAAGTGGGACGACTGGAACGAGATCCGCATCGTCTGCAAGGACCGCCATTTGCAGATCTGGCTGAATGGCGAGGAGCGCGTCGATTTCACCGACGAGGCTCCCGAGTTCACACCCGAGGGCTTTTTCGCCCTCCAGGTCCATGCCGGCGATTCCTGCCACGTCCGCTGGCGCAACCTGCGGATCAAGGAACTCTGATGCGCTTCGCCATCTGCAACGAGATCTACGGCGAGGTTCCGCTGGCGGAGTCGGCGCGGCTCGCCGCGGCCCACGGCTACGGCGGACTCGAGATCGCTCCGTTCACGCTCGGCCCGCAGCCCCTTTCCCTGTCGGAAAAGGAAGCCCGTGCGCTCGGCGACCAGGTCCGGGATGCCGGCGTGGAAGTGGTGGGGCTCCACTGGCTGCTGGCCAAAACCGAGGGCTATCACCTCACCACGCCCGACCGCGAAGTGCTCGCGGCGACCACCGACTACGCCCGCCGGCTGGCCGACCTGTGCCACGCCCTCGGCGGAAACCTCATGGTCTGGGGCAGCCCGCAGCAGCGCTCGCTGGAGCCGGGCTGGGATTACGAAGGCGCCTTCAGCCGCGCCGCCGGGGTGCTGCGCGCCGTTGCCGAGCACTGCGGACCGCTCGGGGTCACGATCGCCATGGAGCCCCTCGGCGCGGTGGAGACGAACTTCCTGACCACCGCCGCGGAAACGATCCGGCTCTGCCAGGCCGTCGATCATCCCGCCTGTCGGCTCCACCTCGATGTGAAGGCGATGAGCTACGAGGCATGCCGTATTTCCGAGGTCATCCGCGCCAACCGCGAATGGACCGTCCACTTCCACGCCAACGATCCAAACCTCTACGGGCCCGGCATGGGCGAGGTGGACTACAGACCCATCGTCGAGGCCCTGCACGAGACCGGCTATGACGGCTGGGTTTCCGTCGAGGTGTTCAAATACGATCCTTCCCCCGAAGAGGTCGCCCGCACCAGCCGGGAGAACCTCCGCCGGTTCTTCGGCGACTGATTTTTTCCAAAACCCATGTCCGACCGCGAAACCCAGCTCCTCGACGAGGCCCAGTCCAAGGGCCCGATCGGCAAGTTCCTGATCTACGCCCGCATGTCCGGCCCCGGCTGGCTGCAGGGTGCCATCACCCTCGGCGGCGGCTCGCTCGCCGGCGCGCTCTACCTCGGCGTCATCGCCGGCTTCGGCCTGATGTGGCTGCAGCCGCTGGCGATGATCTGCGGCATCATCATGCTGTCGGCCATCGCCTACGTCACCCTTAGTACCGGGCGGCGGCCGTTTCACCAGATCAACCGCCACCTCCACCCGCTGCTCGGCTGGTCGTGGCTGGCCGCCACCGTGCTCGCGAACATGGTGTGGATCATGCCCCAGTTCTCGCTGGCGACCGCCGCCATCCAGCAGAATCTGTTTTCCGAGTCGGTTCCGCAGGGGGCGATCATCACGGTGCTGTTCCTGATCGGGATGGGCGTCAACTGGCTCTACCAGTCCGAGGGCGCCGGGGCGAAAGCCTTCGACCTCGTGATCAAGATCATGGTTGGCGTGATCGTGCTGTCGTTCTTCGCCGTCGTCGTCGCGCTCACCAAGGCCGGCAACCTCGACTGGAGCGCCATCTTCAAGGGCATGGTGCCGGATTTCTCGCTGCTGTTCCGGCCGGCCCAAGGCTTCACCGGGTTGATCGCTTCCTCGTCCAATCCCGAGTGGTGGGCCAAGCGGATCGCCGACGACCAGCGCGACATCATCATCGCCGCCTTCGGCACCGCGGTCGGCATCAACATGACCTTCCTGCTGCCCTACACCCTGCTCAAAAAACGCTGGGGCAAGCGCCACCGCGGGCTGTCGATCACCGACTTGTCCGTCGGCCTGTTCATCCCCTTCTTCCTCGCCACCTCCTGCGTGGTTATTGCCGCTGCGGCTTCGTTTCATACGAAGTCCGATGACGTCGCGCCTGGTGCGGGAAAAGCCATGCTGCTCAAGCTGCCGGCCATCGTTTCCGAAATGGAGGAGTTTTCCGGTCCGTCGGCCTTGGAATTCGACGCCCATGCCGACCAGTTGCTCGCCGCCTTGCCGGAGTCCGACCGCAAACTCGCCGACATGCTGGTCATCCGCGATGCCAACGCGCTGGCCATCACGCTCGAGCCCTTCGCCGGGAAAACCATCGCCCAGAAGATCTTCGGCATCGGCGTGCTCGGCATGGCGCTCTCCACCATCGTCATCCTCATGCTGATGAACGGCACCGCCTTCCTCGAGGCTTTCTCACCAGCCCCCCGGCCGGGCACGCAGAGCGACACCATGCCGCGGAACAGGCCGATCTTTTTCCTCGGCTGCGCCATGTCCGGACTTTCCGGCTGCTGCTTCCCGCTGGCCTGGACCGGCGCGTCGAAAGCCTTCCTCGCCGTGCCCACATCGGTGATCGGCGGATCACTGATCCCCATCGCCTACTTCACCTTCCTGCTGATGATGAATTCCCGCCGCATCCTCGGCGACCAGCGACCGCGCGGAGCCAAGCGCGTACTCTGGAACACGCTCATGATCCTCGCCACCGGCATCGCCACCGCCGGCTCGATCTGGGTGCTGCATGGGAAAACCTCGTCACCCGGCTGGCAGGGCACCGCCGCCTGGGCCGGCCTTGCCTTCCTCGCGATCCTCTTCACCGTCGGCTCGGCCTCGTTTTTTCGGAATGAAAAGCTCGGCCGTTCTCCTGAAGCCTGAACCCACCCAAGATCCACGCACTCCATGAAATTCGGTATCATCGGCGCCGGCATGATCGGCCGCTTCCACGCCCGCGCCATCCAGGCCATGGCCGGCGGCACGCTCCACTCCGTTTACGCAAAGCGCCCCGAGGCCGCGGAGGAGTTCGGTTCCGAGTTCGGCGTCCGGGCAAGCAGCGACCTCGATGCCTTCCTCGCCGACCCGGAGCTGGACATCGTCACCATCGCCACGCCGTCCGGCGCGCACCTCGAGCCAACCCTCGCCGCGCTGGCCGCCGGCAAGCATGTCGTTTGCGAAAAGCCGCTCGAGATCACGCCCGACCGCATCGACCAGATGATCGGAGCCGCTGCCGCCGCGCAGAAGACTCTCGCGGCCATTCTCAACCGCCGCTTCCACCCGGCCATGGATGCTTTCAAAAGGGCCGCCGATGACGGCCGTTTCGGACGCCTCACCTCGGCCTCCGCCTATATCAAGTGGTTCCGCGATCAGGCCTACTACGACTCCGCCGAGTGGCGCGGCACCTGGGCGCTCGATGGCGGCGGCGCGTTGATGAACCAGTCGATCCACACCATTGATGCCCTCCTGCACCTCGCCGGACCCGTGAAGTCCGTGCAAGCCAATACCGCCTGCCTCGCCCACCAGCGGATTGAGGTCGAGGACATCGCCGTGGCCATCCTCGAGTTCGAGAGCGGCGCGCGCGGCGTCATCGAGGGCTCCACCTGCACCTGGTCGAAGGACGGCCACCCCGCCCGCGTGCAGCTCTGCGGCACGGATGGCTCCGTGTTTCTCGCCGACGAGGCCTTCGAGCTGTGGGATTTCCGCGAGGAAAAACCGGAGGACGAAGAGGTCCGGCGAAGCTTCATGAAAGGCGCCGCCGCCGGGCTGGGCGCCAACGACCCCAAGGCCATCGGCTTCCTCCAGCACCAGCGGAACTTCGAGGAGGTCGTCGCGGCCATCACCGAAGGCCGCGAACCCGCCACCTCCGCCAGCGAGGCCCGCAAGTCGGTCGCGCTCATCCACGCCATCTACGAGAGTGCCGGTAGCAACGGTGCCAGAATCACCCTTTGATCATGCCATTCACTCCCAAGCTCACCGGTTTCGCCGACGAAGCCTCGCGCGATCTCGAAAAACAAATCGCCGCCACCCGGGAAATCGGTTGGTCCGCCATTTCCGCCCGGATGATCGGTGGAAAAAACATCCACGAACTGGAGCAGGACGAGTTCGACCGCGTGGCCAACCGGCTCGACGAAGCCGGCATCACCGTCCCCGAGTTCGGCTCGCTGATCGCCAACTGGGGCAAGACCATCGACTCGGATTTCGCCATCACCCTGGCCGAGGTCGAGCGCGCCATCCCGCGGATGCAGCGGCTCGGCACCCGGCTGGTCCGCATCATGTCCTACGCCCAGGAACCCTGGGGCAGCGACCAGCACGAGCAGGAACGCTTCCGCCGGCTACGCGAAATCGTGACCCGCTTTTCCGAAGCCGGACTGACAGCCGTCCACGAGAACTGCATGAACTGGGGCGGCTTCTCGGCCGAGCATTCACTCCGCCTCGTCGAGGAAATCCCCGGCCTGAAGCTGGTCTTCGACACCGGCAATCCCGTCTTCCAGCGCGACCGTTCAAAGCCCGAACCGTTCCCCTGGCAGGACCCCTTCGAGTTCTGGGAAAAGGTCCGCGACCACGTCGTCCACATCCATGTGAAAGACTGCCTCAACCCCGTTTCGGACGGAGTCGAACCGGAATACACCATGCCCGGCAAGGGCCAGGCGAAGCTGCGCGAAATCCTCGCCGACGCCCAATCGCGCGACTACGACGGCTGGATCGCGATCGAACCCCACGTCGCCACCGTTTTCCACGCCCCGGATCCGGACGCGGTCGACTGGCAGCAGTGCTACGACTCCTACGTCGAATACGGCCGTCGCTTCGAAGCGCTGCTTGCGGAAATCTGAGCGAGGAGCAAGGGTGGTCATGGTGATTCCAGTGACACCCTCTCTCCAGCAGCGGCTCGCAGTGCGCGAACGTCCCTCGCGGCGCTGCGTGATGCGGCAGCGCTGGTCGGGCCTTCTCTTTCTCCATTGGAGGGTCGATCCCGAGCAGCTCCGGCCGAAGCTGCCCCCCGGACTTCACCTCGACCTCCATCAGGGGGAGGCATGGCTCGGCATCGTGCCCTTTTTCATGGACCGGGTCCGCCCGACCGGAATGCCGCCCGTTCCAGGCCTCTCGTGGTTTCGCGAACTCAATGTTAGAACCTATGTCCACGATGACCGCGGCCTGCCCGGAGTCTGGTTTTTCTCGCTCGATTGCGACCAGCCACTGGCCGTCGAGATCGCACGCGCACGCTTCCATTTGCCCTACGAGCATGCCTTCATGACCGCCAGCCGCAGGGATGTCGAAATCCGATACGCCTGCCGCCGAAAGAACCGGAAGGAGACCGCCCACTTCGCCTACTCGCCCGCCGGGCCAGCGGTGCCAGCCGATCCCGGCTCGCTCGATTTCTTCCTGGCAGAGCGCTACCTGCTTTTCTCGCAATCGCGGGATGGCCGGATTTTTTCCGGCCAGGTCCATCACTCACCATACCTGCTCGAGCCTGCCCGCTGCGGCACGTGGTCACCCCTTCCCGCGGTCTGGGATGGCATCGAGCTTCCTGACCGGCCGCCGGACTCCTCGCTCTACGTCGACCATGTCGATGTCTCGGTGTTCTCCCTTCAAACCCTTCCGACATGCGTGGCATCCCGCTGATTCTCGCCCTGCTCACCATCCCCGCGTTCGCCGGCATGACGGTGATCACCCTGACCGATGCCGCCCGGGCCCGGCTCGATGTGCTCTCGTTTTTCATCGCGGCTTATCTGTTTCTCGGTCTTGCCGTGAAGGCCCTCTGGAATTCCCTGTCGAAGTCGTTCCCGAAGATGCCGCGGCTGACCTATCGCCAGGCGCTGGCCCTGCTTCTTCTCTCCGGACTGTTCCTCTATGTGATCCTCACGATGATTTCAGGTGCCCGGGAGCTGCTCACCCCCGGGGCGTGGGAAAAGCAGGGAATCGGCTACCGGGTCCGCGCGGACCCATCGACCTCGGAGTCCAGGGAAGAACGCCGAAAGCGACTTGAAGAGCTTCGCGATGCCCTGTGGCGCTATGCCGAGACCCACGACGGAGCACCTCCCCTCAGCCCCTTTTCCGGCGAGATTCCGCGCGAGCGGTGGAGGGTGCCCGGTGGCTATCTCGGTTACAGGAAGCCGGAACAAATCGCGACGGACCGGGCACCCATCGTTTACGAACCCGCTTCTGCCGGGCCGCGGAGATATGTCCTGCTCAATGACGGGTCCATCGTCGATTGGTCGGAAGGCAAACTGAATGCAGAACTCGAAAAGCGGTGGAATCCGTAGCGCCAGACGCCCGGCGGAAGAAGTTCCGCCCGCTGCTCGTCATCGCCCTTGCCCTGTTCGGCTGGGCCTTCTTGCTCGGATTTGGACCCGTCGTCTGGCTGCTCCTCCTGGGATGGCACCTGGCGACCGGATGGATCCGACATCCATGGGTCAACTTTCCCCATCTGGATTGGGATCCTCTGACCCTCGCCCTTTCGATCGGCTCAGCGACCTTGGCCATCTTTCTTCTCCACCGCTTCATTCGGCGGCATTGGGCGCAGCGATTCTCGGTGACCTTGCGGATCGCGGCCACGCTGCTCACCGCGACCGCCGCCGCCATCGCCATGACGGGAATTGTCCATGAGCTCGCCTGGCTGGGACGCTCGAAGGTGATCACGACCAACCACCGGTTCTCCAAAACGCACACCGTCTCAAGTGCCAGACAACTCCACCTCATTCTGACCGAACTGGCTGAGGAGGGCGTTTTTCCAAGAACCGTCGAGGAGATTGTCGAGTTCTATCCAGCGGCGTTGCCTGTCATCTCCTACCGCATCGAGTCAGAAAACGATCGTCGTGAGCCATTCAGTCTGCTCCAGCCGGGGGCAGATCTGAGGAAACTTCCACCCCGGACGCCCGTCATTGCTGCCTTCGGTCTCGAGGAGTCACGGCACTTGATCGTTTACGCCGATGGAACCACCGAGTTCGTGCCAGCCTACCGATTTGAAGCCCTCCTCTCGCCATGAACCGCCCCAATTCCGCATCTCGTGGCTGGGCTCCTCTTGTCTACGGGACCGCGATCCTCATCGCCTTATTTTTCCTTTTATCCCAGCTTGCCATCCTGGGGCCGTTCACCTTTCAGGCGATCGGACACGGCTTCGCCGGCTGGATCTTCTTCCTCCGACGAAATCTCGGCCAGTTCACGCTCGATCCCGCGATTCTTTTCAGCGGGCTGATAGCTGGATTGGCGGCACTGGTGGTCCTCCACCTCGTCATCACCCGGATCTTTCGGCCACCCCCCTGGCGCCTAGCCCACTCCCTCGCGGTGATGGCAGCCACGGTCGTTCTCTTCTTCGCCTCATTTCTCGTCCCCGGGATCGCGATGCTGCTTCGCGCTCCCATGGCGGAGGGCTGGACGAAAAGGCAGTCGGGCGGTGCGAGTCTCACGGATCTCAGGCTTCACGAACTGTATCAATACCTCCATGAAGGTGCTTCCGAGCATCGATGGTTCCCTGACTCACTGCCCCCTCAAAGCGGAAAGGCCTACCGCATCCCGTCATCGATGCGAGCTTCCCTCATGTATCCCGCAGCGGGAATGCCTTTCACGGATGACCCGGAAGTTCCGCTATTGATCCTGCCGCTTTCGGAAATCGACTCCTACCGCGTCCTGTTCGCCGATAGTAACGTCTCCACGATTCCAGCGGACCAACTGGATAACCTCCTCGATCGATCCACCAAGCGGTTTCAATCCCCTTATGACCGCTAGTCAGACCGCCTCAGGCTTGAGCGTGCCCACATAGGGCAGGTTCCGGTAGCGGCCCTGGTAGTCGAGGCCGTAGCCGATGACGAACTCGTCGCCGATGAAGAAGCCGACGTAGTCCGCCTCCACGTCCGCATTGCGCTCCTTGTCCTTGGCCAGCAACACCGCCGTTTTCACCTGCGCGGCGCCCTCTTCCTTCAGTCGATCCACCACCGCCTTCAGGGTCAGGCCGGTGTCGAGGATGTCATCGAGCACCAGCACCTGGCGCCCCTTGACCTCGGGCAGCTTGTGATCCAGGAAATTCACCGTGCCGGTCGTTTCCATGCCTCCGTGGTAGCTCGCCACGTTGATGCACTCGATTTCCAGCATCCGCGGCAACCGCCGGGTGAGGTCCGCCGCAAAGACCAGCGCGCCTTTCAGCAGGACCACCACCTGGATCACCTCGCCGGGAAAATCCTTCTCAATGTGGCGGGCCAGCACGTCCAGCCGCTTGTCGATCACGTCCTCCGCGATCAGCACCCGTTCGACATCGTCTTCCATCCGTTCAGCGTTCGCGTTCGATGCGGTAGATCGTGGTGCCCGGGCGGTGAAGGTTCAAGCGATCGATCGCATGAAGCTCCAGGTACTCCGGATCCTCGCGCATCGCATCGAGCGCCGCCTGCGAGTCCTCCTTTTCGGCGACCACTTTTTTTTCCGCCTCCAGCACCCGCTCGAGTTCCTCGTGTTTCTCGGCCAGCTTCCGATATTGCGGCAGCGCCGAGGCCACCGTCAGCGCGCCGAGGCTGGTACCGAGCACACAGAGGATCACGCTGTTCATGCCCCGGATGACTTTCGTCTGGGCACGCAGGCGACTGATTTTCGCTCGGGGAACTGGCGGTTTCTCGGACAAGGACGGCACACGCTTAGCAAATCCGAACCATTTGGGAAACCGTTTTTCGTTCGGGAAATATGCTAGGTGGCAGGTCATCCGCACATCTCCTCATCCTTCGCGCGTCGCCTCCGCGATTTCCCGTCGGCCATTGACCGGCGGGGGCGGTCCGCCTTAGTTCAGTGCCGCCATCCAATACGCCAAAGCATCCATGAAGGACCCCATCACCATCTCCATCACCGGCGCCGCCGGAAACATCGGTTACGCCCTCCTTTTCCGCATCGCCTCCGGCTCCGTCTTCGGCGCCGACCAGCCGGTCAATCTCCACCTGATCGAGATCGAGCCCGCCCTTCCGGCCCTCCAGGGCGTGGTGATGGAACTCGACGACTGCGCCTTCCCGCTGCTCAAGAATATCGTCGCCACCGCCGATCTCGCCGAAGGCTTCAAGAACGCCGACTGGGCGCTGCTCGTCGGCTCCGTCCCGCGGAAGGCCGGCATGGAGCGCAACGACCTGCTCGGCATCAACGGCAAGATCTTCACCGGCCAGGGCCAGGCGATCGCCGCCAATGCCAAGCCGACCTGCAAGACGCTCGTCGTCGGCAACCCCTGCAACACCAACTGCCTGATCGCGATGTCCAACGCGACCGGCCTGCCGAAGAACCAGTTCTTCGCCATGACCCGTCTCGACGAAAACCGCGCCAAGTCGCAGCTCGCCGCCAAGGCCGGCGTCCACTCTTCGCAGGTCACCAACCTCTGCATCTGGGGCAATCACTCCGCCACCCAGTATCCCGACTTCGTCCACGCCAAGATCGACGGCAAGCCGGTCACCGAGGTCATCAGCGACCGCGAATGGCTCGAGGGCGAGTTCATCGCCACCGTCCAACAGCGCGGTGCCGCCATCATCAAGGCCCGCGGCGCTTCCTCCGCCGCCTCCGCCGCCAACGCCGCGCTCGACACCGTCATGGCCCTCAGCACGCCGACCGCGGAAGGCGATTGGCACAGCGTCGCCATCTGCTCGAACGGCGAATATGGCATCGAACCCGGCATCATGGCTTCCATGCCCATCCGCACCAAGGCCGACGGCTCATGGGAAGTCGTCGAGGGCCTCGAAATCGACGACTTCAGCCAGGGCAAGATCGACGCCACCATCGCCGAGCTCAAGGAAGAGCGCGACGCCGTCAAGGACCTGATCCCCGGCTAAGGAGAGCGAGTTTCCAACTGCCTTCTTCGATCATTCTCAACCGCCCGGCTTCCCTACGGAAGCCGGGCTTTTTCGTGCTCTCATTTCGACGTTCAAGGTTGGACGTCCGAGCCGCATTGTCCCACCGTCCCCGCGTGCCCGCACCCCTGACCATCGCCGACCGCACGTTTGATTCCCGCCTTTTCCTCGGCACGGGGAAATTCTCGTCCAATGAGTCGATGCGCGACGCCCTCGCCGCGTCCGGCACCCGGATCGTCACCGTCGCCCTGCGCCGCGCCGACCTCTCCGGCGGCCACGACCCCTTCGCCAACATCCTCGATTTCATCGATCCGGAAAAATACCTGCTGCTGCCCAACACCAGCGGCGCAATGAACGCCGAGGAGGCCGTCCGGCTCGCCCGCCTCGCCGTCGCCGCCGGCTTGCCGAAATGGGTGAAGCTCGAGATCCACCCGGACCCGACCTACCTCCTTCCCGACCCCATCGAGACCCTCAAGGCCGCCGAGATCCTCGTCAAAGAAGGCTTCACCGTGCTGCCCTACATCAATGCCGACCCGGTGCTCGCCAAGCGGCTCCAGGAGGCCGGCACCGCCACCGTCATGCCACTCGGCGCGCCGATCGGCTCGAACCGAGGCATCGCCACCCGCGACCAGATCCGCATCATCATCGACCAGGCCACCGTGCCGGTCGTGGTCGATGCGGGCATCGGCGTTCCCAGCCACGCGGCCGAGGCCATGGAACTCGGTGCCGACGCCGTCCTCGTCAACACCGCCATCGCCATCGCGCCCGACCCCGTCCGCATGGCCCGCGCCTTCCGGCTGGCTGTTGAAGCCGGCCGCGAAGCCTTCGAGACCGGCCTCCCCGACCGGCTCGACCAAGCCAGCGCCACCAGCCCCATCGACGCCTTCCTGCACTCCTGAAGTGGACCCTCTCCACTCGACCAGGGACGGAACAACGAAACGGTCGAAAAGGCCGAAATCTGAAGGGCGCAGTATCGGAGCGCCGGCTTCAGCCGGCGCGAATTCAGACTCATTACCACCCTCCTCCCCTCCTCCGCCTGCAGGAACCTCAGCAAGCCTTCCCCGGTCTGCAGCAGCAACTCCCCGCCGTCCCCGACTCCCTGCACAGCCCCTGCAACCTTCTTGCCCCGCCCCTTAAACTGCGGCGATTCATCGCCGCTTTCCCCCCGACGATTCATCGTCGCCCCCGCTCTCCGCTCCCCGCCCCTCCTTCAAAGGCAAACCTCACCCATCCTCCACATTCCGACACTGCGTCGCGATGCAATCGCCGATAGCCTGGATCGTCGCCGCATCCAGCCCCGGCCCGCGCCCTAGCCCTGGGATCCGGCTCGCGATCCCTTTCGCCGACTGCACGCCGCAAGTCCGATAGTCATCGCATTTCACGAACCAGCCGGGAATCACTGGCACTTGTAGCGGCAGGCCCTCATTTCACCTCACTCTTTTTCTCCTCATCAAACATCAGCACCCGGCACTTCTTTTCCAGATGCGCGGCGATCCTATCGATCTCCGATTCCGACAAGCGGACCTCCTGCCTAGCAAGATACGCCGCCGTCTCCCGAGGTTCCCGGATCGACCGGGAGGACTCCATGCTCGGATAAACCACACTCCACCCCGGCATCACCACCAGCGGCTCCACAAACTTCACTGGAGCTGCATTCTCGTTGCAATCCACCTGCAAAGCTCGTGCCTGACGTCGGGCTTGCTTGAGAAAAGCTTCCTTCCGCCCGTCGGGCATGACGACCGTTTCGCCTTCAACCCTGACGGTGTTCACCTTTCCTCTGACTTTCTTAACCTTGGATCTCGTCTTCGTCTCAATGGCCCACACCCCGCCGGGCCCCACTGCGACGTGGTCAATGTTGAACGCCTTCCCGATGTCGCCCGTCATTGGCACATCATGAAACACTCGCCAGCCCTGCGCCACCAGAGGTTGCAGGGCCTCCGCCACCGCGCATTCGCCGAGAAATCCTAGCCGGGCGGTTCTCGCCGCCTGAAATGCCCTCTTGAATTGCCAGAGGAAATAGACCATCGCAAGAACCGCCACCAAACCCGCGCCGACTGCAATCGCTCCACGGTTCGAGAGAATGACGTAGGCAATTCCGGCCCAAAAGGTCGGCAGCATTCCAGTGATCGCAGCAAGATCGAACATGGCGTCCTGCCGCCTCTCCAAGCAACCCCAACCCGGAGGTCGAAGAATCCCTTCGTGAAAAGGCTCACGGAACCGCCTCCGCCAGCGATTCCGAGAAAACACCATCAAACCTATCATCACGCCGGACACGATCGTCATTGTGACCATGATCGCCACTTCACCAGCTACGAAACTCCATCTCATCTTGTTGGCTTCAGTAATTCGCTGCTAGCAAGTGCCTGGTCACGAATTCAATCCCGTCGCCCGGCTCCCGTGCTTTCGCATCTCCAAGTGCTCGATCTGGATGACCTCGGCCTGCGACATGACACCTGAAAGAGTTCTGACGATAGACCATTGGAAATTCCCAGGGTCGAGCGACTCGAGCTTCACATTTCCTCCGCGACCGTTTCTAGCGTAGTCCTTCCAACGATTCCACAGACCACTTCTCCCATACGCGGACCCTATATAGATCGACCCCGTAGAAAGATCGGTGATCCGGTAGATCGCTGCGGTGAACTTTAGGGCGGAAACCCAATCCGGATGGGAATCGGGGTGATCGAAGATTCTCCTCAATTGCTCCCAAGAGAGGATCACGTTTTGGTAACCAGGGAACGAGGTCACGCGTCCCGGCGGGAGAATTTCATCGACCTCCAGATCCCTCCTTTGAACCCACGCCAGTGGAGCTCGCCATCTCACTCGAAGACGACCCCGGAGGTCATCGAATTCGTGGCGCGGTTCCAGATCATACCAAATTCGTTGACTCCATTCCGTCAGGGGAACCTTCAAAAACCCAGGTGCCCGCACGTGATCCTCCTGGGTGAAGTCTCTCGATCCCAGAACCCGATACACGCCATGGAATTCCGTGTTTCCTTCCGGCGTAGCGAAAAACGAGACAATGAAATCACACCCATGGAAGGGACGCTTCTTGCGTGTCTGCTCCCCTTGATAAAAGTCGAATTCTCCTTCCTTGACCATGGTCTGAAGCGACTTCAACGGGTGATCGACATGGCGGACCAACTTCACCCGGTCGAACGAGCCCTCCAATCCGAGCGCCGCCAGCAGTTGCTTGATCGAGATCATCTTCAGGTCTCCTCAAAGTAATCGGAATCGATTCGTTTGAGCGCGATCGTTCGGATCGTGGAAACGCCGATGTTGTGCTCGATCATCAGCGAGGCCAACCGGGCCCCATCAATGAGGATCACCTTCTGCGACACGGCATTGGCGAACTCGACGGCGTTCTTATTGAAGTCGCTGGTCGTGATGAAAATCCCCTTCTGTGCCTGCTTGCCCGCAAGCGCACCGACAAAGCTTTGGATCTCCACCCGGCCGACCGTGTTCTTCCACCGCTTCGCCTGCACGTAGATCACATCCAGGCCCAGGCGGTCCTCATTGATGACTCCGTCGATGCCTTCATCCCCGGACTTCTTCGTCACCTGAGCCGCCTCCGCACGAGAACCGCCGTAGCCCATGGCAAACAAGAGATCCAACACCACCCGCTCGAAACGATAGGGGTTGATCTGCGAGAGCTGTCCCAGCAACTCCTCACTCAGATCCTCCCTCAGGGTATCTACCGCATTGTCGATCAATTCCTCGGGCGTATCCGGCAACGGCGGCGTGACCACCTCTGTTCCGGTCGGTGACTTGGACTTCTTCTGTCTGGATGCCGCATCCCATGCCTCTTTCCAGCCCTCGATCTGCTTCAGATCATCCACTGTGATCGGTCCGGTGTGACTCTTAAGCTAGTCCACACCCTTCGTGGTGGCTTTGTAGGTGAACTTCGCCACCTTCTCGATGAGTGCCGCTTTCGTGAGGTGACTCATGGCCCACCCCGTCCGATTGGAGATCTTAGGCGCACCGGATGAAATCGCTTCCTGCCGCTCCTCATTCGTAAGGGAGAATTGCTCGATCATCGCGGCGGTCGCAGTCTGCCGGGTGATCTCGGTTCTGCCGGCAAGTTCGAGAATCGGCCACAGGAGTTGGTCAAAGGTGGGAACAGGCATGGTGGGAGTCTTTCACTTTCTACTTTTCACTTCTCACTCGTCACTCCCGCCGGAGGCGGGCAGCAACGCCTCCTCCACCGCGCGGAATTCTTCCAGGGCGGCTTCGAGGCTTTCGACGATCTCGGCCGCCAACTCCGCTGGAGGCGGGAGGTTCTCAGTGTCTTCGAGGCTCTCGTCCTTGAGCCAGAAAATATCCAGGTTCGCCTTATCCCGCGCGACGATCTCGTCGTAGCTGAACTTCTTGAAACGCTCGGTTTCGGTCCGGCTATGGAGAGCGAGTTTGCAACTCGCTGCTGCCTTCCCCCTGCCGGCTTTCTTCCCCCCATAGCACTCCACGAAATCCACCAGGTCCGCCTCCTTCAACGGATTCGTCTTCAGCGTGAAATGCTGGTTGGTGCGGAGGTCGTAGATCCACAGATCCTTCGTCCAAGGCTCCTCGCTGGCGCCCTTCTTCTCGAAGAAGAGGACGTTCGCCTTCACCCCCTGGGCGTAGAAGATGCCGGTGGGCAGCCGAAGCAGGGTGTGGACCTTGCAGCGCTTGAGGAGGTTGCGGCGGATGGTTTCGCCGGCGCCGCCTTCGAAGAGGACGTTGTCGGGGAGGACGACGGCCGCGCTGCCGCCGATCTTGAGTTCGCTGACGATGTGCTGGAGGAAGTTGAGCTGCTTGTTGCTGGTGGTGGCCCAGAACTCGTCGCGCTCGTATTCCTGCTTCTCGGTGGTGATCCGGCCGTCGTCGCCGACGATGGTGTAGCCGCCCTTCTTGCCGAAGGGCGGATTGGCGAGGATCATGTCGAATTTCCGCCCGCTCGGCTTGGCGAGGGCGTCGCCTTCGGTGATGGGGGCCTCGCCGTTGCGGGTGGAACCGATGCCGTGCAGGTAGAGGTTCATGGCGCAGAGGCTGACGACGGCGGGGACGATGTCGTTGCCGTGGAGGACCTGCGTCTTGAGGTGCTTGCGGGCGGCCTTGTCGAGCTGGCGGTGCTGCTGGATGTGGTCGTGGGCGGCGAGGAGGAAGCCGCCGGTGCCGCAGGCGGGGTCGCCGATGAGCTGGCCGGGCTGCGGCTGCATCACCTCGACGATGGCGCGAATGAGGGGGCGCGGGGTGAAATACTGGCCCGCCCCCTTGTCGGAGGAGCTGGCGGTCTTTTCGAGCAGGCCTTCGTAGATGGCGCCCTTGATGTCCACGTCCATGCCGGACCAATCCTCGTCAGCGATCATCTTGATGACGCGGGCGAGGTCGGAGGGGTTGGCGATCTTGTTCTGGGCCTTGCGGAAGATGATGCCGACCAGGCCGGGCTCCTTGCCGAGGTTCTCGAGGGTGTGGCGGTAGTGGACTTCGAGGTCGTCTCCGCTCCGGCTGGAAAGCTCGGACCACTGGAACTCGGCGGGGATCGGGTTGTCGAAGCCCAGCTCGGTCATCTCGTCGGCGAGCTTGAGGAAGAGCAGGTAGGTGATCTGCTTGACGTAGTCGCCGTAACCGACGCCGGCGTTCTTGAGGACGTGGGCGTAGTTCCAGACCTTGGAGACGATGGAGGAGGAGTCGTTGGACATGGAAATCTCTATTCTGGATCGGGTTGCTTGCTCTTGCCTTCGAGGCGCTTCACTTCGCGGTCGAAATCGGAGACGAACTCCTTGTCCTGCCGCTCGCGGAAGGTCTCGAACTCAGCCTCAGCTTTGAGCTTGGCTTCGAGTGCGGACACGCTGCCCTTGTCTTCGAGGATCGGGTAGCTGGAGAGTTCGAGGAAGTTGTTCAGAAAGCCCACCCAATCCGCCATCTTCATGGCGATCTGCCGTTCGGCGCGATTTTCCGCGAGGTCGAGGTAGGCGGAAACGATGCGGTTGAGTTCCTTGATGTGCGCCTCGGAAAGGTAGTTCTTGGCAACCGGGACGTCGCTCTTGAGCAGCTTGCCCTTCGGACCGCCTTTCCAAGTGCTGAGACCCATGTGCGGTTTCGACGCATCGGCGTTCAGGTAAATGGTCTCCGCGGCGGTCTTGCCGGTGATCGCCCAGTGGAGCTTGTTCTGCACGGTCGCGAAGAAATCCCGCGTGATCGGGGCACCCGGATCGTAATCGACCGACAGGGCGTAGATATCGGTGATTTTCTGGTAGAACCGGCGTTCGCTCGCGCGAATTTCGCGGATGCGCTCAAGCAGCTCGTCGAAGTAGTCCTTGCCGAAGGATTTGCCCTGCTTGAGACGCTCATCATCGAGCACGAAGCCCTTGATCACGTATTCCTTCAGGGTCTTCGTCGCCCAGATGCGGAACTGGGTGGCCTGGTAGCTGTTCACCCGGTAGCCGACCGCGATAATGGCGTCCAGATTGTAGAAATCCACCTTGCGGCGGACCTCCCGCGAGCCCTCCCGGCGAACTGTTTCCATTTTGGAAAGAGTTGCCTCCGGCTCCAGTTCGCCGGTCTCGTAGATGTTCTTGAGGTGCTTGTGGATGGCGGGAACGCCGACCTGAAACAAGTCGGCCAGAGCCCGCTGGGTCATCCAGAAGTTCTCGTCCTGATAGACGACCTCGATCCTCTGTTCGCCCTCGGGGGTTTTGTAGAAAATCAGTTCGTGGGCCATGATGGAACGAGGGTGGCAGAAGTGACCCGCCTCTGGGTACGACCAGACAAACTGCGGCGGGACGCCGCAGCCACCTTGTTGGAAAGCTCGGACCACTGGAACTCGGCGGGGATCGGGTTGTCGAAGCCCAGCTCGGTCATCTCGTCGGCGAGCTTGAGGAAGAGCAGGTAGGTGATCTGCTCAACGTAGTCGCCGTAACCAACCCCCGCGTTCTTGAGAACGTGGGCGTAGTTCCAGACTTTGGAGACGATGGCGGAGGCATCGGTAGGCATAGGAAAATTGAAAATGGCGTCAATCCGAACAGTCTAACTCGTTGGCAATAAGCACGTAAATGATGGTTTGACGTCCTACCGCTCGACGCCTACGCTCCCGCGCCAGAAGCGGTCGCTGAAGAGAGTGGCGCGGGAGCGTAGGCGTCGAGCGGTAGGAGCCTGCAAGACAGGCCGGGGTTTGAACGAATGCTTTCCGGCAATTTGCGCAGTTCGGCTCTGATTTTGGATCAGACTGCTCAGAATCAGTTACTTGGCTCCAATAGAGGCACTCGGAGCGCTTCCGGAAAAACTTCCGGCTGTTTCCGGAAAACCTACAATCCGGCAGTCTCCGGAAATCTCCGGAAATTTCCGGCACTTGAGTTGCCGCAAAGTCTTCCTGCCCGGAAGCCGTGCAATTCGCTGAGAAAAAGCAAGTTCGGGAGACGGGTTTCAGCCTCCGGAAACTGTTTCCGGCATTTACCGGAAATTTCCGGCAATCAGTCAGTGAGAGTCTGGCGGACTTCATAGTAGGTGCTTCGGCTGCTCCCAAATCGCTCGATCCATCCGGCACGGGTCAACTCGGCGAGATCGTTGCGAACCGTTTTACCGGAGACGTCTCCTCCAACTCGACTCCCATAATCCTGACTGGTGAATCGCCCTCCAATCTCGGCTTTCTCCAGAAACCGTCGCTGCCGCTCGTTCAACAAAGACGACGATATCTGAGCCGGACCCCGAAAATCGGTCCAATGGTTAAGCTATGATTGTGGAGCGTGGGTTGGTACCGCAAACCGAACCGAACACGCACAAAATGAAAGGCAAACGCAGAAGACACGACCCCGAGTTCAAG
>NZ_BAABRI010000015.1:0-147886 GCF_040362925.1 Haloferula sargassicola
GCGAAGCATGGGCGCTTTTACGGTGAAAGCCGTCGTTCGCAGCCGCTACTTCGGAGTGATCGGGAATTCAGTGCGTTTGTGGCAACTGCTGCATCACGTCCGGCGCTTGGCCTTCAAAGGGTGGAACCGCCGCAGCCAGCGGTGCAGCTTCACCTGGGCGGAGTTTGCCGAGGCATGGGAGCGGTGGAAGATGCCGCGGCCGAAGATTGTGGAAACCCCGTTACCCTGGAGCTGGCGGGAGGCTCGACAAGCCGGGAGAGCATGGGTAAACGATGAAGTCAGAAACAGAAACCAACGGCGTCGCGGAATCGAAGCGCGTCCATCCGAGGAGCCCGGTGCGGTCATTCCGCATGCCGGGATCTGCGAGGGGGGCGCCGGATGACCGGCGTCCCTACCTGCAATGGGCAGAAGTCCCGCTTGCAATACGCACGGAATAGCGCACGCTCCCTCCGTGAAGACGATTACGGCAACTACGGCGAGATCCGACCTCTATCGGGTGATCGATTCGACGCTCTCAGACCACGAACCCGTTCAAATTACCGGGAAGAGAGGTAACGCAGTTCTCATCGCTGAATCGGATTGGCGATCGATCCAAGAGACTCTCCACCTGGTGAGTATTCCTGGCATGCGTGAGTCGATTTTGGACGGCATGGCAGAATCGATTGACGACTGTAGTAGTGAGATCGACCTGTGAGCTACGATTTGATCTACACGCGGCAGGCGAGGAAGGATGCGAAGAAGCTCAAGGGTTCACCGCTCGCTAGGAAGGCGCGAGAGCTTCTCGATTTGATCAGCGAAGATCCGTTTGCAGACCCTCCTCCGTTCGAGGCGCTGATTGGAGATTTAAGGGGCGCATTCTCCCGTCGTCTCAACATCCAGCATCGGCTTGTCTACCAGGTCATCGAAGAGGAGAAGCTCGTGAAGGTGCTACGACTCTGGACCCACTACGAATAAAGCCGAACCCCAAAGATAGCTTCGGGCGGTAGCCCCGAAGCTATCGGTTGTTGAACGGGCCCAGGCGGGTTGGGCGGGCGGTGTGGCTATCGCTCTTGCGGTTTCAATCCGCGTCTGTGGGTCAACGACTTGCCGTGATCGGGCGGCGGCGGATGGCCGTTTGACGACCTCCGCGGGGGCCGCGGGGCGAATCGCTCCGGGATTCGCCCGCGCCGGGAGAGGTGCGAGTCGCCAGTGGAGCGGGGTTTCCGGAAACGCGGCGAAGCATGGACGCTTTTACGGTGAAAACCGTCGTTCGCAGCCGCACGTTCCCACGGCATGGCTTGCGGCGGTGCTTGGGTGAAGCTGGGGAGGATGTGGGTCATCGCCGCACGGTGGTTCGGATCGGTGGTGGGCGGCATCGGGGAGCTTGAGCCCGCGCAGGTAGTTGCGGTGGGCCTGGGTCCAGTGGGTCTTGCCGTCGTAGCGGTAGCCGAGGCGGCGGAGCAGCGCGAGCAGGCGTGTCTTGGCGCGGCGGAGGTCGTCGACGGCGTCGGTGCGCGCCCGGCAGAGGTCGCGGATGGCTTCATCGAGCTCGTCGGGGATAGGGACGGCGACGAGGTCATTGGCGTGCAGCAAGCGGGCGAGTTTGGCGGCATCCCGCTTGTCGGTTTTCACGCGATCGCCGGAGCGCGTGGGGATGAGCGAGGGGGCGATGACCTCGCAACGCACGCCCATCTGCCGGAGCCTGCGGGCAATCCAGAAGCCGCAGCCGCTGGCTTCGTAACAGACGTGGAGGTCGGAGAGCTTGCGGCCCTGCTGTTTGGCGATGCGGCGCAGGGCGCGCTCCAGCGCGTGCCGGGAGGTGGTGACCGATCCATAGAGACGGGGTTCCGCGTCGCGGGAGGCCTCCAGGATCGCGATGATCGTTTGTTCTTTATGGACGTCGAGTCCGAGGTAGAGTGTGCGGGTCGTGTCTGAGTTCGTTTTCATTCGCGCTAATCGATTGATGTTGGATAGGTCGCCACGACCGCGTGTCGGGGCGATAGCCCACGGATTGAACCAGCCACGACACCTCCTTTCCAACCTTCAACCCACCCCGGAGGCGCCCGACTGCCTCAAGTCGCAGCCATAGGGTCTCGCTAAGAATCTGTGACTGCAATTTCACAAGCCACGCCCAGCCCGTGGAAGATCATCAGAGCGCCACTGCTTCAGCAGGCGATCTCCTGGGTGATCTCAGGCTTAATCGCGGACTTCGGTGTCATCAGCACTTGGGTCACGTATGCGATTTTCACCTATTGGCCCGTTGCTCTTCCAATGGTGGTTTTCAGGCGCCGACGATTCTCACGCGCGGATTTGACGTTTGTCCGGTGGGGATTCCCATGCATCGCCATAATCTATTTGACGTTGGGTTATCGTGTCCATGGATTGGTGCAGAACCTCCTTGAACGGCTCTAACGAAGAACAAAGCGAACGACTGCTCACCCAACCGCCTGACCCGCTCCGAGTCGAATTTTCACCGTTATTAGAACCTTCAACCCACACTCAACGCGCGGCTGCCGTCAGTCGGTTGATGTGCTCTGACGACCGCCAAGAATATCCCGTTGACCGACCGGTCATTTTCGATCCTTGGCCCGCTGGTAGCGGGAGCGGCGGGTGGACTCTTGGGGCGACGGCGGAGCTTCCTTTTCCGGAGTGGCCGGCGGCTTTTCGGGGGTCGTCGGAGGGCTCCGGCGGGCCGGTTTGGGCGGGCGCGGGGTTTTCGGTCGACGTTCGAAGCGGGGCATCGCGGGCAGCGGCAGGCGCCAGCCGGTGCGGGTGACGAGGGCATCGGCGAGGAGGAGGAAAAGCAGCGAGCCCGCCAGCCACGGGCGCAGGGAGGTGGCCCGCTCGCGCGGCGGGCGCAGCCAGGCTTCCGAGAGATCGACCAGCTCGCGGCCGCCGGTCTGGCGCGAGACCGAGCGCAATTCCTCGATCCGCGCGGGATCGAAGGCCCACTCGACCGAGGCTCCGACCGACAGCGGACCGAAGGGTATCGCGTGCTCGCCGACCTGGGCGGCCCCGCGCAGCACCGAACCTTCCTCAAGGTCACGCGTGAGGGTGAAACGGCCGGGCTCCATGCGCCGCCATGGCACTTCGTAGGGAGCGGAAAACGGGCCCTCCTCGACGAGGCGGACCCGCGGCGGGGCGATGGCGAACTTTTCCCCCCACTCCTCGGGATCGTAGAGAAGATCGACGGTGAGGCGGGTGCCATCGATCCGGTGCTTCAGCCCGATCCCGGGCGGCAGGTCGAGGCCCATCAGCCAGCGGGTGAGGGTCTGGACGAAGTCGCCGTAGCCCGGCCACGCACGAGTGAGATCGGAGAACTCGCCGCCGAGCGGAAACGACACGGCAGCGGTGAGGCCAAGCCCGCGCCGGCCCTGGGCGACCAGCGGGGCGTGGTATTCATCAGTGGTGACCAGCGATACCGTGGCGTCCTCGCGGGCGTAGGAGAGGTTGTAGCCATCAACCTGCCCGAGCCACTCGAGCGGCTTTGGTGAAACCTCGGCCCAGCGTCCGCTATCGAGCGTGCCGACCGGCTCCTCGACGAAGGCCGAACGGGCGATGGTCACGGTTTCCTGAGCGAAGATCTTCGGGATATCGACGGCGCGCTCGGAGAAGAAAATGCGGCCATCGCCGCGCTTGGCGATGTCCTCCAGCAGGGCGGCATCCGAGTCCTTGCGGGTGCCGAGGCCGATCACGGAAACGGTGGCGCCCTCCTTCTTCATTTCCTCCAGCAGGCGCTTGTAGTCGCCGGGTTCCTCCGAGTCCGCGGCGTCGGAAAAAAGGATCACGTGGCGGGTGCCGACCTGGGTTTTCTTGAGTTCCTTCCACGCCGCCTTGAGGCCCTCGTAGACGAAGATGCCGCCGCCCATCGACTGCACCTTGCGGGCGGCCTTCTGGAGCTTGGCCTTGTTGCCGCCGATGCGGGTCATGGGGACGATCACGTGCGGGGCGCTATCGACCGCGATGATGCTCACCTGGTCCTGCATGCCGAGCAGCTCGATGGTTTCGGCCGCGCCGTTGTTGGCGAGGTCCATCTTGGTGAGGTTCTTGCCGCCGGCGTTGACCGTGACCGACATCGACCCGGAGCGGTCGAGCACCACGGCTAGCGCGACGGCCAGCTTGCGGTGCTCGTTTTTCAGCTCCATGGAAACGGGCAGCAGCGGATCGATCGACGATTGGAAATACCCGCCCGAGCCGAACGACTGCTTGCCGCCGACCATCATGAAGCCGCCGGCCTGCTCGCGGACGAAGAAGTCGAGCGCCTTGAGGAAATCATCGGGCACCTCGTGGGCGGGGATGTTGTTGAAAACCACCGCCCGGCAGCCGGACAAGCGGCCGGGCTGGAGGGTCTGGCTCCGGGTTTCCACATCGACCGTGAAATCCAGCGAAGCGAGCACCTTGGCCAGCGGGTCGTCGAGGTAGTTGGTGACCACCAGCACGCGCGGGCCGCCGGTGATCTCGATCCACTTCGATGAGCGGTTGTTTCCCGGATGGGCGTCGTTTTCCGGTACGATCTCGGCGCGATACTCGAACGAGCCGGTGACCGGGATGCGGTCGGTGAACTCGGCCTGGCCGACGCCGTTGACCAGCTCGACCTCGGTATCGAGCAGCTTCTGGTCGCCGCGGAAGATGGTGATCGGCAGCTTGCCATCGATCGAGCCGCGGGCGGTGACCGAGAACAGGAACGGCTCGCCGGCCTGGCTGCGCTCGGGCAGCTCGATGTGCGAGATGCGGAAGTCATCGAGCGTGTCCTCGCGGACGAGGCGGAAATCGACCGGGATGCCTCGTTTTTCCAACTGCCCGGCGGCCTCGGTGAGCGGCTCGGTGGAGAAGCCGTCGGTGAACACCAGCACGCGCGACGAGCGGTTCTCGTCCGCCAGCGCGGCCACGTGCGAGAGCGCCAGCCCGGTGCGGGTGAGCTTGCGCGAACCGGTGAAGCTGTCGCCATCGCTGCCGTGCTCCACGATCTCCGCGCCGTAGTCGTAGAGCTTAAGTTGGTCGCGCCGGGAAGGCTTCGACTTGTCCAGCAGCCGCTGCCATTCGGGCAGGCCCTTGTCGACGAGGTCCTCGGTCGAGTTCGATCGGTCGAGCAGCACCCAGAGGTCGATCGAGTCATCCCGCCGGACCAGCGTGGGATCGGCGAGCAGCGTGGCCGCACCGAAGAGCAGCAGCAGCCGCAGGGGCGAAAACACCCGCAGCCCGCGCCACATCCAGCCGATGAGCAACACGGCGGGCACGAGCAGAAACCATTGGGGCGCGGCGAAGGTCATAAGGCGGTCGAAGGCGGAGCGAGGGAAGGTTCGGCGTCGCGGACGCCGCGCTTGCTGAAGTGCCAGGAAACGAGGACCACGGCGATGAGGAGCAGCACCCAGGCGCGCCACCAGTGGTCCTCGGTGGTGTGGCGTTCGACGGCCTGCGAGGCGGAGTTCGAAAGGTCCCCGGCGGTGGCGCAGGCGGTCAGGTCGGCCTCACGGGAGTCGGCGAAATGGAGGCCGGCGGTGAGCAGGTCGGTCTCGCCTTGACGAACCACCAGGTAGCCGGGCTGGGCCGGGGCCTCGATCCGCAGGCGCGAGCTGACCGACAAGGGGCAGGTGGTGGTTTCCCCGGCGAGCAGGTCGGTCGTTTCCAGGTTGGCGGGCGTGTCGGTCGAGGCGGCGAGCGAGATGGCCTGGCCGGTCTCGAGGTTGGCGGAGGAGGGGGCCACGCGCTGGTCGCGCAGGCTTTCGACGAAGCGATGGAGGCAGACGATGAAGGCCGGCTGGGTGGCGGCGTTGGACAGGCGGAGGTCGAAGTTGAAGCACAGCTGGCGGCCGGGTGGGGCGTTCTCGCGCGCGGTTTCGTGGACGAAGATCAGCGGCCGCTCGTCCTGCCAGAGCAGGACGTTGTCGGAGGGCTGGCGGTCGAGCTGGATGGTCTCGCGGACCAGCAATGACTGCCAGTTGAGGTCGGCCACGAGCGGGTGCTCCTCGGCCACGATGCCGCCCTTGAGGTAGGCGCCGGCGCGGGTGTCGTCGTTGACGAAAACGATGGCGTTTCCATCCGGCAGGGCCGGATCGAGCGGATCGTAGGAGGTGATGGAAAGGTCGGCCTGCGACAGGTCGTCGACCGGCTCGATCGCCTCCAGCGAGCGCACCATGCGATCGGCCAGCTCGGCGAATTCCGGCGAGGTGGCGGTGAAAAGCCGCACGGTCTTCGGTCGCGGACGGACGAGCGGAAGTACGTCATCCATCGTAAAAGCGTCCGCCGACAGCCGGACCACCGCGCGGTCGCGGTCGCCGGGCAGCGCGGCCTGGAGGGAAACCACCGCGCCGGGCTCGAGGTCGAGCGGCTTCGGCTCACTGCTGGCGCCATCCGGATAGACCACCTGCCAGGTGCGTTGGGCGGGGGCGGTTCCGTGGTTGCGGACCAGGGCGTGCCAGACGTCGGCGCCCTGCTCGCGCGAGAAGCGCACGCCGGTGAAGCCGACGTTTTCCTGCGGCGACCCGATGGCGAGCAGCGAGGCATCGTAGGGGAGCGACTCGACCGGTGTGTCGGTGGCATAGACCACCGCGCCCTCGCGGCCGACCAGTGATCGGGCGATGCGCAGGACGGGCTCCGGCGAGAGCACCCCGCCAGCGGGCGTCCAGGAATCGAGCGCGGCGATGGCCTCATCGACCGAGGTCCCGTGATAGAGACGGTCGTTGCCGGGAGTGCTGTCGAGCAGGGTGAGCTCCAGCGTGGCGGCGGCCCCGCGCAACGACGGCAGCTGTTCCTTGAGTCCCTTGGCGAGGGCCTCGCGAAAGACGCCCATCGAGGCGGAGCTGTCGAGCACCACGGCGACGCGCTGGGTGCTCTGCGGCCGCTGGTAGCGCGGCTCGGCGAGGATCCATGCCAGCAGCAGCACGCCGAGGAGCTGCATCCACAGCGGCACTGAATTCATCAATCGATCGACCCGCCGGCCGCTGGCCGACTCGCGCTGCGTCTTGGCCAGCAGGAACAGGGTCGAGACCGGCAGCTCGCGCGCCTTGCGCTGGAGGAAATGGATCGCCAGCACGGCGGGAATGCCGAGCAGGGCCCAAAGTCCGGCTGGATTGGCGAGGGTCAAAACGGGTCAGGCTTGGGTTTCGAAAGCGGCGGCGGGCACGGCCTCGGCGAAGAGGGAGGTCTGGAAATCCGGCTCGGCGGCGACGCGGGCGAAGGCGGCGTGATGCCGGCGGGCGGCGTTTTTCCAGAGGGTGAAATGACGGCCGTAAGCCTCCTTGTAGCGACGCAGGACGTTCGGCTCGATGCGGTGCGGGTGACGGCTGCCGGCCTCGGCATCGATGAACTCGAGATTGCCGTGCCAGTCGGGATCCGCCTCGGAGCGCGAGTAGGGGGCGAGCAGGATGGGCGAGCCGTGGCGACCGGAAAGCAGCCGCAGCGGCGGCTCGGGATCGCCCTCGAAAAGCAGGTCGGAGACGAACACGCGGATCGCGTTCTGGCGCAGCGGGATGCGGGAAAGGTCGGGCGAGGCGGCCGAGTCGGTGGCGGGCAGGCCGCGGACGGTGTCGAACCAGCGGTGGGTCACGATTTCTTCCACCGGCACCGGTCGCACGGTCGCGCCCCGAACCAGGTGAACCGAGGTGGCGGCGCCGGAGTGGCGCGCGCTTTCGACGACCAGATAGATCAGCTCGATGGCGCGGGTGGCCTTGGCGGGCTCGAAGAACATCGACTCGGACACGTCGAGAATCACGTCGACCACCGGCCGCACCTCCTCGCGGTAGAGCTTCATGGTGTAGTTGCCGGTGCGGGCGTAGGCCTGCCAGTTGATGTGACGCGGGTCATCGCCCGGCACGTAGGTCCGGTGATCCTGGAAATCGAGCGACGAGCCGGTGCCGGCACCGAGGAACTCGCCGGCCGCGCCTTTCCAGACCCGCGAGCGCAGGGGCAGGCGCAGCCGTCCGGCCGCGGCGAGGGCGCGGGCGTGGCATTCGGTGAGGAGCTCCGGGGTCATGGGCTGGGGACGCTTTGCTGCTCGATGGCAGGCAGCTTGCGGAGGTGCATCAGGGCGGTGACGAGCAGGATCCCCAGGTGCAGGGCCGTGAAGATGAGGGTGACCAGGAGCACCTGGCCGTCGTCAAAGCGCGGCGAGCTGACCATCGCCGCGGCTGCGCCCGGCAGCCACGAGAAGAACCAGAGGAAATCCTTGTCCCGCTGGTAGCCCAGCGATTGTTCGAGGATCACGAGGAGAATGACGATGACGAGGTTGCTGAGGAAAATCAGGGTGCAGCGGGTGAAGCGCCGGCGGTCGTGTTTTTTCGAGAATGCCAGCAGTGTGGCGGGCATCAGCAACATGTTCAGGAACGAAACCGAGACCGCCAGCACGTCCTCATCGAGCCGTTGATGGCGGTAGGTCAGGGCCACGGATGCGCAGGCCAGGGCGACCACCGGCAGCAGCCACAGGACAGCGGTCGGCCAGCCGGGATAGAGGAAACGCGACGCTCCTTTCCCGAGCGCCCCCAGCCGGAGAAACGAGGCGCAGTGCGGCGGCAGCACCTCGAAAGGCTCGGCGAGCGAAAGAAAGCCCACGGGAACGATGAGGGCGAACAGCAGCAGCAGCACGGACTCGGAGTCGAGCGAGGGTGCGGTCAGCGGGATGATGGGAAACAGCAGCAGCATCCCCAGTGTGACGAGCCGCCGCGAGGTGGCGTGATTTTCCGCGGCCGGGGCGATCATCGAGGCACCGATGCCGAGCGCCAGCCACGCGAAATACAGGATGGCGGCCAGCAGTCCCAGCACCGCCCAGCGTGCCTCGCGGTCGGGCAGCGAGAAGATCTCGATCAGCTCCTCGAAGTCGTTGTCGAAGATCAGCCCGGGGATCCAGAAAACGCCCGAGGCCAGCGCGATCAGCGGCACCAGCCCGCGGATCAGCACGCTGGGCACGGCGGAAAAGCCGATCACCACCGCCGTGAGCCCGGCGGAAAGCAGGAAGGTGTAGGTGAGCAGCGCCAGCTCACCGACCAGGTTCATTTCCCCGAACCAGTAGCGCAGCACCAGATAGGGCAGCACGGCGACGAAGATCAGCCCGGACTGGCTGACGATCGACACCCATTTCCCCAGCACGATCCGCCAGGCGCCGAGGCGGGTGAGGACCATCAGCTCCATCGTGTTCGACTCGATCTCGCGATGCAGCGTGCCGATGCCGCGCATCGGCTGCACGACCAGCAGGGCCACGCCGTAGAAGAGAAATACGATGCGCGTGACCAGCACGCCGGCTTCGCCCGGGTTCGAGGCGGCGGCCAGCGCAGTCAGCATCAGGAAAGCCAGCAGGCCCTGGAGCAAAAGAAAGACGGCGACGAAAGTCCGCGCACGCAGGCCCTGGCGCAGCTCCTTGACGAGCATCGGGGAAAGCCGGTCGCTGAAGTCGCGCAGCCGGTCCGCGACCATGACGGCCGGGGCGGCAGGGACGGGGGCGGGTGGCGTCGGCTCCGACATGGCTCTCAGGGCGCGAAGGTGGTGGGGGCGGCCGGCTTTTCCGCGGCGGCGGCGTTTTCCTGGTCGAGCCGGCCGAGCATATCGATGAAGGCGTCCTCGAGGTTGCGCTGCTCGCGGTGGAACTCGGTGACCGGCAGGTTGTCCTTGATCATGCGTGCCAGCACGCCGGCGGCGCGTTCGGGCTCGGAGCTCTCGATGCGCACCCGGCCGCCGTGCTTGCGGGCTTCGAGGAACTCGATGTGCGGGTTCACCGAGCACCACTCGGCGAGCCGCGACGGATCGCCGGCGATCTGCACGTCGTAGAGCATGCCGCCGGCGGAGTCGGTGCCGTTGCGGAGCGATTCGGCATCGCCGTGGTGGACGATGCGGCCGTTGTTCACGAACAGCAGGGAGTCGCACATCTCGCCCAGCTCGGAGAGGATGTGGGACGAGATGAAAATGGTTTTCCCCTCCTGGGCGAGGACCCGGATCAGGTGCTTCAGCTCGACGCGGGCCTTCGGGTCGAGCCCGGCGGCGGGTTCGTCCATGATCAGCACCTGCGGATCATGCAGCAGCGCGCGACCGAGGCACAGCCGCTGGGTAAGGCCCTTGGAGAGCTTGTTGGAAAAGCGGTCGGCCAGCGGGACGAGGTCGGTGAACTCCATCACTTCCTGCACCCGCTCGCGGCGCTCGTCGCCGGAGTAGCCGAAGGCGCGGGCGTAGAAATCGAGATACTCGAGCACGGTCATGTGCTCGTAGTTGCCGAAATGGTCCGGCATCCAGCCGATCAGCCGGCGGACTTGCTCGGGGTAGTGGACGACGTTGATGCCGCAGACCTCGGCCGAGCCCATGGTCGGGTAGTCGAGCGTCGCCAGGATGCGCATGGTGGTCGTCTTGCCCGCCCCGTTGGCCCCCACGAAACCGCACACCGAACCGTGGGGGATCTCGAACGAAATCCCGTTCACGGCCTTCAGCTGGCCGAAGTAGCGGTAGAGGTTGTGAACGCGGATGGCGGCGTCGGACATGTTGGAAAAAGTCGGTGGCTAGCGGATCACCGGTCCGGTGAGGACGGTGGTGGTTTCCTGCCAGCGGATGGCGGTGAAGGTTTCGAGGGCGGGGGCTTGGGTGGTGATGGCGAAGAAGCGGTCGGTGGTGGCGCCGCCGAGCATGCGTTGGTGGCGGGCGCCGAAACGGGCGCCGATTTCCTTGATTTCGGCTTTCCACCCCGCATCCGGCATCGGGCTCGCCTGCACGGGCTTGCCGGTCTCCAGGTTCCGCGCCACCCAGCGGTTCTTGCTACGGTCGGTGTAGTAGATCGTTTCCACCGGGAAATCGAAGGTCGAGAAGAGCACCGGCGTTTCGCCCTCGGCGGAGCGCAGCTCGATGCGTCCGCGGGTGGGCACCACGGCCTCGATCACCTGGCCCTGCTCGGAACGGCTGCGGAACCAGTCGCCCGTCAGCTTGAGTCCGTCGTCGGTGAAGGCGGCGGTGTATTCGAGGTCGCCGCCACCTTCTCCGCTGTGAAGGCGCGTCCAGGGTCCGTAAGCCATCGGGACCGGGGAAACGACGGCATCTTCGGTGAGCGTGAACCCGGAGCGGAGCAGCACGCCGGTGCGGGTGACCTGCTCCTGGTGGACATAGGCGCGATTCTCGTCCGGCTGCACCTCGATCAGGGCCAGCCTCTCGCCCCGGCCGCCGACGCCATCGCGCATCAGGATCAGACCGAGCAGCAGCAGGCAGGTGGCCAGCGAAATGATCGGCGTGGTGATGAACAGCCGGTGACGCCGGCCCGACTTGGCGAAAACAAACAGGTTCACCGGTCCGACGAGCACGCCAAAGGCGATCAGCACGAACACGAACAGCCCGTATTCGAACGCGCGGGCACCGAATTTCACGTGCAGCGGCCAGCGGGTGGAGTAGTCGTTGTCGAGGCTCTTGATCCGCGATTCCGGCCCCGAGCGCAGCTGGGAAACAATCGCCGACGCATCGAGCAGCAGGTCGGCGGGCACGCTGTCGAGCGCCACGGTGCCGAGTCCGTAGTCGCCCGACGCGGTCACGGTCGCCACCTCGATGCCGAGGCTTTCGAAGGTGGCCGGGCTGCCGCCGATCCGGAAGATCCGGATTTTTCCGCCGAGGCGGCACCACTCGAGCATCGCCGTGCGGGCCGACGGCGCGAGCGCCAGCCAGTCGGCATCGGTCAGCATGGCCAGGTCGTAGCCGGCGTAGGCGCGCCAGTCGCCGGGCATGCGGTTGGGATCGAAGCTGGCGGCGAAAACATACGATCCGTAGCCGCTGCCGCTGGTGTTGACCTGCTTGTCCAGCGCGCCGCTGTTCGGGGTGAAAAGCGGCTCGGACATCAGCACCGCGGGCATGGAGGACGACCACTCGCCACTCAGGTTGCCGTGGATGCGTCCGTAGCTGCCGGAAACGGAGACGTTGAGGGCGGATTGGATTTCCCCGCCCATCAGCAGCGCGGTGCCGAGAGGGACCAGCAGGTCGCGGTCGACGGTCTCACCCGCGGGCAGGCCGATCTGGAACTCCGAGCGCATCCGCGAGTCGTCGCCGACCTCCGAGGTGGCGGAAATGCTGATGCTCGCATCGCTCTTGCGATCATTGGACGCGCTGATCCGCACCGGCAGGAAACCGCCCGGTGCCGGCATGCTGAAGAGCGCCGTGGCCTCGATCGCGCTGCGGTCGTCGGCATGGGTCGGCTCGGGCGCGAGGCGGAAAAGCGACTCCTGCGCCAGCAGCGCGGGGGTGAGGAAAAGACAGCAGAGCAGGCGCCGGATCATGCTTCAACCGGGGTTGGCGGGAGTCATGACACGGGGCGTGGCGGAGGACTGCCCGGGGACCTCGGAAAGGATGGCCCGGACCACGTCATTGTGGGTCAGGCCTTCGACGCGGGCGTTGTATTCGAGGACGATCCGGTGACGCAGCACGGCGGGGGCGACGAAGCGCACGTCCTCGAACGAGGCGTTGACCCGGCCGTTCATCAGCGCCCGGGCTTTCGCCGCCGAGGCCAGCGACAGGGCGGCCCGCGGGCTGGCGCCGTAGCGGACGCTTTTGGAGGCGGCCGATTGGCCGGGGTGGGTGGCGTCCACCAGGCGGGCGATGTAGTTCGCCACCACGTCCGGCAGGAAGATCCGGCGCACCAGCGAGAGGGTTTCGTCGAGGTCCTCCGAGCTCATGATCGCCTCGACTTCCGGTTCGCCCCCGAGTTCGCGTTGGGAAACGATCCGCTCCAGCGTTTCCACACTGTTTCTCGTGACCTCCAGCTTGAACAGGAAGCGGTCGAGCTGCGCCTCGGGCAGCGGGTAGGTGCCCTCGAGCTCGATCGGGTTCTGGGTGGCCAGCACGAAGAAGGGTTTTGGAAGCTCGTGCGTCTGGCCGAGCACCGTGACGCGCCGCTCCTGCATGGCCTCGAGCAGCGCGGACTGGGTCTTGGGCGAGGCGCGGTTGATTTCGTCGGCCAGCACGATGTTGGTGAACAGCGGGCCGGGCTGGAACACGAACTCACGGCGTCCGTCGACCTCCTGCAGCACCGGGTTTCCCGTGATATCGCCAGGCAGCAGGTCGGGGGTGAACTGGACCCGCTTGGTGCCGAGCCGGAGCGTTTTCGAGAGCCCTTTGACCAGCTCGGTCTTGCCGAGGCCGGGCAGGCCCTCGAGGAGGATGTGGCCGCGGGAGAGGACGCCGGTGATGACCAACTCGATCAGCTCCTCCTGGCCGAACAGGACCTGATTGAGGGCCGCGGTGAGCGAGCGGACATGCTTTCCAGCGGCGGCGACTTCGGTTTCAGAGGCGAATTCCATGCGGATCTAACGAACGGGTCTGCGTGGATTATTGGAAGGTTTGATGAATGCGCGATGAAAAAGCTCCGCGCGCTTTATCATCGCGCGGGCCGACGGGACGCGGGAAACGCAAATCCGCCCGGGGGGGAATCAGACCCCGGGCGGATTGCCATGCCCTGCTGAAGGGCCGTTCTCAGCGGAAAGTCCGGCTCAATGAGGCTGAGCGGGAATGTAGAGCTCGGAGCCTTCCGCTAGGACCTGGTTCGGTTCGAGACTGAGTCCATTGAGAGCATTGAGTTTCGCCGGCGAGGCGTCGTATTGGGCGGCGAAGTCGGCGAACTTGATCTTTTCCGTGATGCGCACCGAGGTCACGCGGGTCCGCTGGCTCACCGTCTCGGTGGCCTCGGCCTCCTTCTTGCGCGGAGCGGGTGCCTCCTTCGTCACCTTCGGTTCGGAAGAGGCGACTTCGCGCTTCGGCTCCGCGGCCGGGGTGGGCGAGGCGAGCTTGAGGGTCTGCCCGATGCGCAGGGCGTTCGCGTTCACGTCGGGGTTGGCGCGAGCGAGGTCGTCGACCGAAATCCCGTGGCGGCGGGCGATGCTGTAGAAAGTTTCCCCGGCACCGACCTTGTGGGTGGCGACGGCGGTTTGCGTGGCCGGCGACGCCGCAGGTGACTGGGAAGCGGGAGCTTCCGTGATCTGAAGTCGCTGGCCGACGCGGATCAGGCCGGCGTTGCGGAGGCCGTTGAGCTTCACCAGCTTGGTGGTGGTGGTGCCGTGGCGGGTCGCGATCTTCGACAGCGACTCGCCGGCCTTCACCGTGTGGTAGACCGGCTTGGCGGCGGCCTCCGGCTGGGGAGCGGTCGTGGCCGGGGCGGCGGCTTCCTTTTTGAAAACGGGGGCCACGGCGGCTTCGCGGTGGTCGGCCAGAAGTTCGCGCAGGCGGCTGTTTTCCAACTCCAGCCGGCGGATCTGGCGCTCCTGTTCGTCGCAGCGGCGATGGAGGTCGTCTCCTTTTTCGGCCGCCGAAACGATCGGCAAGGTCAGCGCGCAGGAGGTGATCAGGAGCGATGCCAGCGTCTTCATGTTGAGGTGGAGATTTTCAAAAAAGATTTGTTAGTGCAATTAGAATTTAAATTTTCTTAAATAAATAGGCGCAGGGTCGCCGCTTCGTTGATTTTGAATCTGTTAGGAGATTCAGCCGGGTGGAAAGGGGGCCGCCAGAGTCGGCCGGAGGGCCGCGTTTTTCGCCGGAGTGACGAAAAATCAGGAGCCGGTGGTGCCTTCGCCGCTGGTCAGCGAGCCGGGTTCGGCGGGCGGCGAGTCGAGGATCTCGACCGGGGCGCCATCCGGCGCGTAGGGCAGGCGCGTCACGGCCAGCCACTGGCCTTCCTCGAGGCCTTCGGGAACCACCAGCTCGTCGGCGGTCGACCACACCGGATCGATCTCGTGGCGGATGATGGAGGGATCCTCCTGATCGACGAGGTAGATGATGTTCACGCCCCGCAGGGAGTTGCGGGGGACGACGTAGACCTGTTTGAGGACGTGGCCCTTGATCAAGGCCCGGACCGGCTGCGCGAGGCGCAGAGGTGGGTGGTCGGAGGAAAGACCGAAAGGATCATCGACGCGCGCGATCACGAACAGCTCGCGCGAGGCGGGGTCGAGGCTGCCCTCGGTGCGCACGATGCGGCCGGGCCACGAGGCCGGTTCGCCGCGGCCGGTGCCGAGGGCATCGACCAGGGTCACCGGCACCGACGGATCGTCCTCGTGGGCGGGCAGGTCGATGAAGTCGAGCTGCTCGGGGGTGAGCGGCAGGCGGACCTCGGCAAAGTCGGTGGCGAACAGCGTGCCGAGGTCGGTCGAAGCTCCGACGGCTTGGCCGAGCCCCACCAGTCGGCGGCGGACGCGGCCATCAAACGGCGCGCGGATCTTGGTGCGCTCAAGGTTGCGTTCCGCTTGGTCGAGCTCGGCTTTTGCCGCATCGACGTTGGCGCGGGCCTGTTTGAGCTGCGGCTTGCGCAGGACCAGATCGGACGGCTCTTCCTGGTAACCGAGGTCGTCCCAATTCAGCCGGGCCTGTTTGGCCCGCGCCTCTTCCTGGGCGAGCGCGGCCTCGGCCTGCGCCAGACGGGAGCGCGCGCCCTCGACCGAGGCGGTGTAGTCGGCGGGATCGAGTTCCGCGAGGACCTCGCCTTGTTTGAAAAAAGCGCCGTCCTCGAAGTTGGGGTGGATCGTGATGATGGTGCCGCTGATGGTCGGCGTGAGGGGCGTTTCGTGGTGGGCGCGGACCACGCCCTGGGAATCAAGCTCCACCTGATAGTCGGTCGCGTGCAGCTCGATGACCTCGGTTTTGAGCCGCTGCGGCTCGACGTGCTCCATTTCCGGAGGAGGCTCCGGGATGGAGATGCGCCATGCCAGCAATCCTCCCACGAAGAGGATCAGAAGCGGGATGGCGATGCGGATCAGCATGGGCGGCGGACTCTCGACAGGAATCGAACTTTTGCCAATACGAACCGTGCCGCGGAATGTTGCTCAGGATTCGCGGGTCCGGAAGTCGCCCCCGAGGGCGAGGTGGAGGTCGATGCGGTTGAGCAGGCGCTCGTTGCGCAGGCGGATGAGGCTGGAACGGGCGTTGTTGGCGCGGCGCTGGGCCTCAAGCACGTCGAGAATGTCGGAGCCCTCGATGCCGTCGGCGTAGTCGCGGGTGGCCTGTTTTTCCGCCAGGGCGGCCTGCTCGACCTCGGTGACCAGGTAGCGCTCCTGTTCGCCGAGGGAGTGGTCGGCATCGAGCGCCGACTCCACCTCGCGGAAGGCGGTCAGGGCGGCCTGGTGGTAGTCGTGCACGCTGGCCTGGTTCTGTTCGAGCGCGGCGCGGGCCTGGTTGCCCAAGGCGCCGCCGGAGTAGAGGGTCTGGGCGATGTTGGCGCCGATGCTGGCGACGAGATAGTCGGGGTTGAGGAGCTTGTTGAACGCGGACACCGGCGTGCCGGCGGAGGTCGAGAGACCGAGCGACGGCAGCAGCGACTTGCGGGCGGCATCGGCCCGCCTGGCGGTGGCGAGGATGCCCGCCCGCGCCGCGGCCAAGTCGGGCCGGCGCTCGAGGAGCTCAGAAGGAAGGCCGGCCGGAACCCGGCGTTTCAGCTCCGGCAGCTCGTGGCCGGCGCGGGTTTTCCCGGATGGATAGGCTCCGGTGAGCACCTCCAGCGCGCGGGCCGCCTCGTCGCGGGCGAGGCGCCGGCTTTCGAGATCGCGGCGGGCGGAGGCGACGTTGGTGCGGCCGAACTGGACGTCGAGCGCGCCCTGGCCGGTGCCCTTGTAGTTGCGCTCGCTGATGCGCAGGTTCCGTTGGAAGGAATCGAGCGTGACGGTCGCGAGTTGGAGCTGCTGCTCGGCGGCGATCAGGTTGCACCACGCGCGGGCGGTGGCGGCGGCCAGCGACAACCGGGCCCCGCGGAACAGCGCGCGGGTGGCGAGGTAGTCGGCGTCGTCGGCCGCATTGAGGTCGCGCAGCCGTCCCCACAGGTCCGCTTCCCACGAGGAGGAAACGGTGAGCCCGTAGGACTCCGAGGAGCTCGAGCGGGCACGGCCGTTTTCCGAGCGGCTGAGGTTTCCGGAGGTCAGCAACGAAGCCTGGGGCAGCACCCGCGAGCGTCCGGCGAGGCGCACATACCTGGCGGAGCGCATGCGCGCGGCGGCCGCGGCAAGATCCTGATTGTGCGCCATGGCGGCATCGACCGTGCGTTCGAGTTCGGCATCGTGGAAGGTGTCCACCCAGCCTTGGCTGATGCGTCCGTCATTGCAGCCATCGGCGCTTTCCCAACTCGCCGGAGAGGTCACGACGGAGCTGTCGACAGGGGGCTGAAAAGTAAGTGAAGAACAGCCCCACAGAAGGGCTGAAGAGAGCCCCGCGATGGCGGGATAAGCTCGTGAATTCCGTTGCATTTCGAAACAATCAATGGTGATAGTCGCCGCACGTGACCAGCAACCGATTGATCCTTACGTGGATGGCCTGCCTGCTTTGTCTTGGCAAGGGTGGAGGGCTCCTGTTCGCCGAGGAAACGGCCCAGGATGAGCCGCCGAAAAGCGAGGAGGTCGCGAAGGAGGACAAGAAGGACGAGCAGCCGGCGAAGGAAGCCGACGACCCGGCACCCGAGCCGGAGAAGAAGATGAAGGACGGGGTGGAAGTCGAGGAAATCGACGCCGCCGAGGAGGAGCAGCGCGAGGCCGAGGCCGCCGTGGCGAGGCCGGTGAATGGGGACCCCGTCCAGGTCTTCGGCTGGCGCGAATGGGTGACGCTGGAGAACGAAAACGAGTCCCAGAAACTGCCTGCCAAGCTCGACACCGGCGCGCTGACCAGCTCGCTGCACTGCGAGGAGAAACACCTTTTCGAACGGGACGGACGCAAGTGGGTCCGCTTCGTCGTCACCAACCCCCGCGCCAAGGAGTCCAAGCGCCTGCAAATGGAGGCGCCGCTGGTGCGAATGGCCCACATCAAGGAACCGGGCGAGGAAGATGGAGCCGAAGCGCGCGAGACCGTGATGCTGCGCTTCAAGATCGGCGAGCGGAGCCTGAAGGCGGAGTTCACGCTGAACAACCGGTCGAACATGATCAATCCCGTGCTGATCGGCCGCAAGACGATCACCGAGCTGGGATGGGTCGATCCCAGCCGCGCCTACCTCGCCGACAAAAAGGTCCTGCGTTAGGACCCGGGCTCCTGATGTGTTGCCCTCCGTGACTCCGGTCTCCGCATGAGATCCCGTTTCCAACTCCTCGCCATCGTGATTCTGCTGACCGCCCTCGGGGGCGGTCTTGCCGCCTACAAGCACGTCTATTTCCACATCCCGATGAAGGCCGGCGACAAGCCCGCCGAGTGGCTGGTGGAAGCCAAGATCACCTTTGCTGCCTTTGGGGATGCGGTGAGCGCGCGGCTGGCCCTGCCCAGCGCCGACATCACCGCCGACCTCGGGATCGACGCCCAGTCGGCCGGCTACAGTTTCCGCACCGAGTCCGATGCCAAGGGCGACCAGACCGCCGTCTGGGAGTCCGACTCGAAGGAAGGCCCGCAGGCGCTCTACTACCGCGTCCGGTTCCCGGAAACCGGCGTCAGCAGCGCGGGTCCGCTGTCCCCCGTGGGCGGGCTGCCGAAGGCCATCGATCCCGGCCTTTCCCGCGGCCGCCGTGCCGCCGCGCAGAGCGTGGTCAAGCGCGTCAGCGAGTTCTCCTCCTCGCCGGACACGCTTTTTACCGGGATTTTCCATGAAATCACGGCCATCGAGGCCTCGCAGGAAATGGCGTTGCTCAAGCGCGCCTACCTGGATCACGACACCCACCGCGGCCTGGTCAATCTGGGAATCGACCTGCTCAATCTTGCCAATGTGCCGGCGCGGCTGGCGTATGGCGTGCGGCTCGATGAAATGCGTGGCCCGCAGGACGCGCTGCTGCTCATCGAGTACTTCGACGGTGCCCACTGGAAGGTGCGCGATCCCGACTCGCCCGCCGCCGAACTGCGGCCGGACGAGGTCTTCGTCTGGAACCGCGGAGGCGATGCGCTTTACGAGGTCGGCGAGGGTGGCGAGAACTCGAGCCTGGTGTTCTCCGCCACCCGCGACCTGATCCCGATGGAGCGCCTGATGGACCTGCGCGACTCCGGGCTGATGGTCGCCACCATCTTCGGCCTTCCCGTTTCCCAGCGACAGATTTTCAAGTTCGTGGTCCTCATCCCGATCGGGGCCTTCGTCGTCGTCGTGCTGCGCAACATCATCGGCCTGCCGACCCTCGGCACCTTCATGCCGGTCCTGATCGCGCTGTCCCTGCTGGAGATGGATCTCGAGAGCGGCCTGATCATGTTCGTGGTCATCGTCGCCGCCGGCTTGCTGTTCCGTTTCCTGCTCTCGCGGCTGAATCTCTTGGTCGTTCCCCGGGTCGCCGCCTGCGTGGTCATCGTGACCCTGCTGATGATGGTCCTCAGCGTGGTCAGCTGGCGGCTGGGAATGCAGGAGGGGCTGAAAATCACGCTCTTCCCCATGATCATCCTTGCCTGGACGATCGAGCGCATGTCGCTGATCTGGGAGGAGGAGGGGAAACGCAGCGCCCTCGTTCAGGTGGGTGGCTCGCTGATCGTGGCGGTGATCGCCTTCTTCTTCATGCAGCAGCGGCAGATCCAGTACTGGGCCTTCTATTTCCCCGAGCTGCTGCTGGTCCTGCTGGCGGGCATCATCCTCATCGGGCGCTACACCGGCTACCGGCTCAGCGAGCTGATCCGCTTCAAGAACTTCGAGCCGGCCTCATGAAACCGTGGTGGCACCGGTGGATGCGCACCCCCGCGGAGCTGCGGGAGATGGGCATCGTGGGCATCAACATGCGCAACGGCCGCTTCGTGCTGCCGAACAATCCGCGCAGGCTCTACGACCTCGTGGACAACAAGGTGCGCACCAAGTCGCTCGCCACCGCGCGCGGAATCTCCGTGCCGGAAACCTATGGCGTGGTCGCGAATCCGGGCGATGTCCGGGCTTTCGAGCGCATGCTCGATGGCCGCGAGTCCTTCGTCATCAAGCCCACCCGCGGGTCCGGCGGCAAGGGCGTGCTGGTCGTCGCCGGACGCGAAGACGGCCTGTACTACAAGCCTAGTGGCTCACGCCTGACCGCCGGCGATGTGCGCCACCACCTGCAGAACATCCTGGCCGGACTCTACAGCCTCGGCGGCAAGCGCGACACCGCGCTGGTCGAGTACAAGGTGACCGCCGAGCCGACGATGACCTCGATCAGCTTCCAGGGCGCGCCCGACATCCGCATCGTGCTCTTTCACGGCTACCCCGTGCTGGCCATGCTGCGCGCGTCCACCCGCGAGTCGGACGGCCGCTCGAACCTGCACCAGGGCGCGCTCGGAATCGGGGTCGATATCTGCAGCGGCCGGACCGTCCACGCGGTGCACCACGGGCGCCCGATCGACAAGCACCCCGATCTGAAGGTGCCGGTGGTCGGCGTGCAGGTGCCGGAATGGGACCGCATTCTCGACATCGCCGTGACCTGCTATGAAATGACGGGGCTGGGCTACCTCGGCGTGGACCTGATGATCGACCAGGATCGCGGGCCGCTGATGATCGAGGTCAATGCCAGGCCCGGGCTGGCGATTCAGCTCGCCAACGGCGTCGGCCTGCTCAAGCGGCTGGAACCGATCGATGCGCAGGCCCGGGCCCATCCCCACGAGACGGCCGAGCAGCGCATCGCCTTCTCGACGAAAACATTTGCGCCGGCCAGCACCCGGTGAAGGACTGGAAGCGATGATCGAAGCCACCAACCTGCACCGCAGCTACCGCATCGGGCCGAAATCCATCGAGGTGCTGCACGGCGTGGACCTGCATCTGAAGAAGGGCGAATGCGTGTTCCTCTGCGGGCCGAGCGGGGCGGGGAAAACGACGCTTCTTTACACGCTGGCGGGTCTCGAACGGCCGCAGCAGGGCTCGGTGGTCATTGCCGGGACCGATCTCTACGCGCTTGGTGGTCGTCGCCAGGCGGCGTTCCGCAACCGCCACATCGGCTACATTTTCCAGAACTATCTGCTGCTGCCGGAACTCACCGCACTGGAGAACGTGATGGTGCCCGGCGCGATCGGTCGCGCGGACACCCGCGAGGCGGCGCTGGAGGCGCTCAAGCGCGTCGGCCTCGAACAGCGAGCCGATCACCTTCCCTCCGAGCTTTCCGGAGGGGAACAGCAGCGGGTGGCGATCGCCCGCGCGATCGTCGGCCGGCCATCGGTGCTGTTTGCCGACGAGCCTACCGGCAACCTCGACACCCGCAACAGCGAGGAGGTCATGGCCCTGCTGACCGGATTGGCGCGCGAAAGCGAATCGACCTTGGTGGTGGTGACGCATAACCCCGCTTTGTCCGGCCGGGGTGACCGCACCTTGTGGATGTGCGACGGTTCGATCGAAGAACGCCGGCCCGGCGAGCTGGTGGGCTGAAGGTTCGGCGCGGGCTGCACGACCTGCCGCGCGGTTTGCATGCAAAATACCCCCTCCCGGCGTTCGGAGGTTGTCCCGGTCATTCAAAATGAGCGGGTTGCGAGGGGTGTCTGTGGGAATGGCGATTGCGAAAGAATACCCTCAGGTGGGCGGCATCCCGACTCACCGGCAAAACCAAATACCATCCTTCCCAACCATGAGTGCTACCATTCACCAAGAGTGCATCGACGTTTGCAACCGCCTGCTTCGCGGCGAGATCTCCGCGGTTGAAACCTACGGTCAAGCCATCGACAAGTTCAGCAAGGAGTCCGAGGCGTCCGTGCTGCGCCGCATCCAGGACGAACACCGCGCCAGCGTCGCCAAGCTGAAGGCCAACATCATTTCCATGGGGGGGCTGCCCGACACCGAATCCGGTGGCTGGGGCAAGTTCGCCCATGGCGTCGAAGCCACAGCCAAGCTGTTCGGAGAAAAGTCGGCCGTCTCCGCGTTGAAGCAGGGGGAGGAATTTGGCATCGGCCTCTATGAGTCGGCCCTCGAGGACGATGACGTCCTGCCCGACTGCAAGAGCCTAATTTCCTCGCAACTGATGCCGCCGCTCCGCACCCATCTGAGCAGCTTGGCCGCCATCGGGGGCTGAGATGAGTTTTTCTCTTCCCTTGAGAAAGGTGAAGCGACGCTTCCTGCGGGGAGCGTCGCTTCATCGTCGACAGGGAGACCGAGGATTGAAAACCGGCGGATCTGGTGAAGACTGGCGAAGTGATGGTTAGATTGATGGCGAGATGGAGTGGGGCATCAACGGTCTTGGCCGGAACGGCGGTGCTGACGTCGTGCGGAGCCTCGCTGCGCATGGCGGGCCTGCGCGAGGCCGGCGAGGCGGCCAGCCATCCGATCACCGGCTATGGCCAGGTGGCGACGACTCTCGGGCGGGCCTATGTCAGCTCCGCCTTCCGCTCGCCGGTGAACTACGCCGTCACCGGCGTGGCCATGGCCCTGCGCCGCCCGGCCGAGGTGCTCAGCGGAAATCTCCCGGATTCCTCGGTGATCCCCGGGGGCCCCGTTTCACCAGCGCCCCCCGGGACCTCCCGCTTTGAAGACTGGCTGACGGAGCAGGGGATGCCGGAGCCGGTGGCCGGCGAGCTCGGCCTGCTGATCGACGGCCGCGAGTTTTTCCACTCCCTCGATCGCGAATTGGCCGGCGCCCGGCGCTCGATCGACATCCAGACCTTTATTTTCGACAACGATGATTTCGCCGTCGATTTCGCCCGCCGGCTCAAGAAGCGGTCGGAAGCGGTCAAGGTGCGGGTGATGTACGATGACCTTGGTACTTCGCTTTCGTCCGCGGTGGCCCCGGATACGCCGGCGCCCGATGACTTCGAGCCGCCGGTTACGATCGCCAAGATCCTGAAAAGCCGCCCCGACCCGATCGAGATGCGGCGGACCTTGAACCCCTGGCTGGTGGCGGACCATACCAAGCTTTACGTTTTCGATGACAAGATCGCCTTCCTCGGCGGCATGAACATCGGTCGCGAGTATCGCAGCGAGTGGCACGACATGATGGTCCGCGTGACCGGGCCGGCCACCCAGGTCCTCACGGAGGATTTCGACGCCCGCTGGCGTTCCTGCCGCTTCCCGGGCAAGCTGCCGGGGGCCGGGCGGGTGGGGGACGATGTGGATCCGGCGACGAACGCCCGGCGCGGCTTGCGGATCCTTCGCACGGACGTGGTCGATGGTCGCTTCGAGGTGCTGACCGCCGCGGTTTCCGCCATCCGCTCGGCGAAAAAGCGGGTGTGGATGGAAACGCCCTACTTCTCCAGTGATTCGGTCCAGCGCGAGCTGGTCGCCGCCGCCCGGCGGGGCGTGGACGTGCGCCTGGTGCTGCCCGGGACCTCGGACTCCCGCCTGATGCGGCTGGCCAACGGCGCGACCGCCGTGGACCTGATCCGCGCCGGCGGCAGGGCTTACATTTACCCCGGGATGACCCACCTCAAGGCTCTGGTGTGCGACGACTGGGCGATGGTCGGCTCCGCCAACTACGATACCCTTAGTATGGCGATCAACCGCGAGTTGAACATCGCCACCGCCGAGCCCGGGTTCGTGGGCGAGCTGTCGCGGCGCGTGTTCCGCCGGGATTTCCGTGAAAGCCGGACGATCAAGGAAGAGGAGGTCGATGCCGTGATGTCGCGCATCGCCGAGGCGGTGGCCGACCAGCTCTAACCGACCGCGCGCTGGATCGCCCAGACAATGCCGGTGAAGGCGATGGCCAGCGAGCCCCACAGGCGAAGGTGGTCGAAGTGGAACTTCGTCCACCACCCGCACGATGCCAGCGCCGCGGCAAGCACGGCGACCTGACCGGCCTCGACGCCGAGGTTGAAGCCCGCGATGCCGTAGATGAGCTGGTCCGGCCTGCCCGGAGGAAGCAGCGGCACCAGCATGCTCGCAAAACCGAGCCCGTGAACCAACCCGAAGCCGGCGATGGTCAGGTAGCGGACCCGCGTGACGCGCTGGCGGCCGAAATTTTCCAAGGCGATCCAGCTGATGCTGAGGGCGATGGCGATCTCGATCGGTTGCGTGGGCAAATGGACCCAGCCGAGCGCGGCGAACACGAGCGTGGCCGAGTGGGCAAGCGTGAAGGTAAGGCTTTGCTTGAGCAGCGGCTTCCACGACGGCGTGAGGAGGAAAATGCCGAGGATGAAGAGGATATGATCGAGGCCGGCCGGAATGATGTGCTGCCAGCCGAGGCGGATCCATTGCCAGAGGCTCGGCGGTCGGTCGAAAAGCCGGACCTGTTGGCCGCTGATAACGGGCTGAACGTCCCGGTCGCTCACGAGGATCAGCACCACGCCGAAGGGCTCGTCCCATGCGACGTCGAAGCGACCGCCCTCGAAGGGCACGTCCGCCGCCACCTCGATCATCGGCGGCATTTCCGCGATGCCGTCCGTCACGAACCGCGGGGGATCGGTGTCGAAATCCGGGAAGCGGTAAGCCGGTTCGATCCGATGGCCATTGACCACGATTTTCAAGCAGTGCGAGAAGTAGGTTCCGGCCTCGAGTTGGATTCGTTTCCATTCGGCGGGCGATTGCTGGCGCAACCAGGCCAGGTCCTGGGGCGGAGCGTCCTCGTCGCCGCGGAACTCCGGCAGCGAGTAGGCGGCATCGACCATGAAACTCAGCTGCACCTGGTTTTTTCCCATCTCCACCTGGCCGGAAAGCTCGGCGATCTGGTGCGCGGAGACGCTCGTCAACAGGGCGACGAGGAGGATCAGGAAATGGCCGGCGCGCTTCACGGCGGCGAATCTAGCCGGGCGCCCGGGGGCGTCGAGCGCGCTCGATCACGGCCGGAAATAGACCAGGCGGTAGAAGTCGGACGGGCCGGCCTTGGGTCCCAGGGACACGGATCCTTGAGAGCCGACGACCACGGCGAGGGTCAAGGTGGCGTCCTGGGAAAGGAGCGGCTGGTGCCACACCTCGAAGATCGACTGCGGCTTCGCGCCTTCCAACGTCACGGTCGAGTTGCGGATCCTGAGGAAATACGAGGGCGGGGCCGCGAAGCTCCAATCCTCGCCCACCGGGGGTGGCGCGGAGATGAAAACCCACGTGTCGTAGGGCAGGCCGGAGGCGGGAGCGTGACCCACGCCGATCACGACCTGCTGCTGATAGAATGAATCCGTGCCGAACACATGCCGGGCGTGGGCGGAGGAGTTTTTCCACAGCTCCACGGTCTCCGCCGCGCCGCCGGCGGCACCGGCGAGGCTCTCCACGTAGTTCTGGTTGGCCGGGTAGAACGACGGGAGCGGGTAGGCCTCCGCCAGCACCCGCCCGTTGGAGAGCACTCCGTCCGGGTTGGTGTGGGAGAAAAACTTCCGCTGCTGCATGTCCTGCGCATGCTTTCGCGCCGCCCAGCAGAGTCTTGGGTCGAGGATCATCTGGGTCCGCCTTTGATTGGGGTGGTCGCGGATTTCCAGGTAGAGGTCGCGTTCCCGGGCGCTGACGTCGAAGACCCTTCCTCCCACGGGCACGGTGGCCGTGCGCCCGGCGAAGGAGGCCAGCCACAGGACGAGAAGGATCCGGACCCACGATTTCATCTGGAAACCTACCACGGAAATCCACCGCCGGCACCCACAGGAATGGTGCGGAATCGGTGCGACGGAATCCGGGCTTTTCCCGGTCCGGGCCGGCTGTCATCAACACGCCATGCCTGACGCGCCCCTGCTTTTCCTGAAAAACGTGCGAATCATCGACGAGGACCGCGCCCAGCCGCTGCAAGCCGACGTGGTGGTGGAAAACGGTCGCTATCGCTCGATCGCGCCCGGCCTGGACGCTCCCGCGGATGCCCGGGTGATCGACGGCGGGGGCCGGCTGCTGATGCCTGCCATGTTCGATGCCCACGTCCATTTCCGCGAACCCGGCGGCGAGGCCAAGGAGGACATCGAGAGCGGCAGCCGGGCGGCCATCAATGGTGGCGTCACCGGCGTGGTGATGATGCCCAACACCACGCCCTCGATCGACTCCGGCGCGGTGGTGAAGATGGTCCTCGACAAGGCGGCCGCCGTTTCCCGGATCCAGGTGCTGACTTCCGGCTGCGTCACGCTCGGCCGCCACGGCAAGGAGCTGGCGGCCTTCGACGCGATGCGGAATCTCGGGGTCACGATGCTCACGGACGACGGCGACTCGACCGGCGATCCGGCGGTGCTTTTCCGGGCCATGCAGTACGCGACCGAGTTCGGCCAGTTCTTCGCCAGCCACTGCGAGGTCCCCGAGCTGGCCGGCCCGCGGGCCCTGAACGACGGGCCGATGGCCTACCGCCTCGGCATCAAGGGCAGCCCGGCCTGTGCGGAAGAGATCATCATCGATCGCGACATCCGCCTCGCCCACGCCACGGGTGCGCACATCCACATCCAGCACGTCTCGACCCGCCTCGGCATGGAGACCATCCGCTGGTGGAAGGAGCGCGGCGACGTCAGGGTCACCGCCGAGGTGGCCCCGCACCACCTGATGTTCCACGAGGAGGACATCGGCGACTTCGACACCCACTACAAGATGAACCCGCCGCTGCGCACCCGCGAGGACAATGCCGCGCTGCTGGAGGCCTTCAAGGCGGGCGTGTTCGACCTGCTGGCGACCGATCACGCGCCGCACACGCCCTTTGAAAAGGCGCAGGATTTCACCGCCGCGCCGAATGGGATCACCGGTCTGGAAACCGCGGTCGTCTCGATGTTCGACCGCTTCATTTCCCGCGGCGAACTCGGCTGGGACGTGCTGGTGAAACGCTACTCGGCCGAACCGCGCCGCATGATGGGCCTCGAACCCGTGCCGGTGAAGGAGGGCGGCGTCGCCGAGTTCGTGCTTTTCGACGATCAGGCGGAAACCACCTTCTCCACCGACTTCATGCAGTCCAAGGCCCGCAACACGCCCTTCCTCGACAAGATCCTCAAGGGCCGCATCGACCTCGTCGCGCGGGCAGGGGAGGTGCTGCTGGAAAGATAGCAGGGATCACTTTGGGGCCGCCTCGGATTCAAGTCGCGCCCGCAAGTCCGCGTCCTCGACGCGGGAAATCCATTCCAGGGCTTCTTCCTCGGCTCCTTGGGCGAGGTTGAATTCGACGATGCTTGAGACCAATGCATCCTTGGAACCAGATGGCAGCTTGGCTTGGTTCCGCTCATACCAGTCAGCGGAGCCGATGGAGTCGGCGCGCAAGGAGGAATCCATGGCGCTTTTGAACAAGGCAGGACTTTGCGTGGAGTGCATCTCCCGGACGAGGTCCAGCGCGGCGGGTCCCTTTTTCGCCGCCAAGCTTGAGATGCAATCACGCTCCAGCGAGCTGAGATCGTCACCGCTGATTGGAGGAGAATCTGATGTTAGAAGGGTCCAGGCCAGGTCAGGATCCCGTTCGGCAATGGCTCCCAGATACTTCGGAATCTCCGCTTCAGGCAGAACGCTCCCCAGGCAGGTTTCGACCGCTTCCTGGTTTGATCGCCCGATGTAGCTGGATGTGATCGTCCAGTCGGCGAGCGCACGCATCACGGCTTGGTTTTCCTCGTCCGAGAGTTCGGTGAAGTGGAGAGCGTTCAGCTCGCTTAAATCCTCCTTTCCCGACAAAGCTCGCGATAGGCCCGCGAGCGCGGCTTTTTTCTCATCGTCGTAGGGGAGGTCTCTCACACTTACGAAGGTATCGTTGGTGATGGGGGCGTGAGCAAAGAGGCTCCAAAAAGCGTTGCGGGCAATCGAGCCACTCCCGAATGTTTGCCTTGTCACCTGGATCGCTCCTCTCACGGTCAAAGGGGGATCGCAGGAAAATGCACGAGCGTACAGTTGATCCAGGTAGAGAGTCCGTCCCTCCGGAGTGGCAGTAGTCTGCTTGAAAATCGCCATGGCCTCCTCGAAACTCTCTGAGTCACACCAGAAAAACAGGCTGCGAAGATAACCGCCGTTGGGGCCGTCCAAATTCAGGTCGGCACCGTCCTTGGAGAGTAGTTCAAGAAGGCTTCGGATGTCTGCTTTGACCGGAACACCGGAGGACAGCCAAGAGGAGGGATCGGTAAGGTCGGGGAGACCGTCCGATTCAGGTGCAGCTGAAATCCTTTCGGATGTCGTGACATCGGAAGTTTTTCGGTTTTCCACGCTCGCTGGGCTGGATTCTCGCTTACAAGCTGGGAGCCATGTGGAAATCGCCAACAGCCCCAGAACACGGAAAGCCGTCGGTGGGAAAAGAGATTTCATAACCATATCCAAAGACGATGGATTGACCGAGTCGTCTGAACCGGACTCTATTCGATGGCTGCCTATCCCCTCCGGTTCCAGCTAAATGACGTCGGCGACGAAGGTGAGCGACCGTTGAAAGGAGCCCACGATACCGCTCGCCAGCGGGTGGAGTGCTGCTAGCTTGTTCAACCGAGCCATGAAAAAGGTCTACGACAACATCGAGTTCGCCAGAGTCGGGCATTTCCAGTCGATTCTGGAATCGGAAGGGATCGCGACTTTGCTCAAGAACGAGGCGATGTCGTCGGTATTTCGCGGCAGCGCGGGGCTCTACGATCTGGCTCCGGAACTGTGGGCCGTGAACGACGACGACTACGAGAGGGCGGCCGCTTTGCTGGAACCTTTGCTGGAGGACGAGCCACCCGCGGGCTCGCCGTGGATCTGCCCGACTTGCGGGGAGGACGTTTCAGGCAACTTCGACGAGTGTTGGAACTGCCAAACCAGACGGCCGGAGATGGGTTAGCGGCATCGCGAGGGCCGTCGATGGTCGGGGTTTCCCGATTTCTTTATCAGTCGGAAGGCTCTTCAATCCGTAACGCTTGATGCTTTACGTCACGGGACGGCAACGGCATGAAGATGGTGGTTTGTGGCTACGTGTTTCCCCCGGCCGCCCCCTCATCATCTGTCCCCCCCTGATCATGAAAGGCATCCTGTTTCCCCTGTCCGTGCTTTTCGGCACGGTCCTGCCATTGTCGGCCCAGCTCGTTATCGAGGAAGTCCCTTGGGGAGCCGACGCCTACGGCTACGTGTCCGATCGATTCGGTTCCTCCGTCAGCACGGGCACCTTCAACTTCCCCAGTGACGGCGGAGGTGCGGGCATTTATTCGGACTCGGCCTCGTTGACGGAAACGCGCGGCTCGATCTCCTCATCGGTGGTCCTTAACAATGCGGGCGGCATTTCCGTTCCGGAGATCCACACCTATGCCGCGACGGCGAACTCCAACTCGGTGGCCAACGCCGCGGCCACCGGGATCGAGGGCTACACCTACACCGGATCGACGCCGAAGATGGTTTCTCTCGATGTCAGCCTGTCCGGCAGCTACTCGAACATGGACAACGACTACGCCGGCAATTTCGCGCGGGTATCGGTGTGGAGTGACGAGGTGCTCGTTGCCATGTCATCCACGGAACTCTTTTCGGCGTCGGCCCTCGCGCTGCCCGGCTTCTTTTTCTCCACCGACACCGGTGCCTATCTGGAATATGGCTTCCTGCGCTACGATCAGCTCGATCTCGAGATGAATGGCATCGGCACCGACGATGTCACCTCCGGCACCCTGAGCTGGATGATGAATCCCGGCGACACGGTCTATCTTCATGCGCAGGGGAATTCGACCGCCTATGGGCCGAACTCCGTGGCGGATGCGAGTCACACGCTGACGATGTCGTTTCAGGACTCCACCGGCTTGGTGGCTCTCTCCGGCGGCATCACGGTGCCCGAGCCGGGTCCGGCGGCGATCGGAGCCCTCGGCGTTGCCGTTTTCCTCATCCTGCGCCGGCGTCACTGACCGGCCGGTTGCGGTTGCTTGCGAAAAAGCGGGAAGGCCACGGTGCTTTCCCGCTTTTTTGTGGCGATCGGGCATTCAGGATCGCCGCGGATGAGATGGCACCGGGTATTGACCGAAGCGTGTGGGGAATTGCTTTCGCAGGTCTTCGACCATGGCCGTGTGCTGGACCACGTGGTGGCGGCGGCTTTCCAAGCCCAGCGGAAATGGGGCAAGCGGGATCGGTCGTTCGTAGCCGAAACCGTGTGGGAGGTGGTGCGATGGCGCCGGGCTCTGGCGTTCGTAGCGGGCTCGGAGGATCCCCGGGCCTTGCTGGCGGCTCATTGGATCGGGCGCGAAGGCGAGTGCCCGCCGGACTGGCGCTGGCAGAGGGGGGGCACGGAGGAAATGATCGCCCGCCGGGCTGCCCTGGCCGACCAGCCGAGGGCGATCCGCGAGTCCGTGCCGGACTGGCTGGATGAGCGGGGTTTTTCGGAAATGGGACCGTCGTGGGACCGGGAGCTGGCCGCGCTCAACGGACGGGCCCCTGTATTCCTGCGGGTGAACACGCTGTTGGCCGATCGCGCCGCGGTGCTCGACTGGCTGCGGCAGGAAAAGGTCGCCGCGAGGCCGGTGGACGGGCTGCCGGATGCGGTGGTGCTGGAGGGGCTCCTGCCCAAGCGCCTGGTTGGCGATGGCCGGATCGAGATCCAGGATGCCGGATCGCAGGCCATCGTGCCGCTTCTCGATCTCGAGCCCGGCATGCGGGTCATCGATGCCTGCGCCGGCGCGGGAGGGAAAACGCTGCACCTCGCGGCAGCGATGGCGGGGCAGGGCGAAATCGTCGCGCTCGACGTGGCGGGGCGGAAGCTCGACGAGCTGCGACGGCGGGCGCGGGGCGCTCACGTCCGCCACCTGAGCACCGAAAAATGGGACGCCGGGACGCTCCGCAAGTTTCGCGGCTGGGCGGACCGGGTGCTGATCGATGCGCCGTGCTCCGGACTGGGCACCTTGCGGCGGCAGCCGGACCTGAAATGGCGGCTCACCGAGCCCGGCTTGGAAAAGACACGCCGCACCCAACGCAAGCTGCTCGATCATTATCCGGAACTTCTCCGTCCCGGCGGCAAGTGGGTCTACGCGACCTGCTCGGTGCTGCCCTCGGAAAACCGCGGCCAGATCGATGCCCTGCTGGAACGGGATCCCCGGTGGCAGGTCGAGGACGAGCGCATCGTTTCCCCCGCGGAAACCGGGTGGGATGGCTTTTACGCGGCCCGGCTGTCGGGGGCTGCCCGCTGAGCGCGGGAAATCAGTTCTGCTCCGGAAAAGGCGGGGCGTTCGCCATCAGGCGGTGGAAGGGCGAGATGTCCGCCAACAGTTCGCGCCACAGGGAACCATCGTGGGGACGGCCGGGCAGGGAGGCGTCGGCCCTGGCGGTGATCCAGGCGTCGCGCTTGAGTTCGTCTTCCAGCTGGCCGGCGGACCACCCGGCGTAGCCGACGAAGGCGCGCAGCACCACCCCGGGGCGCTTCACTTGTTCCGCGGCCTCCTCGGCCGACAGCCGCATCTGGAACCTCAGGCGGTTTTTCTGGCCGCGGCCGAAGGAGCAGAAGATGAGCTGGTCCCGCGAAACCGGGCCGCCGATGTGCACCGGCACACGGGCGAGCGGCGCAAACTCGGGTTTGTCGAGAAACTGGGCGACCTCGCGGCCGGTGGGGCGGTTCAGAATCACGCCGTAGGCGCCGTCACCCGCCGAGTGCTCCGCCAGCAGGATGACCGATCGGTCGAAGGTCCCGTCCCGAAGGGCCGGGCTGGCGAGCAGGAGGGCGCCGGAAAGCTTGGTGGAGGTGGCCATTTCCACCGGCACCCTACGCTGGAACGCGGCCGCTGACGAACGAAGAATCGCGTGGGATGCGTCGCCGCGGACGGGACTTGTTTGTGGCGCGGGTGGCGGGCAAGCTGCTTGCGGTCGCGAGCGTCCGCCGAGGAAAGGACTGGACGCCGGCCACTTCATCGCGCAAAGGGCGCGGCCCAAGCTCATGTTCATCGACCACATCCGGATCTACGCCAAGGCAGGCGACGGCGGAAACGGCCACGTTTCCTTTCGCCGCGAGAAATTCGTGCCCCGCGGCGGACCGGACGGCGGCGACGGTGGCAATGGCGGCCACGTGAAGCTGGTGGTGGATCCCTCGACCGACAACCTGCGGGCCTACCACTACGATCCCAAGCTCCTCGCCGAGAACGGCCAGCACGGCAGCCGCTACAAGCGCACCGGCCGCAGCGGGAAAATGAAGATCGGCCGCGTCCCCCCGGGCACCGTCGTTTACCGCGCGCCTGCCACGACCGTGCAGGAGGCCGTGGAGCTGGAGCGCAGCGAGGAGGGCGTGGACCTGGAGCCGATCGCGGACCTCACCGAGAACGGGCAGGAGTTCATCCTCTGCGAGGGTGGCATCGGCGGGAAGGGCAACGTCCACTTCAAGTCCGCCACCAACCAGACCCCGACCGAGTTCACGCCCGGCACCGAGGGCGAGGGCGGCGTCTACTACCTCGAGCTGCGCCGCATCGCCGACGCCGGCCTGGTCGGTTTCCCGAATGCCGGCAAGTCAACCCTGATCGGCAAGCTCTCGCACGCCCACCCGAAGATCGCCAGCTACCCGTTCACGACCCTCCAGCCGGTCGTGGGAGTCGTGGAGTTCGGGAACTTCCGCCGCTGCACGGTGGCCGACATTCCCGGCCTGATCGAGGGCGCCCACGAGAACCGCGGCCTTGGCCACGAGTTCCTGCGCCACATCACCCGCTGCCGCGTGCTGCTGTTCGTCATCGACATGGCCGGCACCGAGGGCCGCGACCCCATTTCGGACCTCGAAATCCTCCGCAAGGAAGTCCGCGAGTACGATGAAGAGCTGGCCGGCTTTCCGTGGATCATCGTCGCCAACAAAATGGACGTCGAAGGCGCGGAGGAGAAGCTCGCCATGTTCAAGGCGCGCTTTCCGAAGCAGACCATCATCCCGATCTCCGCCGAGGCGGAAACCGGGCTCGACGAACTGCGGAGCTATCTCGACGAGAACGTCGGCTACCGGGTGTGACCATGAACGACGTCGTCTGGGTCTACGGCACCCTTCGCCGCGGCGCTTCCAATGGGCACCGGATGGAGGGCGCGGAGTATCTCGGCCCGGCGGCGGTTCATGGGCGGTTGTTCCTCATCGATACCTTCCGCGACTTCGCCTATCCGGCGCTGATTCCCGATGCCGACGCCGGCCTCGTGGTGGGCGATGCGTTTTCAGTCCCACCGCAGATCCTGGCCGGCCTGGACGACTTCGAGGGTGAGGAATACGACCGGGTGAAGCTTTCCCTCATCGATCCCACCACGGGCAAGGAGCATTCCCTGCCGCAAGCTTGGGCCTATGTCTGGAACCGACCGGTGGAGGATCGGCAGATCATCGCGGGCGGCGACTGGATTGCGGCCTACGGCGCGGGCTGATCAGCAGTTCAACGGTCTAACGAAACCCATTGCGCGCGGGGACCGTCATGCGAGCGTCCCGGGCGCATGATGAAGGTCCACATCCTCGAGCAGACCCAACGGCTGGCGATCCCGCTCGACGCGGCGTGGGCGTTCTTTTCCTCTCCACGCAATCTCGACGAAATCACGCCGCCGGAGCTGGGTTTCCGCATCGAGAGCTGCCGCTCCGACACCATGCACGAGGGCCAGATCATCACCTACAAGGTCATGGCTTTCCCCGGCATCTGGCTGCCGTGGGTCACGGAAATCAAGGCCGTGGAGGAGGGGCGGTCGTTCATCGATGAGCAGCGCTCCGGGCCTTATGCGTTCTGGCACCATCGCCACACCTTCGAGGAAATCGAGGGCGGCGTGGAGATGACCGACCTGGTCCACTACGCGCTGCCGTTCTGGCCTGTCGGGGAACTCGCCCACGGCCTGCTGGTCCGGCCGAAGCTCGAGCGCATTTTCAGCTTCCGCCGGAAGTCGCTGGGCGAGCGCTTCGGAGAAATCGGCTGAGCGACTCCCGTATTCCCCCTTGCTTCCCGGAGGCATCGCGCGTAGAGGCACGCCGTCCGGACGAGTTCCGGGCGACGGATCCCCGTGATCCGCCCGTGTCCGGTCTTCATCGATGAGAGGAAAGGTTCCCGGTTTCATCCCAACCCGCTTCATCGATTTCCGCCCGCGCCGATCATTTTCCGGCTGCCGGGCGCCCTTGACACCATGACTCCGAATACCTTCGAGGCGCTGCCGCTGGCCGCGCCCCTCCAGCGCGCTTTGGCCGATCGCGGCTACACCACGCCATCACCGATCCAGGCCCAGTCCATTCCGCTCCTGCTCGAAGGGCGGGACCTGCTCGGCTGCGCCCAGACCGGCACCGGCAAGACGGCCGCCTTTTCCCTGCCCATCCTCCACAAGCTCCACGAGAATCCCCGCGGCCTGAAGCCGAAGACCGCCCGCGTGCTGGTCCTCACGCCCACACGGGAGCTCGCCACCCAGGTCGGCCGGAGCCTGGAAACCTACGGCAGCCATCTGCGCACCCGCCACGCGCTGGTGTTCGGCGGTGTCGGGCAACGGCCGCAGGTCGACGCCATGCGCAAGGGCGTCGATGTCCTGGTCGCGTGCCCCGGCCGGCTGCTGGACCTCGTCCAGCAGCGTCACATCGACCTCTCGCAGGTGGAGTTCTTCGTCCTCGATGAGGTCGACCGCATGCTCGACATGGGTTTCCTGCGGGATGTGCAGAAGATCGTCTCGCTGCTGCCCGCCAAGCGCCAGTCGCTGTTCTTTTCCGCCACGCTCGCGCCGGCCATCGTCAAGCTGGCCCACGAGATCCTCCGCGATCCCGCCACGGTGACCATCGAGCCCGAGGTCACCACCGCGGAAAAAGTCGATCAACGCGTGTGCTTCGTGGCCAAGGAGGACAAGCGCCCGCTGCTGCTCAAGTGGCTCGCAAAACAGAAGCCCGGCGAGCTGGCGATCGTTTTTTCCCGGACCAAGCACGGTGCCAGCCGGCTGGCCCGCCAGATCTCGCAGGCCGGTCACGCCGCCGAGGCGATCCACGGAAACCGCTCGCAGGCCCAGCGCGATCGCACGCTCGACAAGTTCCGCGCCGGCAAGCTGCCGGTGCTGGTCGCCACCGACGTCGCGGCGCGCGGCGTGGACGTCAAGGCCGTGACTTTGGTGGTCAATTACGACCTTCCCAACGAACCCGAGGCCTACGTCCACCGCATCGGTCGCACCGGCCGCGCCGGGGAGTCCGGCCACGCCGTTTCGTTCTGCTCGGCGGACGAACGCGAGTACCTGCGCGACATCGAAAAGCTCATCCGCCAGGAAATCCGCGTCGAGGAAGACCACGACTGGCACCTTTCGAATCTCGAAAAGCTGCCTGTCCGGCCGACCGGCCGCGGTCAGCAAAAGAATGGCAACACTCCGCCAAACCCCAACAACGGCGGTGCCTCGCGGCCCCGCCGCCGGAGGCGGAGGAGAGGGGCCGCTCGGGTCTGAGCCCGCCCGGACCGGCGCGGCTCACCCGGTCTCAGTCTCCCGCCGGCTTGGTCGGGCGGGAACGTTGACCGGACCGTTTTCAGGGCTCGCTCTCGCGGGCGCGGGTCTCGAAGCGCATGTACTCGGCGAGGAAGGTGAGCGGGACGTGGCCGGTTTCGCCGTTCCGGTTCTTGGCCAGGACCAGCTCGGCCTTGCCGGCCTCGGCTTCCTTTTCCTCCTCGGTCTCGGCGTAGTAGGCGGTCCGGTAGAGCAGGCCGATCATGTCGGCGTCCTGCTCGATGGTGCCGGACTCCCGCAGGTCCGACATCCGCGGCACGCCGAGCGAGGATCCGGTCCGGCCTTCCGGGCCCCGGTTGAGCTGGGCCAGGACCACGATCGGGACCTCGAGCTCCTTGGCCAGCGCCTTGATGCCGGCGGAGATTTCACCGATTTCCCGCTCGCGAGAGTTGGCCGCCTGGCGGGAGTTCGACTTGAGGAGCTGGAGGTAGTCGATGGCGATCAGGCCCACGCCATCCTCGCGCTTCCGTCGCCGGGCCTTGGCGCGGAGGGTGTCGATCGGGATGCCGGCGGTGTCGTCCACCCACAGCTTCGAGTCGCCGATTTCCTTGATCGAGCGCTTGAGCTTGCCGATCTGGTCCTTGGTCGGCTTGAAGCCTTTTCCCAGCTTGCTCATCGAAAGCCGGGCCCGCGAGAACACCAGACGCTGCACGATCTGGAAGGCGGTCATTTCACAGGAAAACACCAGTGTCGGCACCTGCTGGTCGACGCAGATGTGCTCGACGATGTTCATCATCAGCGAGGTCTTGCCCATGGATGGCCGGGCGGCCACGACGAACATTTCACCGGGCTTGAGGCCCTTCGACATGTAGTCGAGATCGGTGTAGCCGGTGGCCACGCCCTGAACTTCCATCTGACCGGCGAGGATTTCCTGAAACTTGGTAAAAACCTCGAGCACGGAGTCCTTGATCGAGAACCCGCGCGTTGATTCGCGACCCTGGCGGATGGCGAGCACGTCCTGCTCGACGCGGTCGAGGAGCTGCGCGGTGTCCTCGGGGTTGTCGTAGGCCTCGGAGATCGACTCGGTGCAGGTCGAAATGATCGATCGCAGGACGTATTTGTCCTTCACGATCGCCATGTGGTTCATGAAGTGGACGGCGTTCGGCGCGTACGTGTAGATGTCCATGATGCCCTGCGAACCGCCGACGTGGTCGAGGATGCCGCGGTCGTGGAGCAGCTGGGCGAGTGACACGAGTTCGATCTCGGCACCCTTGTCGTTGAGCTCGCCGATGGTCTCGTAGAGCAGGCCATGGCCCGGCAGGTAGAAGTGCTCGCGGGTCAGGCCTTCTTCCTTGGCGCGGCCGATCCATTGCTCGGGATCCTTGAGCATGGAGGAAAGGATCGACTTTTCCGGCCCCAGGGCGTGGGGCAGGGAGCGCGAGACATCGTCATCATCGCGGTCGCGATCGCGCGGCGGAGCTTTCTGGAGCGAGGGTGCGTGGGTGTCGGTGGCCATCGGGAAGGGGAGATTGCGAAAGCGGAGGGCCGGTGGTCAATGAGGGTAAGTGTGGATAACTTTGGCGGTTTCGGATGGGAGGGGGTGGAGGGCTTTCTACCTCAGTGGGATGCGGACTTTTCAGGCGAGGCGGCGCCAATTTCATAATCGGCGCTCCTCGCCCTTTTGCGATGGAGCCGCTTGGCGGGGGGCGCTATGTCGTGGGGCGTGGCGGAGAAGGAAAAACCGACGAGGCTGATTTTGATCGAGGATCACGCGGATTTCCGCGAGTCGGTCTCGATGGTGCTGCAGCAGCGCGGCTACCAGGTGACGGGCGAATTCTCGACCATGGAGGATGCGCTGGAGGCGATCCGAGGCGGGTTGGAGGCGGACTTGGTTTTGTCGGACCTCGGCCTGCCGGGGATGAGCGGGATCGATGGCATCCGCCAGATCCGCGAGCTGATGCCGCTGGTGCAGGTGCTGGTGCTGACGGCCTTCACCGACAAGGCGAAGGTCTTCGCCGCGCTGGAATCCGGCGCGCATGGCTACCTGGTGAAGGCGGGCAGCGCGACGCGGCTGATCGAGACGCTGGAAGAAGTCATGGCGGGCGGCACGCCGCTGGATCCGAAGATCGCGGGGATGATCCTGCAGACCTTCCGGCGGCTGAGCCCGATTCCCTCGAACGAAGCGCTGTCGGCCCGGGAAAGCGAGGTGCTTTCGCTGTCCGCGAAAGGCCTGACCCGGCAGGAAATCGCCGACCAGCTGGAGCTGAGCCAGTATTCCGTGACGGAGTACATCAAGCGCTGCTTCGACAAGCTGCACGTGCGCAGCCTGCCGGCGGCGGTGAGCGAGGCGATCCGGCGGGGATTTCTCGATCTCTCTTGAGGGGGGAGAGCTTGGAAGGTTCGCCAGCCGTCCGTGTCCCAAATCTTTGGGACATGACGGATTTCCAAAATATCGGCATCGTTCCCGTGTTGGCGCGAGCCACACCGATTTCATTTCATGACGAAACAGGGGCCGCACGGGTGTGCGGCCCCTTTCGTTTGCCTGGATGGATGCGATTGGCGAGAGGTGGGGACTTTCCCGTGACGGCCCCGGCGGCGGGTGCTAATCACCGCGGCGGGATGGAATGGATCGATGAACTGGCCCGGCAGGTCCGCAAGCGGAGCGACCCGTGGATCGTGCTGGAGGGGCGCCATGCCGTGGAGGCGGCGATCAGTGGCTGGTGGGATGTCCAGGGGATCCTCGCCGCCGAGGACTGCGAGTGGAACCTGCCGACGTGGAGCGGGCTGGAGCTGACACGGGTGGAGCGGGCCATGCTCGAAGGCGTGGCGGGCTACGCGTTTCACCGTGGCGTGCTGGGCCTGGCGAAGCTGCCGGAAGAGCGCTCGGACGTGGCCGCGCTGATGCAGGAGTTGGGTGCCGACGCGCGGGTCGTCGTGTGCCCCTCGCTGGCGGATGCGGCCAATGCCGGCGCGATCGTCCGCAATGCCGCGGCCCTCGGGGCGCAGGCGGTGATTTTCGGCGAGGATGGCGTTTCCCCCTACGAAAGGAAGGCCGTGCGGTCATCGAGCGGCGCGCTGTTCCGGATCCCGGTGCGGGTGGCCGATGGCGGACAGGTTCTGCGCTGCCTCAAGGCGGCCAAGTTCACGTTGATCGGCGCCGATGGCAGCGAGGACTCGGAAGGCCTCGGCGGCTACGAGTGGCGGGAGGAGGGCCGGGAGGCGCTGGTGATCGGCAGCGAGGAGAAAGGCCTCACCTCGTTCTGGAAGCGGGCCTGCGATGCTCTGGTGAAAATCCCGATGGCCTCCGGCATGGACTCACTCAATGCCGCGGCGGCCTCGGCGGTGCTGCTGTGGGAAATGAAAATGGCGCGGGAGTGAGCCGCGCCATTTTGAAGAGTAAAAGCGGTCTTCAGACCAGCGGGCTGGGGTAGTCGCCGTTTTCCACCAGCGCGGCGATCGAGGCGACCACGTGCGGCTTGTCGTCCGGATAGGTCACTCCGAACCAGTTGGCGGTGGTTTCGAGCACTTCGCAGTCGGCCTCGCCCTTGCGGATCAGGTCATCGACCACGGTGGGAATGTAGCACTCGCTCTTCAGCTCGCCGCCTTTCTCCCGCAGGAACTCGGTGAAGTGAACTTCGAGCTGCGCCAGGAACGACGGCGTGAAACCCCAGAAGTTCATCGATACCGGGCAGGCTTCGTCGATTTCCAGCATGTCGCCGGCGATCCGCTTGCCGCGGGCCACGCCGTCCTCGCCGCGGGCGATCTCGACGACTTCCTCGACGTCGGTCAGCAGGCGGGCGTCGTCGGTCTGGCAGATGCCGCGATTCACCGTGCCGTGTTCGGAAAGCGTGTTCTTCAGCGGGTAGCCGACCATCGCGTAGTGCTCCTTGCCGGTGTTGCCGGGGTGCTTGGCGAACCAGCCCGCGATCACCGCGTAAGCGTCGGCGCCGTAGAAGTCGTCGGCATTGACCACGGCGAAGGGGCCATCGATTTCATGGCGCGCGGCCCGCACGGCGTGGGCGGTGCCCCAGGGTTTCTCGCGGCCCTCGGGGATCGAAAATCCGTCCGGCAGGTCGTCGAGCTTCTGGAAGGCGTAGGCGACCTCGATCCGCCCGGCGAAGCGGGCGCCGACCGTTTCCCGGAAGGCATCGGCGAAATCCTCGCGGATCACGAACACGACCTTGCCGAAGCCGGCGCGGAGGGCGTCGAAGACGGAGTAGTCGAGGACGGTTTCCCCGTTGGGACCCATCGGATCCATTTGTTTGAGGCCCCCGTAGCGGGAGCCCATGCCGGCGGCGAGCACGAGAAGGGTCGGTTTCATGGGAAAAAGAGCGGCAGTCGTCTCCGCGACCGCGGACATAGGGGCGGAACACGGCGGCTGTCCAGTGTCAGCGGCGTCACACGGACTCTCATATCCCTTGCCCGGCGGGAAGGGGAGGTCTTAGCCTCTGCCCGTGCCGGAAACCGCCGAACGTACCCAGCCAATCACCGACCGGGACCTGGCCCGCAAGGTCTACCGGGCGATGCTCGAAGCGCGGATCCTCGAAACCAAGCTCTCCAGCCTCTACAAGGCCGGCAAGATCGTCGGCGGCGTGTACCTGGGGAAAGGCCAGGAGGCCGTGTCCGCCTCGCTCGGCTCGTGCCTGATTCCCGGCACCGACGTGTTCGCGCCGCTGATCCGCGACCAGGCCGGCCGCACGGCTTTCGGCGAGGACATCGAAGACTGCACCCGCACCTACCTCGGCTCGGCGTTGGGCCCGATGCGTGGCCGCGATGGCAACATCCACCGCGGCCGTCCGCAGCAGGGGATGCTGGCAATGATTTCCCACCTCGGCTCGTCCGTCTCGGTCGTCGCCGGCTGGCTGCTCGCTCGCCGTCTTCAGGGAAAACTCGATGGGGTGGTGGGCGCGACCTGCATCGGCGACGGCGCGACCTCGACCGGTGCCTTCCATGAAGGCCTCAATGCCGCGGCGGTCGAGCGCCTGCCGCTGGTCGTGGTGGTGGCCAACAACCAGTTCGCCTACTCGACGCCCAACGACCGCCAGTTCGCCTGCGAGGACCTGATCGACCGGGCCCGCGGCTACGGGGTGGACGGCCACTCGGTCGATGGCACCGATTTCCTCCAATGCCTCCAAGTCATGAGCGCCGCGGTCTCACGGGCCCGTTCGGGCCACGGGCCGCAGATGGTGGTGGCCAAACTCCTGCGCCTCACCGGTCACGGCGAGCACGATGACGCCAGCTACGTGCCGAGGACGCTCAAGGACGACCGCTGGGGACGCGATTGCATGGAGGTGGCCGCCCGCCAGGTGGTCGAGGCCGGCCACGCGTCCGCCGAGGAAATCTCGGCCTGGCAGGAGGAGCTGGCCGACAAGGTCCAGGCCGCCCTGGCCATGGCCCAGCGCGATCCCAAGCCCGACCCGTGGGGCGAGGAGTGGGAGGCCTGTTCGATGCATTTGACGTCCGAGTCCCAAGCATGAGCATCACCTACGTCGACGCCATTCTCGAAGCTCAGGAGGACCTCCTGCGCGACGACCCGCGTGTCTTTCTCTACGGGCAGGACATCAGCCGTTTCGGCGGGGCCTTCAAGGCGACCAAGGGGCTCGCCAACGCATTCCCCGGCCGGGTGCTCGACTCGCCGATCAGCGAGGACGCCATGGTCGGCATGGCCATCGGCGCGGCGCTCGCCGGCATGCGGCCGGTGGTGGAAATGCAGTTCGCCGACTTTTCCTCGATCGCCTTCAACCAGATCGTCAACCACGCCGGCACCCACTTCTACCGGACCGGCATGCCGGTGCCGATCACCGTCCGCCTGCCCTCCGGCGGCGCGCCCGGCTCGGGCCCTTTCCACAGCCAGAGCATGGAGGCGACCTACTCCCACTATCCCGGGCTGGTCGTCGTCACGCCGGCGACCGTTTCGGATGCCTACCACATGCTCGTGCAGTCGGTGGCGCTCGATGACCCGGTCGTTTACTGCGAGCACAAGTTTCTCTACCGCTGGCTCAAGGCCCCGGTGATCGAAAAGGAAGCGCTGCCGCTCGGCCAGGCGCGCATCACCCGGCCCGGCAAGCACGCCACCATCGTGACCTACAGCGCGATGGTCCACGAAGCCGTCCGCGCCGCCGACCGGCTGAAGGAGGAAAGCGGCTGGGAGATCGAGGTCGTCGACCTGCGCACGGTCAAGCCGCTGGACATGGACACGGTCCTGGCCAGCGTGGCCCGCACCGGCCGCATCCTCGCTCTCGGTGAGGCCTTTCCCTGGGGCGGCGTCACCGCGGAGGTGGTCTCGCGCGTCGCCAGCGAGGGCTTTCACCTGCTGGACGCCCCGCCGAAGCGCTTCAATGCCCGCGACACGCCCGTGCCGTACCACCCGAACCTGTGGGCCGCGCACCGCCCGACCCCTGAGTCGATCTGCCTCGCCATGCGCGAACTCCTAGCCTTCTAGCAGACATGCCGACCGTTCCGATCCTCATGCCCCAGCTCGGCGAATCCATCGCCGAGGCCACCGTGATCCGCATCGACATCGCCCCCGGCGGCAGTGTCGATGCCGACCAGGAGGTGATCGAGGTGGAAACCCAGAAGGCCACCATGGGGGTCACCACGCTGTGCCGCGGTACGGTCCGGGAAATCCTGGCCGTGGAGGGTGAGACCTACGCCGTGGGTAGTACTTTGGGCCTGCTCGACGTGACCGAGGAGGAAGTCGCCCGCACCGGCGTGGAAACCCTCGAGGCCGCCGCCGAGACCCGCGAGGTGGAGCAGCAGCAGGCGGCGGAAAAGGGGGAGGAAAACCTCCACTTCGCCATCGATGACGACAGCTACGAGGAGCGCCAGCCGGTGGTCGAGCCCAGCGTGCGCGGACTGCCCGTGCCGGCCGGCGTCAAGGGCGCGCACTACATTTCCCCGCGCATGCGGGCGCGGATGGACGAGATGGGGCTGCGCGAGGCCGACATCTCCGCCGTCGCCGGCACCGGCGCCGGCGGCCGCGTGACGGTCGAGGACCTCGAGAAATTCCTCGACTACATCGAAACCTGGCCGAGCAGCCACGCCTCGCCGATGCGACTGGCCGTGGCCGATGCCATGCGCCGCAGCTGGACCCGCCCGCTGGCGACCGTCAGCCGCCCGGTACGTCTCGACCGCGTGCTCGACCACCGCGGCAAGCTCGACCCCAAGCCCGGCCTCACGCTCTACGTCCTGCGTGCGTTTGCGATCGCGCTCTCGGAGGACCCCGCCAGCTCCGGTTTCCTGATCGGTGAGCGCGTCGTCCATCCGCGCGCCTTCGATATCGGCGTGGCCGTGCAGGTCGAGGACGGCGTGCTGGTTCCGGTGTTGCGCAACGTCGACACCATGACCCTGTCCGAGCTGACCAACGTCTATGCCGACATGGTCGACCGAGCCCGCCGCCGGCGCCTGCGCGAGGAGGACACCCGCGGCGGCATCGCCACGGTGACGAACTTCGGCACCTTCGGGCTGACCCACGGCACGCCGATTCCGCTGCCGAATGAAACCCTCATTCTCGGCCTCGCCGCCGGCGTGAAAAAGCCGGTCTGGAGCGACCAGGTGGAAGCCTTCATCCCCGCCACCGAGGCCGAGCTGATCGTCACCTTCGACCACCGCGTCGTCGATGGCGGCGGCGCCGGCATGCTGCTTGGCCGCATCGCGGAGCACCTGCAGCGGCCGGAGGAATTGTGACGCCTGTCGCAAGTTCCGAAATCCGTTTTGCCACGAAATCCCGCCCGCGTCCCACGCGGAAACTTTTGCTTTGCCAAATGATCCGGGCGACGGCAGTCTGCGGGCGTTCGCGTGGTGGTCGACCTGGAGTTTTTTCAGGTCATCCGGGAATGAGAGCCCCAGGCATCCGGTGACGGACTCGTCCGCTGGAATCATTCGCATCCGGCCTGGCCCCATCGATCCGCGGTCCATCGTCGTTGGTCGGAATGTATCCGAAGCGTCGTTGGTTCGCGGAGATCCGTTTTCCCTCTATCGTTTTCATGGCAGGTCACAACAAGTGGTCGAAGGTCAAACACATCAAGGCCCGTGTGGATGTGATCCGCGGCAAGGTGTTCAGCAAGTGCGCCCACGAGATTGCGATCGCGGCCCGTGATGGTGGCGGCGACCCGACCATGAATGCCCGGCTGCGGGCGGCGATCGACAGCGCCAAGGCGGTCTCGATGCCGAAGGACAACATCGAGCGCGCGATCAAGAAGGGCACCGGCGAGCTGGGCGGCGATGCGATCCAGGAGGTGACCTACGAGGGCTATGGTAGCGGCGGCGCGGCCTACATCGTGGAGGCCGCCACCGACAACCTGAACCGCACGGCGGCGGACATCCGCTCCATTTTTTCCAAGGCGGGCGGCAGCGTGGCCACCCCGGGCAGCGTGTCCTACCAGTTCGACCGCAAGGGCGAAATCCGCTACGAAAACGTCGGCTCCGGCGAAGACCGGCTGATGGAGCTGGTGATCGAGGCCGGCGGCGACGAACTGGAAAACGACGGCGACGAGTGGGTGGTGCTGACCGCGCCGACCGAGCTTTTCGCCGTCTCCGAAAGCCTGCGCGGTGCCGGCTTGGAGCCGAAATCCGAGAAGCTCGTCTCCCTGCCTCAGAACGTGACCATGATCGACGATCTGGAGCAGGCGAAGCAGCTCATGAAGCTCTACGAGCAGCTCGATGACTGTGGCGATACGCTGAATGTTTTCACCAATTTCGAATTCTCCGACGAGGTGCTGGAAGCCCTCGACTCCTGATTTTCCCGACTCCCCACTGATGAGCGACGAGAACACCCATCCGTCCCCGGCCGAAACCGCCGAGGCACCGCCGAAGGCCAGGAAAGCCGCCAAAAAGGCAGCCAAGACCGCGGCCAAGAAGGCAGCCAAGAAAACCGTGGCCAAAAAGGCCGCGAAGAAAGCGGCCAAGAAGACCACGGCGAAAAAGGCGACAGCCAAGGAAGTCCAGGGAAGTCTCGATCTGGGAATTCAGGAGCCCGCACCGAAGCCATCGTCTCCTGAGCCGAAGCCGGCCGCCGAGGAATCCCGGCCGTCCAACGAACCGAAGCCGCAGCCCCGCCCGGAGCGGTCGGATGAAGGAAGCGGCGATGATGGACCGGTGAAGTTCGGCCGGGTGCCGGGCGGAGGTCCGGTGGCCCGCGAGGACGGTGGAAACGACTCGCAGCAAGGCGACAACCCGCAAGGGGAGCGTCGCAACAAGCGCCGGCGGCGGCGGCGGCGGAAAAAGAACCGGGACCCTCAGGACGGCGATCATTCCAGCCACGATCAGAGCGAGCCGAACGGCCAGCCGCAGGAGCGCAAGCCGCCGGTGCTGGACGGGCCGAAGATGGAGGGCAACGGCCTCCTCGAGCTGGCTCCCAAGGGCTTCGGTTTCCTGCGCGTGCCCTCGAAGAAGTTCGAGCAGGCCAAGGACGACATCTTCGTTTCCCCGGAACTGATCCGCAATCACGCGCTGCGCGTGGGTCAGTGGATCCACGGGCTCTATCAGGAAGGCCCGCGCGGCCCGCAGCTGGTGGAAATCCTTCAGATCAATGGCGAGGACCCGGAGCTGGCGAAAAGATGGCCGGCCTTCGAGGAACTCAAGGCAGTGAACCCAAGCAAGCGCATCGCCTTCGAAACGGAGGGCAGCCGCTATACCACGCGGGTCGTCGACCTGATGTCACCGATCGGGCGCGGCCAGCGCGGGCTGATCGTTTCCCCGCCGCGCTCGGGCAAGACCACGCTGCTGCTCCACATCGCGGAGGCGGTGCAGGAGCTGCACGATGAAACGCTGCACCTGATGGTGCTGCTGGTCGATGAGCGGCCGGAGGAAGTCACCGAGTTCCGCCGCGCGCTGCCGGGGGTGGAGATCTACGCCAGCTCGAACGACGAGCATCCGCGCAACCACACCCGCATCGCGGAAATGGCCATCGAGCGCGCCAAGCGGATGGTGGAGCAGGGGAAACACGTCTTTTTGCTGATGGACTCCATCACCCGCCTCGCCCGCGCCTACAATGGCGGCATGCGCGGTGGCAAGAAGCGCGGAGTCGGGTCCGGCGGGATCATGGTCGGCGCGCTGGAGACGCCGCGTCGATTGTTCGCCGCCGCGCGCAATACCCGCGACGCCGGCTCGTTGACCATTCTGGCGACGGCGCTGGTGCAAACCAACAGCCGCGGCGACGAGGCGATCTTCCAGGAGTTCAAGGGCACCGGGAACATGGAGCTGGTGCTCGATCGCAAGGTGGCGGAAAACTACATCTATCCGGCGGTTGATATCTTCAAGTCCGGGACCCGGCGGGAGGAGTTGATCCTGCCCGAGCACACGCTGCACAAGATCCACATGATCCGTCGCGGTCTTTCAGGGCACCGGCCGGTGGAGGCCATGGAGCGGTTGCTCTATTTCCTGAAAAAGTTTCCGAACAACCCCCAGATGTTGCTGGAAATCAAGGGTTAGGAATTTTTCTGCCGAGGCTGGCTTCGATTTCCTGAAAAACCCGGAGCCCGGCGGCGTTATTGGGATGGAGAGACGATGAACCCGGCGCGTCCGCCGCGTCTCCACCATTCACGGACGCTTCAACGATTGGTCCGGCCGGAGCACGAGGTTTTTTGGGTTTTTCCTCGCGGCTCCGGCCGGATCTCTTTTTGGGGAAACCCTCCGGTCGAACTGGATTTGCCGTGTTCGGAGGAAACGCCGATTTCCGATCTCCATCAGAATCATTCGCGGTCATTCGCGTCCATTCGCGGTTCGGCTTCTTTACAAAAACCGGGGGGTCTGGCATCCCTCCGCCGCAATGTCGGATCTGGCCAAAGCATACGAGCCCCAAGCCGTTGAGGCGAAGTGGTATGACGCGTGGTTGAAGGGAAAATGCTTCGAGGCGGATCCCGCTTCGGACAAGCCCGCCTACTCGATCGTCATCCCGCCGCCGAACGTCACCGGCATCCTTCACCTCGGCCACGTGCTGAACAACGCGCTGCAGGACATCCTGGCCCGCCGCGCCCGCCAGACCGGCCACGAGGTGCTGTGGCTGCCCGGCACCGACCACGCCGGCATCGCCACCCAGACGAAGGTCGAGCGCGAGCTGCGCGAAAAAGAAGGTCTCAAGCGCCGCGAGCTCGGCCGTGAGAAGTTTCTCGACCGCGTGTGGGAGTGGAAGGAAAAGCACGGCGGGATCATCATCCAGCAGCTCAAGCGCCTCGGCTGCTCGTGCGATTGGTCGCGCGAGCGCTTCACGATGGACGACGACTACACGCACTGGGTCAGCCAGGTTTTCGTCGATCTTTTCAAGCAAGGCCTGATCTACCGCGGCAAGCGCATGGTGAACTGGTGCCCGGTTTCGCTCACCGCGCTGTCCGACGAGGAGGTCATCATGACCCCGCAGCGGTCGAAGCTCTACACCATGAAATACGAGCTCGCCGATGCGCCCGGCGAGTTCCTGCAGATCGCGACCACCCGGCCCGAGACGCTGATGGGTGACGTGGCGGTGGCGGTGAATCCGAAGGATCCACGGTATTCGCAGTACATCGGTCGCATGGTGAAGCGCCCGTTTCCGCACGCGGAAATCCCGGTGATCGCCGACGACCATGTGGACATCGAGTTCGGCACCGGCGCGCTGAAGATCACGCCGGCGCACGACAAGGCCGACTTCGACATCGGCATGCGCCACGGGCTGGAAATCATCGACACCCTCCACGCCGACGGCCGCGTGAACTGCCCGGAGTGTCCGGACCTCGACGGACTCGACCGTTTCGCCGCCCGCAAGAAGGCGGCGCGGAAGCTCGAGGAAATGGGGCTGCTGCTCAAGGAGGAGGACTACGAGAACAAGGTCGGCTTCTCCGAGCGCGCCAACGTGCCGATCGAGCCGCGCATCTCGATGCAGTGGTTCTTGAAATACCCCTGCGTCGACGAGGCCGCGAAGGCGGTGGCGGACGACGAGATCGTGTTCCGCCCCGAGCGCTGGCAGAAGACCTACGCGCACTGGATGGAGAACCTGCAGGACTGGTGCATCAGCCGCCAGCTGTGGTGGGGCCATCAGATCCCGGTGTGGTATCGCAAGGACAAGCTGGATCAGCTCAAGGAGGCCGCCGCGCTCGGCATGGAGGATTTGGAAAAGGGCGACATCCACGTCGGCACCGAGCCGCCCGCCGACGAGAGCGAGTGGGTGCGCGACGAGGACGTGATGGACACCTGGTTCAGCTCGTGGCTGTGGCCCTTTGCTACGATGGCTGCCGTAGGTGAGGAGAGCGCGCTGCTGAAGAAGTTCTACCCGACCACCGACCTGGTGACCGGGCCGGACATCATCTTTTTCTGGGTCGCCCGCATGATCATGGCCGGCTACCGTTTCGCCGGCGGGCTGCCGTTCAAGAACGTCTACTTCACCTCGATCATCCGCGACCTCCAGGGCCGGAAGATGAGCAAGTCCCTCGGCAACTCGCCGGACCCGATCGACCTGATGGATAAATATGGCGCCGATGCACTGCGCTTCGGGCTGATCCGGATCGCTCCGGTCGGCAGCGACATCCGCTTCGATGAGGTGCAGATCGAGGAAGGCCGGAACTTCGCCAACAAGCTCTACAACGCCTGCCGTTTCCGCCAGATGGCGGGCACGGAGGTGGTCACGATTTCCTCGGCCACCGAAGTGCGTCCGCACCACGTGGACATCATGGCGAAGCTCGATGACCTCGCGGAAAACCTGCAGGGCGCGTATGCCGGGTATCGCTTCGGCGAGGTCGCGCACCTGCTCTACGAGTTCCTGTGGAACGAGTTCTGCGACAAGTTCCTCGAAGCGGTGAAGTCCGACCTGCGCGAGAGCGCCACGCCGGCCGCGCGCGAGGCGACGCTGGGGGTGTTCGACTCGGTGATGGCCGTCTATTTGCAACTGCTGCACCCCTACATGCCGCACATCACCGAGGAACTCTCGGTGCGCATGGGCTACGTGGCGGAGGGCGAGTTCGTGATGCAGAAACTGCTCCCGTCCGGGACGCTCGTGCCGCGCGGCGCGCTTCGCGATGAGATGCAGGAAAAGGCGACCGCGATCTACGAGACCGCCGGCCGGCTGCGCAACCTGAAGGCCGAATACAACGTGGCGACCCGCCGCGACGTGAGGTTCGTGGTGAAAGGTGCGCCGGCCTGGCTGTCGTCGGAGTCCGACACGCTGGCACTGCTTTCCGGAGCGGGGGAGATCGCGCTCGACGAGGCCTACGACCCCCCCAAAGGCACGCCGGCGGCACTGGCACCGGCCGGGGAGTTCTACATGCCGCTGGAGGGTCTGATCGACGTGGAAGCGGAAAAAGACCGGCTCACGAAGGAAATCGACAAGGTCGGCAAGGAGGTCGCGAAATCCGAGGGCAAGCTCGGCAATGCCAGCTTCGTCGAGCGGGCCCCGGCCGAGGTGGTGGAGCAGGAAAAGGCACGCCTCGAGGAATGGCGAACCAAGCTGGCACAGCTCCGGGAAATGCTCGCCGCCCTCGGGTGATTTGACCTTCGCCAGCCACCTGCTTTGTTTTCCGACACCCTGATTCATGGCCGCCCTGAAAACCATCTCCGGCATTTCCGCCGCTGAAATCGAGCTGCTCGAAGCCGCTGGATATCTGGAAACGAGTCACCTCGAGCCGGTCAACGCCGGACAACTCCTCACCGAGCTGGAGAAGGCGAATGCCATGCTCAAGATCGTCGAGAAGCTGCCCACCAAGCGGCGGATCGAGGGCTGGATCGACCGTGCCAACGGTCGCAAGCCGGCCGGTGCCAAGAAGACGGGCGGCAAGAACCGGAAGGAGCCGGAGGAAGCGCCCGCGGAAGCAGCCGAAGAGGTCGTTGCCGATCAGATCGCTTCCGATGAGGAAGCCAAGCCGGATTGGGTGGACTACGAGGCGGTCGACGAGGTCCTGGACATGATCTCCCGCTCACCCCTCGCCGTGCCTTTGCCGGCCGAGCAGTTGGCGGAGCAGGGCATCGCGCCGTCGGCCATCCTGGTCGCGCCGGTGCTGAATCGGGCCGCCGGAGATCTGGAGATCCGGGTCACGGCACGCAGCCGCCGCGCGGAAGTGGGCAGGCCCCGCGGTTTGACCCAGGGTGCCCCGCTTTCGAAAATGATCGGCGAGGCCGAGGCGAACAAGCGGCGGGGAATCGACACCAGCCGCGTGCGTTCGATGACCGAAGCCGACGAGGACGACATCGAGGCACCGGCGCCCTTGCCGCGTGGCGAGGTGGACGAGCGATTGAAACTGCTCACCACCGCCCGCGAGTCCACCAACCGCGGCCGCAGCCGGGACAGCCGGTTTTTCATCCGCGGGGTGCTGCACGACCGCCCGTGGCTGGTCATTTTCGGCTCGTTGGTGGTGCTCCTGATCACGCTCGACGTCCCGCTGGCGGTGATCGGATCCATCCTGCTGGTGCTCTCCGAACAGATGCCGGATCCGATGGGGTGGGTGCCGAAGTGGTTGCTGGTCTTTCCCGCACTCCTCGCTGTCCTGGGCGTGCTCTACATGACCGTCTCGGTGCGGGTGAAATGCCGGGTCTGCGGCCAGCGCGAGTATGTGCCCCGGCACTGCCGCAAGCATGTGAAGGCGCACCACGTCCCCGGCCTCGGCCATATCCTTCCGCTCGCCGCCCACGTGTTGCTCTTCAAGTGGTTCCACTGCACCTTCTGCGGCACCGCGGTGCGCATCAAGGAGTGAGGCCGGCGCGCTCCCAGCAGGGAAAAAACGGATTGTAGCGCCGCTCCAGCGCCACGCGGGTCGCCGACCCGTGGCCGGGAAGAATCAGCGTGTCCTCCGGAAGTTGACGGATCGCCCGGGCGATCGTGCCGCAGGCGGTTTGGAAAACGCCGGCATCGGGGCAGCCGCCCATCGAGCTGGCAAAGATGGCGTCGCCCGAAAGGAACACGGTTTCCTCCGCTGAGGAAGCAAGGCGAAGTTCGTAGCCGACCGCGCGGGGATGATGGCCAGCCAGGTCGTGGACGGTGATTTCGAATGGCCCGGCCTCCAAGCGAGCCGGGGCTTTGGGAGAGGAATTCGGAATTTCCGAGGGGAGGGCGGCGAGCCCGCCGACATGGTCGCGGTGCGGGTGTGTGATCAGGACCCGGCCAGGGACCCTGCCGTGCAGCGCGGCGAGCAGGTCGCGGCCGTGCAGGCCGGCATCGACCAGCAAGGAAAAGCCGTCGTGGGAAAGCCGCCAGGCGTTGACCGTCTCGTCCTCGAAGGGGAGTTCGAGGCGCTCGACCCAAGCGGGGAGTTCCGGAAACGGACGATCGCCGCCAAGGGCGCGGAGGCCTTCGGCCGAAAGGCCGGTGGCCGAGGCCAGCTCATCGAGCGGCACTTCCGGCAGGCGGGCGTCGAGCTGGCGGCGGAGCTGGGCGAGATTCCATCCGAGCTTCGACGCGACGGCGGCCGGCTCGAGATCGAGGCCGATGCACGCTTTGCGCAGCACGTCCGGCAGCTGGTCGTAGAGCGTGATCGTCATCATCGCCCAAGCTGGGCGGCCAGGCGGATCGCGGCCAGCATCGAATGATGGGAGGCAATGCCTTTGCCGGCGATGTCGAAGGCGGTGCCGTGGTCGGGGCTGGTCCGCGGCTTCGGCAGGCCGAGGGTGACGTTCACGGCGGAGTCGAAATCGACCAGCTTGAGCGGGATCAGGCCCTGGTCGTGGTACATCGCCAGCACCGCGTCAAAGCGACCGTGGACCGCCTCGCGGAAGATCGCGTCGGGCACGCCGGGGCCCAGGAAAGTGCCTTCGCCGGTCGCATTGAGGGTCTCGATGGCGGGACCGATGAGGTCGATTTCCTCGCGCCCGAATTTGCCGTTCTCGCCCGCGTGGGGATTGAGTCCGGCGACGCCGATGATCGGGGCACGGCTGGTGCGGAGCCGGGAAAAGCCCGCCAGCAAGCGGCCGACGCGGACGATTTCCTCCTGGGTCAGCGCCGCTGCAACCGAGGCGTAGGGAATGTGAATGGTGACCAAGCCCACCGTGAGGCGGTCGCCGCTGAGGCACATGGCGAAGTTCTTCGTGGCCGATTTTTCCGCGAAAAACTCGGTCTGGCCCGGATGGCGGAAACCAACCCGCTCCAGCTGGAACTTCGACACCGGGCCGGTGACGACGGCAGCGACGGTGGGATCCCGGGCCCAGCGATCGCCGGCCTCTTCGAGCGCCCGCAGGCTCTCGGCAGCCGAGGCTTCGTCGGGGCGGCCAGGCACCCCGCGGGAGGGATCGCCCACCACCTCGAACTCGAATCCGCCGGGAAGCTCGGGTGAGGCCAGCGCGGCGCGGATCACCTCGGGTCCGATCCCGGCGGGGTCGCCGAGCGTTATCAGGATCCGTCGGCCGGGCATCGGGGCGTTACTTCAGCTTGATGTCGATCATCGCGTGCCGGCGCAGACCTTTGATCCACTCGTCGTAACGCTCGGAGGTTTTTTTCGCGCGCACGCGCTGGTCGATGAGTTCCTTCACCTCGGACAACGGCGGTGCGGGCCCCTTGTCGATGCGCTCGACGCGGGCGATGGTGAAACCGACCGGGTCCTCGAGCGGGCCGAGGATCTTGCCCGGCTCGGCGCTGAACAGAATGGCGGCGAACTCGGGCGAAAGGTCGGTGCGCGGGACATTCGTCTGAAGACCGCCCTCGGCGGCAAAGGCGTCGGCCGAATATTTCGCGGCCAACTCCGCGAAGTCCTCGCCGGCCTTGAGTTTCTCGGTCACCATTTCCGCCTGCGCCAGCTGGGTCTCCGGACTGGCCAGGGGATTGGCGGCATCGACGCGCGGGATGAAGATCTTGCGGTAGTCGAGCACGTCCTTGGTGGTGTCGCGCAAGGCGTCCTTCGCGATCTGATATTCCGCCTGGATTTCCGAAGGCACCGGCGGCGGCGCGTCCTTGAATTTTTCCTGGCGCATGGCCTGGACGATCATTTTTTCCCGCGTCAGCTCGCGGTAGGACGCCATGCTCATGCGGGCCTTGGCCAGCTCGTCGATCAGCTTCTGCTTGTCGCCGTTGTAAAGCTCCCGGATCTGGCGCTGGAGTTCCTGCTCGACCACGCGGTCGGGCAGCTTGGCGCCCTTTTGCTCGCGTTCGCGGAACTCGCTCATGATGAGCTCGCGGTCGATCAGCTCGTTGAGCACCTTGTCCTTGGCCGCCATCAACTGTCGGTCGAACTCCGGGCCGCGCCGCGGAAACTCGGCCATCAGCCGGTTGATCTCGGGGCCGAGCATCACACCGACCTCCTTGGCGGTGATCGACTGGCCGTTGACGGTGGCGGCGATGCGGTTGACTTCCACCAGGCCGCCGCCCTGAGGTGCGGGCGGTGCAGGTGCCGGAGTTTGACTCCAAGCGGGAGCCAGCAACAGGCAGGTCAGGCCGAGGAACCGGAGGGTTGTCGTAAGCACGGGGGGATCGTTTGCCGGGCGGACGTTCGATTGCAAGCGGCGAAAATTCCGTCGCCGTCGCGGATCGGGCCGCGAAAAAGCCCCGTCCGGGTGACCCGGCGGGGCTTGAAACGGGATTCGTGATCCGAGGTTACTCGGGCTGGGCCGGAGTGGCTTCGGTGGCCTCTTCCCGCGCCGCGTTCACGGCATCCTTGGCCTTGTTGATGGCGTCCTCGGCAGCGTCCTTCGCGTCCTCCGCCAGGTCCGCGGCCTTGTTGGCAGCGTCGGCGGCTGCTTCGCTTGCCTGGTTGCCGGCATCCGCGGCCGCGTCCTTGGCGGCGTCAGCGGCATCCTTGGCGGCATCGACCGCTTGGTCGCCGGCGGCCTTGGCCTCGTCGGCGGCTTCATTGACCTTGTCCATGGCCTCCTCGGTGGCGGCCTTCATCGACTCGCCGGCTTTGTCGGCGGCATCGGACACGGAGGAGGCGGCATCGGACATGTCCTCCTTCATCTTGGTTTGGTCGGACTCCGAGCAGGCGGCGAAAGCCAGGGGAAGGCCGGCCAAAAAGAGTGCTTGTGTCAGTTTCATTTGCGTTGCTGGTTTCAGGGGTTGCGTCGTCAGTTCGTGGCGGAGGATCTCCGCCCTGACGATCCGGTCTAACATCCCGGCACCGGTAGCGTCAAACTTTCACCCCATTCTGTCAGCCCAGATTTCGTTGTGATGGAAACCGTGGAAATCCAGTGTCCGACCTGCTTCGAGTGGTTCGAGGTGGCGGTGCCCGAGACCGGCGGCCGGACGGTGGAAATGGACTACGACTGCGAGGTCTGCTGCCGCCCTCTGGTCATCGTGGCCGGACCCGGGGGCGTGTGGGCGAAGTCCCTCAGCGACGGATGAGCCCGCGGGTTTCTGTCGTGCTTCCGTTTCGCGACGCTCAGGAAACGCTCGCCGCGGCGGTCGAGAGCGTCCTGGCGCAGGATGAAGGCGATTTCGAACTGCTGGCCGTCGATGACGGCTCGGTGGATCACTCCCGGCGGGTCGTGGAGGCTTTTTCCGATCGGCGCATCCGGCTTTTGAACAACCAGGACGCGCCCGGGATCGTCGGAGCCCTGATGACCGGTGTGCGCGCGGCCCGGTCGGGTTGGATCGCCCGCATGGACGCGGATGACGTTTCGCATCCGGAGCGGCTGCGGCTGTGTCTGGATCGCGCCGAGGCCGGCGATGAACCGGGGGTGGTGAGCGGTCGGGTGCGCCTGACGAGTGCCTTGGGCGAGGGGATGCAGCGCTATGTCGATTGGGTCAACGGGCTTGCCGACCACGAGGCGATTTCGCGGGCTCGCTTCATCGAGTGTCCGTTGGTCCACCCCTCGACGCTGATTCGCCGGAGTTGGCTGGAACGGGTGGGCGGCTACCGGGATCGACCGTGGGCGGAGGATCACGACCTGTGGCTCCGGTTGCTGGCGGCGGGCTGCCGATTCGCGCGGATCGCCGAAAGGGTGCTCGACTGGCGCGATTCTCCGAAACGAGCGACCCGCAGCGATCCCCGCTACGGCGACAAGGCCCGGATCGCGATGCGGGCGCAGCATTTGGCGCAGCTGGAGGGAATCCGGAAACACGGGGCCTGGATCGCAGGGGCGGGGCCGACCGGGAAGCGGTTGCGGCGGGCTCTCGCCGCCGAAGGCGTGCGGATCCATGGCTTTGCGGAGGTCCACCCGCGGCGAATTGGGCAAAAGATCCACGGCCTGCCGGTGCATGCCTGTGAGCCCATGCTGGCCCTGCGGGGACGGGCCACGGTGATCGGCGCGGCGGGCGGGGAAGCCGCCCGCATCCGCCTGCGCCGGTGGGCGGGGGATGCGGGCCTCATCGAGGGCGGCGACTTCTGGCAGGCGACTTGAAGAAAAGGAACACCGCTGTGCCGTCCCCGGCATTGTGAGCCACGTTCCAGTGTCTCAGCAGGTGGGGCGGTTGGCCCGCTCGCGGACTTCCAGTGAAGGCATGTCCTTGAGTCGGATCCAACGGGTTGCCCCGTATTTAATCGAGTCGGTCCGGGCACGTTGCCGTAGTCGGACGAACACAGCAGTTGGAGGGAGATTACCGGGGCCGCCGGGCTTGGCAAAACGTTTCGTCGCTTGGATCAACGCGCAATTACGTAACGAAATCCACAGCAGTTTTCGCTTGCGCTGGACCGCTCCGGCACCTGCTGCCACGGTCGATTTTCCACGATGAAAATCACCTCCGCCGAATTCGAAACCAGCGCCGCCGGCATTGACGACTGCCCGGCGTGGAGCCTGCCCGAGTTCGCCTTCATCGGGCGCTCGAACGTGGGGAAATCCTCGCTGCTCAACCTCCTCGCCGGCCGCAAGGGCCTGGCCAAGGTTTCATCCACGCCGGGGGCCACCCAGCTGGTCAATTTTTTCCGCATGAACGGCAGCTGGGCCCTCGTCGATCTGCCGGGCTACGGCTATTCGAAGACCCCGCAATCGATCCGCGCGGGGTTCCAGGAGGCGGTGTCCGGCTACCTGCTGAACCGCGAAAACCTGCGCTGCGTGTTCGTGCTGATCGACTCGCGGCATTCACCCCAGGAGATCGATCTCCGGTTCTGCGGCTGGCTGGCGGAGCAATCGCTGCCCTTCGTGCTGGCCTTCACCAAGACAGACAAGCTCAAGGCCGGCAAGGTGAAGTCCAACGTCGGGGCCTTCGTCTCCGACCTGGCGGAAATCTGCCACGGGGAACCTCGTGCTTTCCTGACTTCCACCAAGTCGGGCAGCGGCCGCGGAGAGGTGCTCGATTTCATCGGCCAGGCGATGCGCTGAGGCCGCGAGCGCTCCTTCAATGCTCGGCCAAGGTTTGGCAGCCCTTGAGGTCGAGCTTGCCGGAGGCGAGGACGGGGATTTCGGTGACGGGGACGATGGCCTTGGGGCACCAGAGGGAGGGCAGGCCGGCGTCCATGAGCTTGTAGCGCAGATCGATGCACTCCTGCTCGAGGGCTTGGCCGGCGATGGTGGAGAGGAGGATGATGGCCTCGCCCTTCTGCTCGTCGGGCACGCCGACGATGGCGATCTTGCGCTCGGCTTCGGAGTCGAGCCCGAGGGCCTTGTTGATGGCGGCCTCCACCGTTTCATGCGGCACCATTTCCCCGGCGATCTTCGAGAAGCGCGTGATCCGGCCCTCGATGTGGAGAAAGCCGTCTTCATCAATGCGGCCGACGTCGCCGGTGCGGAACCAGCCGTCTTCGGTGAGCACCTCGGCGGTCTTCTTCGGGTTGTCGAGGTAGCCGGGGAAGACGTTGACGCCGCGGAACCAGATGATGCCCTGCTGGTCGATCGGGCAGGCCCTGTCAGTGGCGGGATCGGTGAACTTGACGGCGATGCCGGGCAGCATTTGGCCGACGGTGGACTTGCGGGAGGAGGGCAACTGGATGGCTCCCTCGCGCGCCGGCGGCTCGGGCAGGTTGACGTTGGTGGCGGGCGAGGTCTCGGTGAGGCCGTAGCCTTCCTGCGGCATGATGCCGAAACGCTCGTGGAAGGCGTCGGCCAGGTTGGCGGGGAGTTTTTCCGCCCCGGTGACGACCAGCTTGAGCGACTTGATCTGCTCGGGCTTCACCCGCTTCATGTAGCCGCGCAGGAAGGTGGGCGTGGCGAGCAGCAGGCTGACCTTGTGGGCTTCGATCAGTTCGCCGAGGCGCTTGGTTTCCAGCGGGTTCGGATAGGTGACGAGCTGCAGGCCATCGATGCAGGGGAACCACAGCGTGACGGTGCTGCCGAAGGAGTGGAACAGCGGCAGGCAGCCGAGCACGGAATCGCCGGGGCCGGCCTGGAGGCGGGTGGCGAACTGGCAGACGTTGCCGAGCACGTTGCGATGGGAGAGGACGACGCCTTTCGGATCGCCGGACGAGCCGGAGGTGAAAAGCAGGACCGCTTCGTCGTCGCCCTTTTGTTTGCCGATCCCGAACAGGGTGGCAATCGTGCCGACCGGGAGGATTTTCGACAGCACGGCCCAGGTCACGATCTTCTTTTTCAGGCTGGGCAGGACGCGCTCGATGAAGATCAGGTCGCGGTTCGGCGGCCACGGGAACGAGGCGACCTTGCGCACGAATGGATCGGCGGTGATGTAGCGATCGACGCCCGACTGCTTCATGGCCGAGCGGATGGCTTCGTGCCCGGCGGTGAAGTTGAAATTGACGGGCACCTTGCCGGCGAAAAGCACGGCGAGGTTCGCGACCATGCCGGCCTTGCCGGGCGGAAGGACGATGCCGATCCGGCGGGCATCGGTCTCGGCACGGAGGTATTTGGAAAACACCAGCGCGGCGGCGAGCAGCCGGTCGAAGCTCAGGTCGGAGTCGTCCGAGCCATCGTGAATGCGGGTCTTCGAGTGCTTCTTGAGCCCCTGCAGAACGGCCATCGCCAGCGAGGACTTGAATAGCGAGCGGCCCGAGTAGGCCTCCTCGGAGGCTTCCAGCATGCCTTGGCGGATCGCCGCGCCGGACGCCTGCTTCTCCGGAATCGGGCGGCCGATGGCAAACACGACGCGGGGAAGGTTGGCCGGCTTTTCCACCGACAGGCAGGTCGAGCGGGGCGTGTCGATGCCGACCGGCAGCGTGGGCAGCTTGAAGGCGCCCAGCGTGGTCAGGGTTTTGCCGGGGATCATGCACGGCGTGCCGGCGCGGGTCACGGCCGGGCCGGGGACGAAGACGAGCACGCCGCGATCGGCCAGCGAGCCCTTCAGCTGCTCGCCGATTCCGAGCGGATCGCTGTCCTGATCGGAGAACACGGCGCCTGAGCCGGACTTCTCCAGGAAGCTTCGGACCTCGGGATCCATGGGCGCGTTTTCCTCGATCAGCCACGTGACGGGCCGCCCCTCGAACAGCTGGTGAAACGCCGGAAGGTCCTGAGCCTCAAGCCTGCCTGGCACGACAAGGCAGCCGGTGGCGGGGATGCGGTCGCGATGGAGGATCTGAACGGCGGAACTCATGATTGGCGGGAAAGGCGGGTCGTCGGCGTGACGAGATGTGGCCCGGAAATCGCCGCCAAGCACGGATTTTTTGTGCCTTTGTGACCCCGTCCCGGCGGCCCGCGCTCAGGCAAGGATTCCCCGGAACCGCCCCAGCGCCTTCTCCCAGTCGCCCGACTGTCGCGGCTGGTAGGTCTGGAAATCGAACGATCCGCGGATCAGCCGGCGCCCGGCGGCAAGGTCGGGCAGGTGCCCGGTGGCGATCATCTGGACGATCAGGTTGCCGCAGGAGGTGGCCTCCACCGGGCCGGCGAGCACCTCGATCCCGCAGGCATCCGCCGTGGCCTGGGTCAGCGCGGCGTTCTGGATGCCTCCGCCGCCGGCGTGGAGCCGCGGGAAGTCCTTGCCCGAGAGCTGGCGGAACGAGTCGAGCACCACGCGGTATTTCAGCGCCAGCGATTCCGTCGCCACGCGCAGCACCTCGCCTTTCGATTGCGGCACGCATTGGCTGGTGCGCCGGCAGAAATCGCGGATCCGGCCGGGCATGTCGCCGGGGGCGGAAAAAACCGGGTCGTCGGGGTCGATGAAGGCGCGAAACGGCTCGGCGGCGTCGGCCAGCGCGACCAGCTCCGCGTAGCCCAGGTCCGCGCCTTCGAGCGCCCATTGCCGCCTGCACTCCTGGATGAGCCACAGGCCGGCGATGTTTTTCAGGAAGCGGACCGAGCCATCGACGCCGAGTTCGTTGCAGCAGCGGGCGGCGAAAGCGGCGTCGCTGCGGATCGGCTGGCGGGTCTCGAGACCCATGATCGACCAAGTGCCGGAAGACAGCCAAAGCTGATCCCCGCCCTCCATCGGGATCCCCGCCACGGCCGCAGCGGTATCGTGCGAGGCCGAGGCGACGACCGGCACTCCGCCGAGACCGGTGGCCCGCCGGACTTCCTCACGGAGCGGGCCAAGAACGGTTCCCGGAGCGACGATTTTTCCGAAGATCCGCCGCGGGAGGCCGAAGGCATCGATCACCTTCCACGACCATTCTCCGGTCGCGGGGTCGAGAAGCTGGGAAGTCGATGCAATCGTTCGCTCAACAGCCATTTTCCCGGAAAGCCAGTAAGCGATGAGATCCGGGATGAAGAGAAGCCGGTCCGCGTTCTTCAGGGCGGGGGAGTCGAGCTGTTTTTCCGCGAAGAGGTGGACGGCGGAGTTGTAGAAGTTGGTGGTGATGCCGGTGTGGCGGTAGAGTTCCGGCTCAGGCATCAGCGCGTGCATTTTCTCCGGCATGCCCTCATGGCGCGGGTCGCGATATTGGTGCGGCAGGCCGAGCAGGCGGCCGTGGGCGTCCAGCAGGCCGTGGTCGCAGCCCCAGGTATCGATGCCGATCGCCACGATGTCGTCGAAACGACTGGCGGCGAGGCGCAGGCCTTCCTGGATTTCCCGAAACAGGCCGAGGATGTCCCAGAAAGAGCCGCCGGGCAGGTCGGTGCCGGGGTTGTCAAAACGATGGATTTCCTGGAGTCCGATTTTTCCGGAAACGAGGCTGCCGGCGATCACGCGGCCGGAGCCGGCGCCGAGGTCGATGGAGAGAAAGGTGGGCATGGGTTGGGTTTTTTGGTCACCAGCTCACCCGGAAGGGCAGGGTGCTGCTTTTGCCGCGGAAGAAGGGCTGGGCACCGGGATCGGTCACCACGGCGTCGATCTCACTGGGCCGGGCGAAAAAATAGTCGCTCCTGAGCCCCAACTTGGTGTGGTCGAGCAGCGCGCACGACCAGCTGGCGTGGCGCAGCATGAGCGACTTCAGGCGTGCCTGGTCGGGATTCGGCTCGCTGACCCCGCGGTCGAGGTCCATGCCCCGACCCGAGAAGAAGAAGCGGTCGATCCGCAGCGACAGCACGGCATTTTCCGTGATCAGCCCTGAAAACCGGCGGCCTTTCGCCTCATAAGTGCCGCCCAGCTGGACGAGCTCGAGATCCTGCCGGCTGGCCAGACGTTCGGTCACGGCCAGCGAATAGGTCACCACCTTCAGCCCGGCCGGCAGCCGGGCCGCCAGCTCGAGCGCGGTGGAGCTGGCATCGAGCAGGATGGTCTCGCCCTCCGATACCAGCGCCGCGGCCAGCGAGGCGAGGTGCTGCTTTTCCTGCGCCTGGAGGCCCTCACGCTCATGCTGGGAAAGCTCGGGCAAGCCGGCCGAGGGGGCCAGGGCACCCCCGTGGGCCCGGTTGAGAAGACCCCGCTTGGCCAGCAGGTCGAGGTCGCGACGGATCGTCTCCTCGGCGACGCCGAAATGACGGGCCAGGTCGGTGGTCCGGACCGTGCCGGACTCCGTGGCGCGATTCAGGATGGCTTGATGACGTTCGGCGGGAAGCATCTCGGGATGACTCAGGGAATGTGGGATTTTGTGGGAAAGTGCTTGCTTGCGTGGTTTTGGGCGGTCAGGCAGGGCGGCGTCAATTCGAATCCTTCCATCCATGCCCGAGTTCAAACACGTCAGTTATTCATGGGACGACGATCTTGCCGCCCATCTCGATCCGGTGGAGCGCCTCGTCTATCGCTCCAACCTTCTCGGCGGTGACCAGCGGGTCACCAACACGGGCGGCGGAAACACCTCGTCGAAACTGATCGAGACCGATCCCCTGACGGGAGAAGACGTGGAAGTCCTGTGGGTGAAGGGCTCCGGAGGCGACTTGCGGACCGCCAAGCGGGAGAATTTTTCCTCGCTCTATCAGGACAAGCTGAGGTCGCTGCAAACGGTGTATGCCGGCAAGCCGGAAAAAGGCCTGAAGTCGCCGGCGGAGGACGAGATGGTCGGCATGTACACGCATACCACCTTCAACTTGAACCCGCGGGCCTCGTCGATCGACACGCCGCTGCACAGCTTCCTGCCGGGCAGGCACGTGGATCACATGCACCCGAATGCGATCATCGCCATCGCCGCCTCGAAGCACTGCGAGGAGCTGACCCGGGAGATCTTCGGCGGGGAAATGGCCTATGTGCCGTGGATGCGGCCGGGCTTTGAACTCGGACTGGCGATGGAGGAAATCGCGAAGTCGCAGCCCGATCTGAAGGCGATCATGATGGGCCAGCACGGCTTCATTTCCTGGGACGATGACGACAAGGTCTGCTACACGAGGACGCTCGCGTTCATCGAAAAGGCCGCGGATTTCATCGAGGCGAAGTACCAAGCCAGGGGAGGGGACGCCGCGGCCTTCGGTGGAGCCAAATACGAGACACTGCCGGAAGCCGGGCGGAAGTCCGCCTTCGCCGCCATCCTGCCGTGGCTGCGGGGACAGGTTTCGCAGCAGAAGCGGTTCATCGGCACGGTTCAAGACGACGAAAAGATCCTGCGCTTCGTGAACTCGGCGGACGCGCCCCGGCTGGCCGAGCTGGGCACCAGCTGCCCGGACCACTTCCTGCGCACCAAGATCAAACCCCTCTATATTGAGTGGAATCCCCAATCCGAGGACCTGACCGCCTTGAAGGAAAAGCTGGCCGCAGGTCTGGACAAGTATCGCGCCGATTACGCGAGCTACTACGAGACCTGCAAGCACGCCAACTCGCCCGCGATGCGCGATCCCAACCCGACCGTCGTTCTGATCCCCGGCCTCGGCATGATCGCCTGGGGCAAGGACAAGTCCGAGTCGCGGGTCACCGCCGAGTTCTACAACTGTGCGGTGGAAGTCATGCGTGGAGCCGAGGCGATTGATGAATACATCTCGCTGCCCCAGCAGGAGGCGTTTGATATCGAATACTGGCTGCTCGAGGAAGCGAAGCTGCAGCGGATGCCCGCGGAAAAGGAACTCGCGCGGCAGGTCGTCATCGTGATCGGTGCCGGCTCCGGCATCGGCAAGGAAACGGCGCACCGGCTGGTGAAGGACGGCGCCCACATTGTCTGTGTGGACCTCAACGAGGAGGCCGCGAAGGCCACGGCCAGGGAAATCACCGACCGATATGGAGTCGGGATCGGCGTGGCCGGCACCGGCGTTTCCAATTGCGGTCCGGCGACTTCGTTTGCCGCCAACATCACGGATCGGGCGAGCATCCGCGCGATGCTGGACCAGGTCGCGCTGGCCTACGGCGGCTTCGACCACATCTGCGTGACCGCCGGCATTTTCGTCCCCAGCGACACCACCGGGCACATCCCCGATGAAAAGTGGGCGCTCACCTTTTCCATCAACGTCACCGGCAGCTATCTGGTCGGCGACGAGGCCGGCAAGACCTGGCGCGAGCAGGGGCTGCGGGGCAATCTGGTGCTCACCACTTCCGCCAATGCCGCCGTCGCCAAGAAGGGCAGCCTCGCCTACGACACCTCGAAGGCCGCGGCGAACCACCTGGTGAGGGAACTCTCGATCGAGCTTTCACCGCTGGTGCGCGTCAATGGCGTGGCGCCGGCCACGGTGGTGCAGGGATCGGCCATGTTCCCGCGGGACCGGGTCATCGGCTCGCTCGCGAAGTACGCGATTCCCTACAGCGAGGACGAGGCGACCGAGTCGTTGGTTTCCAAGCTGGCCGAGTTCTACGCCGACCGGACGCTGACCAAGAGCCCCATTACCCCCGCCGACCAGGCCGAGGCCTATTTCCTGCTGGTGACGCAGCGGCTCAGCAAAACCACCGGCCAGATCATCACCGTCGATGGCGGCCTGCACGAGGCCTTCCTGCGCTGATGCTTTCTCCAACGCATCAAGGCGTCGGTGGCTTCGGCTGCCGGCGCTCCCGTCACGCCTCCGCGGGCGCAGCCGGGGTTTCCTCCGGCGGTCGGCGCTCGATCTGGCGGATGAGCAGGAGGTAGGCGGCGATGCCGACGAGGTAGAGCGCCGAGGTGACGAGGAAGACCTGCCAGTAGGCGATCTCGTAGGTTCGTAGGAGTTGGAAGGTGCGGGCGGCGAGCCACCACGCGCCGCTCCAGATGGCGCCGCTGCAGGCGCTCATCAGCTCGCGGTTCTGCTCGCCGACGTAGCTCATGGTCAGCTCGCTGGTCGAGGGACCGGCCATGCTCATCAGCGGCTGGCGGACGATGAAGCAACCGATCGCGAGGGGAAGGGACCAGCTCGCAGCCCGGACCAGCTCGGTGAGGCCCATGATCGCCAGCAGGCAGACGGCGACGCCCTGCACCCCGAGGATCGCGCCGCGCCAGCCGAAGCGTCGTTTCACCTCCGGGACGATCAGGCCGGCGAGGAAAACGAGCACATTGCTGATCGAGCCGTAGCCGGAGTAGGCGGTCGAGCTGACGCCGTGGACGTGGCTGAAGAAGAGGTTAAGGAACTGGATGCTGAGCCCGGCGCCGGTGGCGATGCACAAGGTCGGCACCAGGGCGCGCAGCAGCACGGGCCAGTCAGCCGCGCCGACGTGCAGCCAGTGTTTCCGCGGAGCCTGACGGCCGGGCGGGTCGGGGAGACGGGCGTAGAAAACAGGGGCGCTGAAGGCGACGAGCGTCAGCACCAGCAGGGTCGCGTGTTCATCGAGCGGGACCGACCAGCCGCCGAGCTGGATGCTGCCGATCGCCTGCAGGGTGGTGGAAAGCACGCCGCCGCAGACGCTGGCCGCGGCCCAGCTGGCGAAGAGCAGGCTGAGGGCCTCGCTCGATTGATCGGCCGTGGTGAGGCGCATGGCCATGGGCAGGCTGCCGACATTCAGCAGCAGGCTGGACAGCCCCATCAGCAGGAAGGACAGGGTGGCCAGCGGCATGGCCCCGAAGCGCACCGTTTCCAAGGCGAACAGGGCGGAGCAGGGGAACAGGATCGAGCCGATGAGCAGCGGCCTGCGCAGGGGCCGGCCGCGCAGCCACAAGCCGGCGGGGAGCGCGAGGAAGAGGGTGGCGACGAAGCGGTTCGAGCCCAGCGCGGCGATCTCCGGGTCGTCGAGGCCCAAACTTTTCAGATAGAGATTGAGGAGAAGGAACTGCGCGGTGTTGATCAGATTGATCATGAACTGCCCCGCGGCGAAGTGGTGGACCGAACGGGGCAGTTGCCGGTAGCGGTCCAGCCAGCCCGGCAGCCGGAACCGCCGGGGCGGCTCGGGGGCGTCGGGCATCGGGCGGCTCATGGCGGCGGGAGATAGGGGAGTTCCCGCCGCGAGGCGATGTCATATCCCGGGAAAGGGACGACTCACTCGAGCGGCTTGAGGGTGATCCGGTGTTCGACCGGCTGCATCGAGGCGGCGAGGTCGGCGGCCAGCTTCGAGTGCACCTTTTCCGTGAGGTCGGCGATGGTGTCCATGTCGATGGCCGCCTCGGGGCCGTGGAACAGGTCCTTCACCTGACGGGTCTCGTAGTTCTGCTTCTGCTCGGCGGCCTTCCAGACCTTGCGGAAGGGTTCGAGCAGCGGGTGCTCGATGAAGTCGGCCGCGAGGTTGACGCCCTTGGCCAGATCCTCGGCGGAGTATTCATGCGTTTCCTTGCCCCAGGTCACGGCGTAGCGGTCGGCGGTCGGGCGCTCGATCGTGAGCGTGAAACGGTTCAGCTCGGCGTCGAAAGGCACCAGCGCGAGTCCGGCCCGCAGGCTGTCGTCATCGGTCAGCTCGCCGGCACCGGCGGAGAACGGAAAGCGCGAGCTTTTCACCGTGATGGTGCCGTTCGACATGCCCTCGACCTCATGCCCGCCGCTGCCCCGGGCGCGATCGCCGACAACGGTAATGCCACCGAGGTCGCCATCGAATCCGAGGCCCTTCAGGAAGGCGTAGGCCATGGCGACGTGGCCGGCCCAGCCGGGGTGGACGCCGTCATTGCCGGCGAGCTTGAAATCCGGGCTGAGCTCTTCTTTCGCCCGCCAATGGGCGACCAGCATCGGCTGGAAAACATCGGCGAAGTAGGTTTTTTCGCGGCCGGCCAGGGCGATGTCGAGGTTGCGGAACCGTGACAGCGACTGGTTGAGGTTGAGCGGCGTGCAGGCGGGATTGCCCTGCCAGCCGGGCACCATGGCGATGATGCCGGGCGAGCCGAGCACGACCGTCACGTCGTCCTGCTTGAACTTGCGCACGACCTCGGTCTGGTTGCGGAGGTATTCGTCGGCGATGCCCTGCTCGAAGGGCACGTAGCGGAAATCGTTCATGCCATAGCAGGTGGTGGCGACGTCGGGATCGAAGCGCAGGACGTCGTTCTCCATCCGGTTCAGGAAACCGCCGGCCGTTTCACCTCCCCAGCCGAACTGGCGGCAGGTCACCTCGAGCTGCGGCATGCAGGCGGTGATGTAGGCCTCCATGATCAGCGAGTAGCGCTTCTGCTCGGTGATCGAGTCGCCGCAGATCGCGAGCTTGTCGCCTTTCTTCAGCAGCAGCCCGGGCGTCGCCGGCGCGGGATCGAGGGAGTAGTCGGCGAAATACGGGTCCGCCGGCAGCGTCGATGTTTCCTTGGCGAAGAGGCAGGTGGTGGCGGCAAGCGTGGTGAGGGCGATGGCACGGAGCATGGGGCCGCATACGCAGCCGCCGACCGCGACATTTCCGAGGAGCTTGTCAGCACTCAGGGCACCAGCTCCATGCGCAGCCGGTAGAAGCCGGCCGCTTCGCCCGTGAGCGGAAAATCATAGCCCTGCCCGCCTTCGACGTCCTCGGGAGCGACCGCGGGTGTCAGGCCGGACCACTCGCCGGCACCGATCTTTTCAGCAATGACCTGCCAGTCGCCGGCCAGAGCCGAAGTATGCTCGAGAAGATATCTCACGTCGTCCGGCGGGGTGGCCGGCAGCCGGACGTGGACGTGGCGGACGTCGGGCAGGCGGACGACCTCGCCCACGCTGTCCGGGATGTCCGGGGCCGTGCCCATGGCGTGTTCGAAGAGGTTGCTGAGCCCGTCGCCATCCGGATCGTCCTCCGCACCTCGGCGGGTGGGATCGGCGATGCCGGAAACGCAGATTTCGAAGGGGGTCAAAGTCGGCGGGTTGGGATCCGGATCGGCGATCACGCCCGTCATTTCCGCGGCGATCAGGAAACGGTCGTCACCGCCGGTGGTTGCGGCGTTGAGGGCATGGATCGCCAGCACGTTGGAGCCGTTGGAAAGCGTGCCGGGCGGCAGGTCCAGCGTGAACAGCTTCGACGACAACGCGGCTTCATCAGGCCGGTCCTCGGATGCGGTGCCGTTCCAGGCCGGCGTGCCATCGCCGGCGTTGTCGCGGGCGACTTCGGTGCCGTTGATGTAGGCCACGAAGCCGTCGTCATACTTCATCCGGAGTTGGAGCGAGAGGACGTTTTCCGGAGCCACCATCAGATAGAACGGGATGCGGACATAACATGTGCTGCCGCCCGCACTCATCGTGTCGCTGAGATCGAGATGAAGCTCTGGTTGGAAAAAGGAGTTCCCGCTCAGGTCGTAACCGGCACCGAGATTGCCGCTGGTCCAGGCGAAGTCGTTGAACAGTGGGTCGGACCAGCCGGCCGGTGGCTCGGCCGAGGGCACCAGCACCCGGGCGTAGGCCGCGGGCGCCGCGAAGGTGGCGCTCTTGAAGTGCGCGGTGAGCGACACCTCGGCGAAGCCGACGGAGGCTCCATCACTGACCTCCAGCCGCATCCGCACCGGACTGTAGGCGGCGGTGAAACGGAGAGCCGGCCGGGCGACGTCCGGCGACGAGAGCTGGCCGGGACCGGAGAGAACCCGCCAGGTGTAGGTGAACCCGCCCGCCGCAGGGTCATCGGGGACGAGGGGCGAGAGCGTGGCCTGATTGCCATAAACATCGCGATCCAGCCCCAAATCGACGGCGGGCACGCGGAAGCCAAAGGTGGGAGCGGCATCATCGACTGCGACCGTCACGATGTCGTTCACGGAAAAGTCGCCGAGGCTGCTGGCGAAGCGGACCTGATAGATCCCGGGCACGGAAAACACGGCATCGGTTGACGAGGCGGACGGATCGCTGAAGTTCACCGAACCTCCCGCGGGAACTTGGATGGCCTGCCAGGAGACGATGCCACCACGGGCGATTCCCTCGAGCCGCAATCCGGTGCCGAAGGGCAGGCTGACCTGCTCCGCCGCCGGTGACACGATCTCCGCAGCGAACGAGGGGTCCTGCGGCGCGGTGACCCGCAGGTCGTATTCGCCGAGGCTGCCGTATCCGGTGTAGCCGGCGGGTTCGTTTCCGACCCCGGAGACCGCAAGGAAATAGGTCCCGCCGGGCAGGGAGGTGGCGATCGCGGCATCCAACGCATCGGCCGGATCACTCACCGCCACTTCGTTTCCCGCGGCATCCCACAGCTCGAGGCGAAGATCGAGGTCGGGGTGGACCTTGATGGGGTCCGCCGCGGCGGTGACCACGCCGCCGGTGGTCTGGAAGCGGAACACGTCCCGGTCGCTGTCCCGCTCGATGTAGCCCCAGCCCTCGAGCGTATCGACCTCGATGATCTCCATCGCCGTCGCCGCGGCCGGGGTGCCGGCGTGGTCGTCGGGGTAGTAGCCGAAGCCATTGCGCGGGCTGCTGATGATTTCGAGGTCGTCCTCGGTGTTGGTGGCGCCGGCATACTCACCACGGCTCCATTGGGAAACGGCGGCATTGTAGGCGGCACCCATGATGGGGGCCCAGTGTTCGTTGCCCCGGTGGTATTCGCCCTCGGCCCCGCCATCGTGGCGCAGGCCGAGGGTGTGCCCCGCCTCGTGGGCGGCGGCTTCGGCGGCGAAGTCGGCCCGATCGGAGAGCTGGTCGGTGAACACCCAGGCCGGCGGATCCATCAGCGGGCTGCCGAAGGTATCGATGTAGGCCACCCCGCCCGAGCTGCCGTACCATTCATTGTCCGGCGTGAAGACGACCATCACCCGACGGTTCACCGGCGCGGCCTCGTAGGCGGCGCGGTCGGTCGTGACGTTCACCTCGAAGGGCGAGTAGTCCTCGGAGACGCCGAGCCAGATATCCTCGATCTCTCTGGCGGAAAAAGGAGCCGCGCCGGCGACGAGGGGCGCGCCCCCGTTGTAGGATGAATTCCAGTGGGTGCCGCTGACCGTTTCACCGTCGAAATCCAGATAGATCACCGCCGTGGCGCCATCGATGCTGTGGAGGAGGGGGATCGAAAGTTCGTCCTTTGATTGGAGGCCCCGCTTTTTTTCAAAACCGAGCATCGGCGGGAGCCCGGCCGACTCCGGGCTGCGGGCTTCGCCGTGGCAAAGCAGGGCGGACTTTTCCAAGGGCGTGACCGTGGTGCCGGACGAGTCGCCCTCCAACCGCCACCCGCCGCCCTCGGCATGCGGGACGACCCGCGCCTCCCAGCGATCGCCGAGGGAAACGAGATGAAAGTCGCCGCCATCCGCCAGGCGCAGGCTGATGGCGCGCCGACCGTCGGGAAACTGGTGCTCCTGCGTGATTCGGCCCGCATGGACGCCATCGAGGTCGAAGGGTAGCTCGACCCGCGAACCTCTCCCGCCCGTGATACCCCCGGCCGGGTTCCACGGGGCGATTTTTTTCAAGGAGCGGAACGGGACCGCGGCCGGAGCATCGGACGCATGCGGCGGAGTCGGCATTTCCCGAAGGACCACCAGGCCCACGGCGACAACAAACAGGAACGGGACGGCGGAAAGATGATGGCAGCGCATGAACTCGGCGGGCGGGGTCCATGACTTCCAATCGTTATCTTTTTGAAAGAGATCTCATAACTGACCAAATTATCAAAAAACGCGAATTTCTTCGGGCTGGCCGCACAGCTGGGGTCCGCCCACGCTGTTTCCGATGCCGAAAGATCCGAGCCAGTGGGAAATCGACAAGGCGGTGGCGGCGGGGATCCTCGCCGACCGCGGAAAGCGCCGGCTGTTCCTCGGTGGTTTCGCGGTGGCGATGATTGCCATGCTGATTTTCGGCCTGTTTGCGATCGATGAGTGGCTGGCGGAGTCGATCCTGCGCTTTGCGGTCTACTGGGCCGCCTGCGGGGCCCTGTGCCTGTTCGTGCTGCTGTTCGCCTTGTTCGATGCGCTGAGCGTGATCCGGGAGGAAAAGGAACGCTCCTGAACTCCCCTCAGGCCTTGCTCGAGGCACGGACCGCGGGGGCCTCGGCCTCAGAGCCCGCCACCGGGCCGGAGACCGAGCGGCCGAGCATCCGCTCGTAGGTCCGGATGTATTCCGCGGCGGTCGCCATGTGGTTGAAGCGGTTTTTTGCCTCCCGCATGATCCGCTGGAGCTGGGCTTCCTTCACGTCCCACGGCAGGCGGTGGAAGTGCATGGCCTGGTCGATGCCCCAGCGCAGACCTTCGGAATTGAACACGTTGAACAGGAAGCCATTGCCGCGGTCCTGATCGACTTGCAGCGGCTCCACCGTGTCGTGCAGTCCGCCGGTATCGTGCGCGATGGTCAGCGAACCGTATTTCGGAGCGATCATCTGCGGCAGGCCGCAGGGCTCGAACGAAGAAGGCATGAGGATGAAATCCGAGCCCGCGAAGCCCATCCGGGACTGGCGTTCGTTGAAATCCGTGACCGCCACCCGATGGCGGATGCCGTGCAAGTCGGCGATGTGGTGGAAGTGCGGCTGGAAGGTACCGCTGGCGATGACCGCGATCTGCAGGCCGAGGTCTGAGTAATCGCTGATCACCGAGTGCAGAATGTCGGTGACGAGCTGGCAGCCCTTCTGCACGGGATCGAGGCGCGAGGGCCAGAACAGCATCGGCGCGTCGGGGTTGACCTCGAGGCCGAGCTCCTGCTGGAGGCGCATCTTGTTGGCCCGCTTGCCGTGCATCACGGTATCGACGGAGTAGTGGTCCTCGATGAACTGGTCCTTGATCGGGTTGTAGGACGGGTCGGGCGCGTTGAGGATGCCCGAGGCGCAGCCGGCGTTGCACTTCGACCATAGCTCGTGGCGGATGTGGCCGGGAATGTGGTCGTGCAGGCCATCGACGACCTCGCTGAGGAACTTCGGGCTGACCGTGTTGACGTGATCGGAGGCGAAGATGCCGGTGGTCAGCAGGTCGACCACGTTGAAGGCCCGGCTTTCCTCGTAGCTCTGCGGCGGGCGGGAGAAAAACAAGTACTGCCAGAACTCGGCGGCATCGATGCCGCGGTCCTCGATGGCCTCCATGGTGGTCCGCTCGGTGTGGATGTTGTGGAGGGTGAAGAGCGACTTCATCCCGAAGCGCTTCGCCACCGCCGGGATCAGGCCGGTCATCCAGTCATTGCAGTGGATGAGGTCCGGCCGCACCTGAGGCAGGATGTGATTGATCACCTCCCGCTGGAAGGCCAGGGCCAGGGTGTGGTTTTCCGTGGAGCTGTAGACCCGCGAGCGGTGATAGAAGACGCGGTCCTCCGCCAGATGGATGCGCTGCTCGGGCAGCGCGCGGCTGACTTTTCCGAACTCGTAATCGTGGACGCTGGCGATATCGAGGTGGAACATCCGCCGGTAGTTCGGCAGGGCCACATGGACGTCGGCCCCCTGGTCGTAGAGCGCCTTGACCAGTGAAGCGGACACGTCCGCCATGCCGCCGGCCTTGGCCGACAAGCGCTGCGCGAGGTTGCCCATGCCATCCGGGAGGTAGGTGATCTCCGGAGTGACGACGAGGATGCGCGGGCGTTTGGGGTCGGCGGGGATGGTGCTCACGGGGCGTGGATCGGAAAAGGGAAGGCGTTTGGTTACGAAAGGTAGGGCCGCTCCACGTTTCGGGCAAAGCCTAAAGGCTGCCAGCATTTGAAAATGCGGCGTGGGTTTCGCCTTGTCGCTCCGCCGGCGTGCGGGCAAGAAGCGGACCATGACGCACGAGCTGGAGCAGTTGTTCGAATTCCTTCGTTTTCCCAGCATCTCGACCGACTCCCGCCATGCCGGCGACGTCCGTGCCTGCGGCGAGTGGCTGGTGGCCAAAGCCGGCGAACTCGGACTTTCCGCCGAACTGCATGATACGCCGAAGCATCCGGTGGTCCTCGCCCGCAACGTTCACCAACAGGGCCGCCGCCATGTTCTCATCTACGGCCATTACGACGTGCAGCCGGTCGATCCGCTCCACCTTTGGACCAGCGATCCTTTCCAGCCCGAAATCCGCGACGGCCGCATCTGGGCCCGCGGCGCGACCGATAACAAGGGCCAGATGTTCGCCCACTTGTTGGGGGTCGGGAAAACCATGGCCGCCGCCGGAGACCTGCCGGTCAACCTGACTTTCCTCTTCGAGGGCGAGGAGGAAATCGGCAGCCCCAACCTGGCCGGATTCCTCGAGCAGAATCGAGAACTGCTGGCCTGCGACGTGATCGCCGTGTCGGACACCGGCATGGTGGCTCCCGGCACGCCGACACTCGGCTATGGATTGCGGGGCATCACCTGCGGCGAGCTGATCGTCCGGGGTCCCGCGCGCGACCTGCACTCAGGGCTTTTCGGCGGAGCCGTGATGAATCCGGCGACGGCGGTGGGGCAGCTCATCGCCAGCCTGCACGATGCCGACGGCCGGATCGTGATCGACGGGTTCTACGACGATGTCCGTCCGCTCGAAGCGTGGGAACGTGAGATGTGGGCGGCCGTGCCCGGCGTTTCCGAGGAGGATTTCCTCAAGGTCACCGGGGCTCCGTCCCTGTTCGGCGAAAAAGGCTTCACGCCCGCCGAGCAGACCTGGGCCCGGCCGACCGCCGAGGTCAATGGCATGGGCGGCGGCTATCAGGGCGAGGGCTCGAAAACCGTGCTACCTGCCGAGGCGATGGCGAAGTTCTCCTTCCGTCTCGTGCCGGACCAGGAACCGGGCGACATCATCCGCAAGGTGAAGTCGCACTTCGAAAAGCACTGCCCGCCGGGCGTCACGCTCGAGTTCATCCCCGGCCACGACGGCAAGCCCTACCACACCGATCCGCACGGCGAGTTTGGAAAGGCCGCCCAAGAGGCGCTGCGGAAGTCGTTCGGCCAGGAACCGGTGCTGATCCGCGAGGGCGGCAGCATTCCCATCGTCCAGAGCTTCCGCGAGATCCTCGGCGCCGACACCCTGCTGCTCGGCCTCGCCCTGGCCGATGCCCAGATCCATTCGCCGGACGAAAACTTCCCGGTCGAGAACTTCGAAGCCGGCATCCGGATGAACCAGGCCCTGCTGGAGGAGCTGGCGTAGGCCGGTCCGGCTCAGGCTTTCCGGCCCATCAGCCGGCCCGCGGTTTCGGGATCGAGGGGTTCGCAGAGGCGGTAGCCATCGCCCGAGGGGGTGAGGCTCCCGAGAAAGGCCGTGCGTGCCTCGGGTGAGGGGAATTCGATCCCGATCAGCGCCCGGCCGACCCGCTCGCCGGAACTACGATAGTTGAAGTAGCAGAGGTTTCCCGACTGGGGCAGGTGGGCCCGCAGGAAATCGCGCAGGGCGCCCTCGCGCTCGTAGAAATCGAGCCGCAGGAAGGCCGGATGCTGGAGCAGGTCACCGCGTAGCGGGATGGCGCGGAAACGGATGTCGACGGCGTGATCGCGTTCTTTCCAATCGTATCCTTGGTCCTCGAGGCGAGCCGCGATCTCGTCCAGGCCGGACTCGGACTCGGTCTGCAGGGTGAAGACCGGCCAGGCGTCGGAGTCGTCCGTTTTTCCATACTGGAAATCCACAATGCTGGCCCCGGTGAAGACCGAGTTCAGAAGGCGCAGCATCGAGCCCGGTCGTTCGGGGATCCGCACGCTGAGGGTTCGGGAAAGCGAGCGACCCGCCTCCTGGCCCACGGCCAGTTGGCCGAGCTTGAGGAAATCGATGTTGGCCCCGCACAGGACGACCAGCACCCGCTTGCCCTCGATCCGGGGGCGCTCCTTGAGGGCGCCGGCGAGGCCCATGGCCCCGGAAGGTTCGGCGATGCAGCGCAGGTTTTCCCACAGGCTGCGGATCGCGCCGACCACCTCGTCGTTGGTCACCGTGATCAGCCGGTCAAGCCGAGTGCGGAGGATTTCGAAGGGCTGCGAGCCGATCTTCCTCACGGCGGTGCCATCGCAGAAAAGATCGACCTTTTCGAGCGTCACCGGCTCACCCGCGGCCGCCGCGGCCCCCATGCAGGCCTGGTCGATGCCCTCGACGCCGACGATTTCGATCTCCGGCCAGTAGGTCTTGAGCCATTCGGAAACGCCGGCCGCCATGCCGCCACCGCCGATTTGAAGATAGGCGATGTCGAACGGTCCGTGCCCGGAGAGCACCACCTCATCGGCCAGCGTGCCTTGGCCGGCCATGACGCGGAGGTCGTCGTAGGCGTGGATGTAGGTGGCGCCCGTTTCCCGCCCGTCCGCCAGCGCGGCGGCCATGGCTTCATCGTAGCTGTCGCCGGAAAGGATCACCTTCACCCGCTCGCCGCCGAGCCGTCGCACGGCCTCCACCTTCACCCGTGGAGTGGAGCCGGGCATGTAGATGCGGGCATCGATGCCGAGCTTCGCCGCGGCGAGGGCGACGCCCTGGGCATGGTTGCCGGCCGAGGCGGTGACCACCCCGCGCGGTCGTTCGTCGGGCGTCAGCGCCGCCATCCGGTTCGAGGCGCCGCGCCACTTGTAGGCCTTGATCGGCGAGAGGTCCTCGCGTTTCACCCACACGTCGAGCCCCGGCGCCCCGAGCGGCTCGACCGGCGTGAGCGAGGCGAAGTGATAGACGCGCTCACGGGCGAGCAGGATTTCCTGCCGCAGGCGACGGTTCGGGGACAGGGCGTCGTCGGTTTCCACGCGGGCGAGGCTGTGCCAAACGATGGCCCGCGCAAGTGAAATGGCGTCAGCGGGCGGCCAGTGCCTCACGGGTCAGCCAGGTGATCTCCTCCCAGCGCTTTTCGAGGATCAAGGTGGAGTCAACCATCCAGGTGCCTCCGATGGCGGCCACCACCGAGAGGTCGAGGTATTCCCGCATGTTGGCGCGGTTGATGCCGCCGGTGGGGATGAATTTCACTCCCGTGTGGGCATAGGGGCCGGCCAGGGCCTGCAGCATCTTCGGCCCGCCCGCCGCGCCGGCGGGGAAGAATTTCAGCAGATCGCAGCCGAGGCCGAGGGCTTGCTCCACATCGGTGGGGGTCATCACGCCGGGGGAAAACGGCATGCCGAGCGACTGCGCCTTTTCCAGAACCTTCGGGTTGAGGCCCGGCGCGAGGCCGAAAGTCGCGCCCGCATCCTTGGCACGCTGGACCTGGTCCGGGGAAAGCAGGGTGCCCGCTCCGACGATGACGTCCGGGCAGTGGGAGGCGATGTATTCGATGCAGTCGGCCGCCGCATCGGTGCGGAAGGTGATTTCCATCACGTCCAGACCGCCCTTGAGCAGGGCATCGGCCAGGGGCTCCGCGTCATCCACTCGATCCAACACCACCACCGGGCAAATCCTTCTCTCCAGAATGCGATCAATCATGGCGAACAGAATAACCGAAACTCCATGGTCAATGACAAGAGTTCGTTCCGTCAATCCAGTCATCGCGCGGGGGCGGACCCACCCGATGCTTGACTCTCATCGTGACGGGGTGCAGCACGTCCGCCGCCATGGCCAAACTTTCCATCCAGAATCTCGACGTGAAGGGCAAGGAAGTCCTCATGCGTGTGGACTTCAACGTTCCGCTCAAGGACGGCGCGATCACCGACGACACCCGCATCCAGGCGGCCGTGCCCTCGATCAAGCACCTGCTCGACGGTGGCGCGAAGCTGGTCCTCTGCTCGCACCTCGGCCGGCCGAAAGGCGAGCCCAAGCCCGAGTTCTCTCTGAAGCCGGCCGCCACCCGCCTCGGTGAGCTGCTCGGCAAGACGGTGGCGATCGCCCCGGACTGCGTCGGCGAGGAAACCGCCGCGCTTCGCGCCGGGCTCGGCCAAGGCGAGGTGCTGCTCTTGGAAAACACCCGTTATCACAACGCCGAGGAAAAGAACGAGGCGGACTTCGCCAAGGAACTGGCCGGCAGCGCCGAGATCTACGTCAACGACGCCTTCGGCACCGCCCACCGTGCGCACGCCTCGACCGAAGGGGTGACCCACTACGTTTCGCAGAGCGCCATGGGTTTCCTGATGGCCCGCGAGCTCGAATATCTGGTCGACCAGCTCAAGTCCCCGGAGCGCCCGTTCCTGGTGATCATGGGCGGGGCCAAGGTCTCCGGGAAGATCGACGTCATCAACAACCTGATGGACAAGGCCGATGCCTTCCTGATCGGCGGCGCCATGGCTTATACCTTCCTCAAGGCGCAGGGCTACGAGGTCGGCGACAGCCTGGTGGAGAACGACAAACTCGACCTCGCGCTGGACATTCTGGAAAACGCGAAGAAGCACAACGTCCGCTTCGTCCTGCCGGTCGACACGCTGATGACCCAGGAATTCAAGGAGGGAGCCGAAACCAAGACCACCGGCATCTTCGGCGAGGGTGGTGAAATTCCGGCCGGCTGGGAGGGGATCGACATCGGTGAGAAGTCGATCGAGCTTTTCGCCGGCGAAGTGGCCAAGGCGAAGACCATCGTCTGGAACGGCCCGATGGGCGTGTTCGAGATCGACACCTTTGCCAAGGGCACCAAGGCGATCGCCGAGGCGGTGGCCAAGGTGGATGCCGTCACGATCGTTGGTGGCGGGGATTCCGTGACCGCCGTGAACCAGTTCGGCGTGGCCGATCAGGTGACTTTCATTTCCACCGGTGGGGGTGCCTCACTGGAGCTGTTGGAAGGCAAGGAACTGCCCGGCGTCGCCGCGCTCGACGAAGCCTGATGGCACGAAGGATGCTCATAACCCGCTGACTACCACGCATGAACCGCAAGCCGATTTTCGCCGCCAACTGGAAGATGAACAAGGGGCCCTCCGAGACGGAGGACTTCGCCCGCGCGCTTCTGCCCCACGTGCAGCACCAGACTTTTCCCTGCGATCTGGTCATCGCTCCGCCCTTTGTCTCGCTGGCCAAGGCCGCCGAGCTCTTTGGCAACGTGACCGCCGTGGCCCTCGCCGCGCAGAACTGTTCCGAGTATGACGCGGGCGCCTACACCGGCGAGGTCAGCGCGATGATGCTGAAGGAATTTTACGTCCACTACGTGATCCTCGGCCACAGCGAACGCCGCGCGATCTACGGCGAGACCGACGCCGTGATCAACGCGAAGATGCTCAAGGCCCGCGAGATCAACCTGAAGCCGATCTTCTGCATCGGGGAAACCCTCGAGGAGCGCGAGGGCGGCAAGCTGGAGGAAGTCCTCCGCCGCCAGGTCACCAAGGGCCTGGAGGGCTTTTCCGACAAGGACCTGTCCGAGACCGTCATCGCCTACGAGCCCGTGTGGGCGATCGGCACCGGCGTCACCGCCACCGCCGAGCAGGCCCAGGAGGCTCACGCCTTCGTCCGCTCGCTGATCGGGGAAACCTTCGGCGCCGACGCCGCGGCCAGGATCCGCATCCAATACGGTGGCAGCGTCAAGCCCGGCAACGCCGCCGAACTGATGGCCTGCCCGGATATCGACGGCGCACTGATCGGCGGAGCCGCGCTGGAGGCATCGAGCTTCCTGCAGATCATCGAAAACGGCACCAAGGACTGACCGGCCCGGCCGGACACCTTTTTAAAACGAAGGCCGCGGAGTTCCTCCGCGGCCATTTTCGTGTCCACGCGGCTCCCCGGGTTGGGGATGCCTTGCGCATGAAATGGAGAAGGCCGCCTGCTTCACGGCAGGCGGCCTTCATGGTACCCCGTCTAGGACTCGAACCTAGGACCAAAAGATTAAGAGTCTTCTGCTCTACCAACTGAGCTAACGAGGCGTTTCCGTCACCGTTTGGGCGGCTCCGGGACGCGGAAGAAACGGTGATCGGGAGCAGGTGTCAATGCTGAAGTTGGGTTTTCCTCGATCCCGGAAACGATGTCACTGATCGGTCGCGGATGCCGCTGGACTCACCCGCGGGGCAGGGGTACACGCGCGGCGTCATGTCCAAGAAACCAGTGGTTCTCATCATCCGCGACGGCTGGGGCGAAAACCCCGGCGGCCAGAAGACGGCGAAGAAAGACGGCAACGCGACCCTGCTCGCGAACACGCCGTTTCATGACGAGGTGCTGGACAAGTGCCCGAAGGCCTTCCTGAGCGCCTCGGGCATGGATGTCGGGCTGCCGGACGGCCAGATGGGCAACTCCGAGGTCGGCCACCTGAACCTCGGCGCCGGCCGCGTGATCTATCAGGACCTGACCCGCATCAACAAGGCCATCGCGGAGGGTGAAATGAACGACAACGCCGCCTTCAAGCGCGCGATCAAGCTGGCCAAGGGCAAGAAGAAAACCCTGCACTTCATCGGCCTCGTCTCCGATGGCGGCGTCCACAGCCACATGGACCACCTCTGCGCGATGGTCGGCATGGCCAAGCAGGGCGGGGTTTCCAACATCATGGTCCACGCCATCACCGACGGCCGCGACACCTCGCCTACCGCCGGCGCGGGCTACGTTTCGGAGGTCGAGGACAAGATCGCCCAGCATGGTGCGCGCATCGCCACCGTGGTCGGCCGCTATTACGCCATGGACCGCGACCGACGCTGGGAACGCGTGAAACTGGCTTGGGACGCGATCGTCCACGGCAAGGGTGCCGAAAAGGAGGTGCTCGCCTCCGAGGCGATCGCCGAGATGTACCAGCAGGAGAAGACCGACGAATTCCTGCTGCCGATGGTTTTCTGCAACGCCAACCAGCAGCGTGTGAAGAGCGGCGACGTGGTGATCTTTTTCAATTTCCGCGCCGACCGTGCCCGCCAGCTCTCCGAGGTCTTCCTGCACGAAGGGCGCTGGACGAATTTCAAGGCCGGCCGGCGGCCGAAGGTGCACTACGTGACGCTGACCGAGTACGACGCCGACTACGACTGCGACGTGATTTTCCCGCCCGAACACTACCAGATGGTGCTCGGAGAAACGGTGGCCAAGGCGGGCAAGAACCAGCTGCGCATCGCCGAGACGGAGAAATACCCGCACGTCACCTACTTCTTCAACGGCGGCGAGGAGAAGAGCTTCAAGGGCGAGGACCGGAAGATCATCCCATCGCCGCAGGATGTGGCGACCTACGACCTCAAGCCGGAAATGAGTGCCTCGCAGGTGACCGACACGGTCGTTTCCGAGCTGAAGCACTACGACATGGTGATTCTCAACTTTGCCAACCCCGACATGGTCGGCCACACCGGCGTGGTCCAGGCCGCCATCAAGGCCTGCGAAAAGATCGACGCCGCGGTGAAGGCCGTGGTCGAGGAAACCCTGCGCCTCGGAGGCCAGCTGCTGATCACCGCCGACCACGGGAACTGCGAGTTCATGATCAATGCCGACGGCTCGCCGCACACTGCCCACACCACCAACCTGGTGCGGGTGTTCTATGTGGCGAACGACACCGAAGGCGTGAAGCTCCACGATGGCATCCTGGCCGATGTCGCCCCGACGCTGCTGGACATGATGGGCGTCGCGCAACCCGCCGAGATGACCGGCAAGTCGATGCTGGAGCGATAGGAGCCGGCACGGCCCGTCCCGTGGAAGTGGGGCGGGCTCGGGTGCGGGCGGTTTTGGAAACACCTGCCCTGTGAGGTGCCCTCCTGCTACACTCCGGCCGCGACGCCATGCCGGGCTAGGAACTCCTCGGCCAGCGAGAGATAGCTGGTCGCACCGGTGCCGGTGGGATCGTGCTCGAGGATTGTCTTCGAGTGGCTCGGGGCCTCGCTGATGCGGACGGTGCGCGGGATCACCGTGGTGTAGAGTTCCTGCGGGAAATAGTTTTTCACCTCCTCGATGACCTGGCGCGCGAGGTTGGTGCGGTTGTCAAACATGGTCATCACGATGCCCTCGATCCGCAACGCGGGGCTGGCACCGCTGTCGCGGATCTCGTCGATCACGCGCACGATCTTCGCCAGGCCTTCGAGGCCGTACCACTCGCATTGCAGCGGCACCAGGACTTCATCGGCCGCGGCCAGGGCGGAGGTCATGAGCACGCCGAGGGAAGGGGGGGTATCGAGGATGCAGTATTCGAAAAGGTCGTTCGGCTTCAGTCCCTGGAGAATCCCGCGCAGGCGGGTGAGGTGGTCGTCGCTGCGGGCGAGCTCGATTTCCACACCCGCGAGGTCCATGTGGGAGGGGATCAGCCACAGGCGGTCGCGACCGGTCTCGCGGATGCACGAGCGCACGTCGTGATCGCTGATCAGCGAAGGATAAACCGTGTCCTCGCCCTCGCATTCCACGCCGAGGCCGCTGGTGGTGTTCGCCTGCGGGTCGAGGTCGATCAGCAGCACCCGCTGACCGCGGGCGGCGAGGGCGGCGGAAAGGTTCAGTGCAGTGGTGGTTTTGCCCACCCCTCCTTTTTGGTTTCCGACAGCAACGACCTTCATTTTTTCAGCGAGCGGCAGCATCCCGATCCGCGGGCGGGCTGGCAAACAAAACTCGGCCGAAATCCGTGGGGGCGGGTCGGGCTGTGGGAGTTTGGGAGCGGGATGGATCGGATTCGGGGGATGGATGGGATGGGCGATCGTTTTTGAGCCGTGGTTTTGCTGGTCACGGGTTGGGGCCCGGGGCGAAACAGGCGGCGTGCGCGAGTGGACGACGGAGAGGATCCGCAAGGAGGTCAGCTGGCGGGCCTTCAAGGAGGGCCAGCGGTTGGTGGAAAGCGGTGGCGTGCCCGGGTTCGGCGAGCGCAACGGGATCCTGACCGGCGTGTTCATGCAGGGAAAACGGCGGCTCCGCACCGTGGTGCGCACGGCCGGGGTGTTGGAGGTCGATTGCCAATGCGCCGAAAACCGCTCGTCCGGCGCGGTCTGCAAGCACGCCGTGGCGTTGCTGCTGGCCGCGGCGGATCCCGATCGGGTGCCGAAGGCGTCACCCAAGCGGCCCGAACCTGCGGCCGAGGTGCGCGGACGGGCCTCGGTGGTCCGTTTCCCGCCGCAATGGCCGCGCGCGTTGGCTGCCGGCAGTCTGGCGGTGAGGATTCAATGGGTTGAAGACGAGCCCGACGATGGCGATCTTGCGCTCTGCCGCTGGTGGGCTGAGGTCGGCAAGGCGGGCCAGGAGCCCGGTCAACTTCACCTGAGTGGCGAGGTTCTCGGCAATTTGCTGGCCGCGCTGAGCTTCCACTCCCGGATCGAGGGGCCGGAGGGACCGATCGAGGCGGGAGATCTGTTGCCGGCCCGACTGATGGACAGCCGACGGACCGCGCAGGGCTTGGAACTGGTTTGGCGGCCGGACGGGCGGGTCTGGATTTCGCTGCCGGACTTCGCGGGCTGGGCCGAACCGCGCGGATTCTCGCGAACATCCGGTGAGGCCTTGGCGGCGGAAACGGAGGGCAGGATCCGTGATTTCGTGGAGCTCGGCCGCGTGGTCGTGCCGGAAGGGGCCCTGGCGCAAGAACTCCAGTTCTGGCTCGATCTGACCTCCGAGCCGCGGCCGGGTTGGCTGGCGGGCGTGCGGACGATCGCCCGGCCGCCGCGGATTCGGATCGATTTGGAAGGTTCGATGAACGCCCTCGACGCCCAAATCCGGGTCGAGCCTCCCGATCCCGGGGAGGAAGGTGTGGTGGTGGTCGAGGCGGAAGGGCACCGCGAGCAACTCCTCGCAGCCTTGCGGGAAAACGGTTTCGCGCAGCGGGGAGGGGACCTGTGGGTGATCCGCGACACCGCTGCGGCCACCGATTTCCTGGCCAATCGGCTGGACGGGTGGAAGCAGCGCTGGGAGCTGCGGATCGGGCCCCAATTGTCCCACGTGCTGAAATCACTCCATGTCATCCGCCCGGTGATCGAGCCAACCGGCGGGGGCAGCCTGGCGGTGGAAATCTCCTACCAGACGGGTGCCGGCAAACCCGTCCCGCGGGCAAAGGTCTTGGAACTGATCCGCTCCGGCCGGACCTCGAACCGCACGAAGTCAGGTGCCCAGGTGGTGGTGGCCCGGGAGGTGTTCGAGGACTTCGAGCCGCTCGCCGCCGACCTCGGGATCGCCGGGCCGGAGGGGCGATTGCAGCTCACGCCTGCCCAGTTGCTTGGCTTACGGAGTTTTCGTGAAAACAGCGACAAGCTGCGTCTTTCCAGAGATTCAGATATCCGCGTCACTGAACTAAATGGGTTCGCTTTGCGGGACTACCAATCCGAAGGGGTAAGCTGGCTTGTTGATCGGCTCCTCTCGCTTGGCGGCGCGCTGTTGGCCGACGAAATGGGGCTCGGTAAGACAGTTCAAACCATCGCCGCGATCAGACGGCTGAAGGAGTCCGACGAGAAGTGGAGAGCGTTGGTGGTGGTGCCGAGTTCGCTGCTGGCGAACTGGGAAGCAGAACTTGAGCGCTTCGCGCCCGACCTGCAGGTGGTGCGACTGCACGGAGCGGATCGGGATGCTCGACGTGAAAAACCGGCTGACGTGGTGTTGACGAGCTATGGGACCCTGGTGCGGGACCTGGCGTTCCACCTGCGGGCGGAATACGCGCTGATGGTGTTGGACGAGGCCGGCGCGATCCGAAATCCCGCAAGCCAGACCTCGAAGTCGGTGGCAAAAATCCCGGCCCGTGGGCGTCTTGCGTTGAGTGGAACGCCGGTGGAGAACCGGTTGCTGGATCTGTGGTCCATTTTCCGAGTGGTCGCGCCGGGCCATCTTGGCTCGAAGGATGAGTTCAGCGCGCGCTACGGCGAAGGCGGCGGTGCCGAGGCGAAGCGGCTTTCCGCAAGGATCGCGCCGTTTGTCCTGCGCCGGACCAAGGCTGAGGTGGCGAAGGATCTGCCTGAAAAATCGATTTCGGATGTGGTTCTCGAACTCGGTGAGGACGACCGCCGCATTTATCAGGAGATCGCACTGGCGGGCCTCACGGGGATGGAGTCGATGAAGGATGGTTCCGCCGCGCGAATGCACTTGCTCACGGTGCTCCTGAGGTTGCGTCAGCTGTGCTTGAGCCCGAAATTGCTCAACGACGAATGGGGGCGCGGTGGCAAAACCGAGTGGCTGTCGGACTTCCTTCGGGAACGAGCGGAACGACGTAAGAAGACCCTCGTGTTCAGTCAGTTTGCGGTATTTCTACGGAATGAAGAAAAGAGCCTTGGGGACGAGCATGGCGCCGTCTTTCGGCTCGATGGCTCGACCACAGACCGCGGCGAGCGGGTGAAGCGCTTCCAGCAGCATGCAGGGCCGGCGGTGTTTTTGATCAGCCTCAAGGCCGGCGGGTACGGACTCAACCTCACGGCGGCTGACGCGGTCGTGCACATGGATCCCTGGTGGAATCCGGCGGCTGAAAGCCAGGCCAACGACCGCGCGCACCGGATTGGCCAGGCCTTGCCGGTCACCGTGTATCGCTTGCTGATGCGCGACACGGTCGAGCAACGCGTGCGGCGCCTGCAGGATGCGAAGCGGGCACTCATTGAGGGCCTCAATGGAGGGGAAACCGCCAGCGGCTGGAGCGACGAGGAGCTCGTGGGGCTGCTGCGCTAGCTGCCGGAGCTGCGAGTAGGAGGCAGGCTCAGAAAAAATCAAGGCGGGCCATCTCGATTATAAACCCCGCATTACATACAGAGCTAGAATGACTTGCAGCGATTAAAGGGGGTGGATGTTCCTCTCTCGCATCCCAAACCTCCTACACAATCGAGTCAGGATTCTGAGAGCAACGCCTCCAACTTCTCTTTGACGTCCTCTGTAAACAGTTCGGACATACCGCAAGCCGCACGCAAAATCTGACTCTTGATTTCAGGATCCTTTTCAATCCGAACCCACTCCAAGGCAATTTGTCCCGCTCGCTGCTTTTCCTCACTCGAGACTTCCGCGAGCCCCTCCGAAAGTGACTCGCGCCATAGCGCCATCACATCCCAGGAAACCTTTAGACGAGTTCCAGGATCCTCGATCGATAGCGCACAGACGACAAAATTCCCGGCATACGGATTCTTTACGGCGGCTGATCTCGCAATCCCCGCGGCTAGCACATCGCCCAAATCCCGATTCCGTATGTCCTTGAAATCGATGTAGTTATCCGGACGCTCCAACTCGGCGATTAACGCGCAAACCATTGAACCATACATTCTTCGCTGCTGGGCCGGTAATTCATCCCACACGGATTCCAGCTCCTCAACCGAGCCGACAACGTCTTTCTCCTGAATGCTGGCTTGCAGCACCTTATGAGCCGTCAACATCCTCGGACTTAATTCTCGGTTTGAGATCTTCGGGCCCCACAATCCCTCTTCGTCCTGGTGCGGCCCAGCACGTCGCTTTTCAGCTACCACAGCCGTATCGACGCCGGGCTCATGCGATTTTTTGCAAGACGTGACCACCGTTACTAAGGCAGCCAAAAGCATCAAACGGCGAGGATTCATGACAATCGCAGGAGCTTAACCAGTTACATCGATTCCAGCACCGACGCCGAGGCGTTAGCCCTTCCTAGATAGGGCGGCGGAGCCAAGTTCGGACAACCAGGTCGACGCGGATTGTGCCGATAGGCTAGCACATCCCGCCGGGAATAAAACCGCTCCCTCCCGACCATGAATAATTGGATCCAGCCAGCATCCGACGCCGCTCGCACCGCAAACTCGCGCTTGGAACATCGACAGAGAACTAAACACCGTCCAATGACGTCAACCATTTTTCGCGTTCGAGCACGACAGTCTTGTCTAAAGCTGGAATTTCAGATCCTGGAAAATAGCTGTCGATCGCTGATCTCAGGCTCCGATGAAGAACGTCGGAGGCTTCAATGCCTTCAATCACGTGCCTGACCAGCTCTTCATTGTGAGTGTGCAGGTCGCGAGTCAATTGAGCAACAGACCCTGATTGCTTCATTTTCTCTTGTAGCTCAGCTGCCAAGAAGTTCCGGCGATTGAGCATTTCTTTGAACATTAGCAAGTTACTTTGCTCAAGAGAGAGCCGGTGGAGCAAAACGGAATTCGAGGGATCTTCGGAGAGAAACGCCACATTCTTGATCGTGATAGTCTCCAAATGCGGGCTAGCAGGAATCGGACGATCACGCCATTCTGACCAAATCTCGTCTTTTCCTGCGTGGGGTCGGATGAATTCCTTCTGAAATCCCAAGAACCAGAGGTGCCGATCCTCGAGCGAGTACAATGCCACCACCGAAGCGGCGAAATTCTGGGCCTTGGCCTCCTGCTTCTGCTGATCTCGCGACAGCTTGAATGCAAAATATGCGCCAGCGCCTGCGCCCACCGTAGCGGTTATTAAGCCACCGAAAACCTGGAAAATTCCAAGAACTACATCCGCGCACTCTTTCTCCATAATGGCAGAATTGTACCCAAAAAACGAAAATGCCCCGAGGAGGTAGGAGACTCCTCGGGGCGGACTAGCAAGAACAAACTGCTCTTTCAATTCCGCATTACCTACATTGTCACAAGTATAAAGCAGGTCTGAACGGAGCGGGTCGTGGCTCAATGCTTGGTCGGATGACGAGAGCCTTCGTTTTTTGGATCCGAGCCCTTTTCTCAAGGAACGAGCTTTTTGGCGGTGGCCGGGTCCAACGTAAACTGGGTGCTCTCGAAGCCCTTTACCGGTTCACCCTCCTGAGCGATGCGCTCGAAAGCCATGATGGGCTTGGTGCCTTCGATCTCCGACATCAGATAGACTCGCAGCGCGAAGGCTTCCTTACCGGTGGATCCTTCCATCGGCTTGACCGTGTAGGCGATCTCGTTTCGCCCATCGACGGCCCCCCCGAGGATGATCTCGGCTTCCTTGGTGTTGGCGAAGCGATGCCGGCTGATGCGGTTGATCTGGACGTTGATTTCCCGGCCCGGACAGAAAGCGTAGACCTTGGCGATGTATTTGGCGGAATTGACCGCCATCGGCGTGACCGGCACTTGGCCCGAGGCCCTGGCCTCCGGGACCTCGTCGAGGTAGCCGTAGTCGCCGCTCTGAAGCTCCTTCCGGACCGCCGGCAACTCGGCGAGGTTCACGAAGTCGGCGCGGTCATAAAGCCAGCGCCCTCCGCTATGGATGAAGGCCAGCGCCAACAGGTTGTCGGTCGGCTTGCCGTCGATGCCGAAATTGACGGGTCCGAACCAGACGCCCTTGGCGGTGGCCCCCACCTGAGACAGATGGACGAGCTTGAGGCCCTCCAGGGTCGGAGGGGGCACCGGAACCTGGAACACCGCCGCCGGGAAAGGCCGCTTTTCGGAAACGATGCGGTTTTTCACCTCCATCTGTCGATGAGGTGCGGTGAGCGCCTGCCAGGTGCGGGCGTCCTGCTTCACGAAGGCGTTCCGCCACAGGTTGTAGGTCTGGGTGAGCTTCGCGCCGAGCTGCGGATCCTCCGTCTGCGCCAGCAGCGGCGCGGCGAGACCGAGGAGACAAGCCAGGGCGATCGATTTGCATCGCTTCATGGGGAAAAACAGTTGGATATGGGGCGCAGGGAGACAATCTTCCTTTTTCTGCATTCGATGAGCGTTCTATTCCGAGTCCCCCCGATCGGCCAGGCACGGCAAAAAGAGATGATGAAGTCGGCGACTTCGTTCGCCTACCGGGAAACCAGCGAGGGCCCCTTGAGCGCCCATTTCTTCCTGCCGGAAGGCTATCAGGAGGGCGATGATCGTCCGGTCGTGGTCTTTTTCCAAGGCGGCTTCTGGGACAATCCGATGATCACCCAGTTCGTCCCCCAGTGCCTGCATTTCGCCTCGCGTGGCGCGGTGGCGGCGGTGGTGGAAACACGGCTGCAGTCGGTCCACGGAACCGGCCCCTCGGAAGCGATCGAGGACGTGGAGGCCTTCGTCCGCTGGCTGGTGGAGAAAGCGTCCGAGGTGAAGATGATGCTCAACAAGCTGGTCTTCGGCGGTGCCGCGGGTGGCGCGTTTCTGGCGCTGGACCAAGCCTTGCGGGTGCCGGGCAAGTCGCCGGAAATCGTCGGCTACGAAGGCCCGAAGGCGCTGATCCTTTTCAGCGCGCTGGTGAACACCACCAGCGCGGAAGTGGCAAAGCGCTTTCCGGACGCCAGCGAGGCCAAGAAGCTCAGCCCGCTCCGGCGGCCGCGAAAGCACGCGCCGGCGATGATTTTCTTCCACGGCCGGCAGGATCGCCAGACGCCCTTCGCAGATGTCGTGAAGTTCTCCAAGAAGATGCGCTGGCGGAAAAACCGCGTGGATCTGGTCGACTACGAAAAGGCCGACCATTCGTTCTTCAATTTCAACGTGTCCGAGTTCTACTACGACCTCACGATCAAGGCTGCGGATCATTTTCTGGTCGATCTCGGGCTGCTGTCGCCCGATCCCTTTGACGACCTTGCCTGAGTCCGGGGTTTGGCTACGGCAGGCCCGCCTTCGGGGCACAATTCCTGCTTGGCAGCCCATCGCCCCTGCCGTTTATTCCCGCTCCGCTCCGGAAAGGACAATCCGGCCGCGTCGCCGACGGCTCCGGAGCCGCCGGGTCGAGGATCCATCGCCCCAATTTTTTCCATGAACAGCTTCTACCACTCTTCCACTCCGTCTGTCCCCGGCTCGCTCCACACCCTGCGCGAGGAGCACGACAACTGCGGCATGGGCGCGATCGCCCATCTCAACGGGGAGCGGAGCTACAAGGTGCTCGAATACGCCCTCACCTCGGTCAGCTGCATGACCCACCGCGGCGCGGTGGATGCCGACATGAAGACGGGCGACGGCTCCGGGATCCTGTCGCAGATCCCCTACCCGATTTTTGAAAAGGCGGCCAGGGAGCTGGGGGCCGACCTGCCGGGCGAGGAAATCGCCGTGGGCGTGTTCTTTTTCCCCGAGGACGAGGCGGCGATCGCCGACCTGCGGGCCAAGGCCGAGGCCGCGGTGAAGGAGCGCGGGATCGAAATGATCGGCTGGCGCGTGGTGCCGGTGAATCCCGAGGCCCTCGGCGTGCTGGCCAAGGCGACGCAGCCGCACATCGAGCACCTGCTCCTGCGGCGCCCGACCGGAGTCGAACCGGAGGCCTTCGAGCGCCAGCTGTTCCTGGTGCGCCGCCGGATCGAGCTGCAGACCCGCGGCACCAAGGATTTTTACATCCCCACCCTTTCCTGCCGCCTCATCTCCTACAAGGGGCTGGCGATGCCCGAAGCGCTCAAGGGCTTTTACGACGACCTCCAGAGCCCGGATTTTCAAACCGCCATCGCGCTCTATCACCAGCGTTTCTCGACCAATACCTTCCCGGCATGGCCGCTCGGGCAGCCGTTCCGGATGCTGGCCCACAATGGCGAGATCAACACCGTCGAGGGGAACCGCAACTGGCTGTCGAGCCGCGAGGACTACTTCGAGTCGGAAGTCTGGGGCGAGGACATCGAGCTGCTGAAAAACCTGATCCGCGAGGGCGAGTCGGACTCCTCGTCGCTGGACCACGCGCTCGAGGTGCTGGTGCTTTCCGGCCGCTCGCTGGAGCACGCCATGTGCATGCTGGTGCCGCCGGCCTACCGCAATGATGAAGACATCTCCGATGACCTGCGCGCGTTCTATCAATACATCCGTTCGTTTTCCGAGCCATGGGATGGCCCCGCCGGACTGGTCTATACGGATGGGGTGAAACTGTGCGCGTCGCTCGACCGCAACGGGCTGCGTCCATCGCGCTTCAAGCTGACCGAGGACGGCTTGCTCTACATCGGCTCCGAGGCCGGCGCGGTGGTCATTGATGACGCCGAAGTCGTCCGCAAGGGCCGCCTCGGCCCCGGCCAGATGCTCTCCGCCAACACCGCCACCGGCGAGTTCAAGCTCGACCGTGAGATCAAGGAGGAGCTGGCCCAGCAAAAGCCTTATCGCCGCTGGATCGACGAGAACCGGCTCGAGCTGCGGCGCTTCGTTTCGCCGGAGGCACACGCGCCGGACGAGGAAACCGACGCGCTCGAACTTTCGCGCCAGCAGGTCTCGCACGGCATATCCCTCGAGGAGCTGGACATGGTTTTCCCCCCCATGATCAAGGGCGCCCAGGAGGCGGTCTTCTCCATGGGCGACGACATCCCGCTGGCCGCGCTATCGACCTATCCGCGGCTGCTCTACACCTACTTCAAGCAGCGCTTCGCCCAGGTCACGAACCCGCCGATCGATCCCATCCGCGAGTGGGCGGTGATGACCATTTCCGCCGGTCTCGGTCCCGAGCGCAACTGGCTCGCCGAAACGCCCGAGCACTGCAGGATCGTCAACGTCGATGCCGCCATCGTCTTCGAACATCAGGTCGAGCGCATGAAGCACCTCGCCTCGGATGGCTTCCCGGCCACCGTGCTGGACATCACCTGGGACGCCGCCAGCGGTGCCGCGGGCATGAAGGCGCGGCTCGATGAGCTTTGCGCCGAGGCGGAAAAGGCGATCGATGCGGGTTCGAACATCCTGATCCTGTCCGACCGTGGCATTTCCGCGGAGCGGGTGCCCATCCCGTCGATGCTCGCCACCGGCACCATCCACCACCACCTGATCCGCGTGCGCAAGCGGCTGCGGGCCTCGCTGGTCCTGGAATCGGGCGAAGTTCGCGACACCCACCAAGTGGCCTGTGTTTTCAGCGTGGGTGCCACCGTCGTCTGCCCTTACCTCGGTTTCGCCACCGTGCGGCAGCTGGTGGCCGGAGATTTCGCCCGGAAACTCGGCGACGACATGACCGCTGACAAGGCGATGGAAAACTACCGCAAGGCCCTCGAAAAGGGCTTGCTGAAGATCATGTCGAAGATGGGCATCTCGGTGCTCAATTCCTATCAGGGCGCTCAGATCCTCGAAGCCATCGGCATGGGCAAGGACGTCATCGCCGCCTCGTTCACCGGCATGCACTCGAAGATCGGAGGCATCGGCTTCGCCGAAATCGCCGAGGAGTCGCTGATCCGCCACCGGGCGGGTTACACGACCGAAGTGCCTGCCGGCGAAACGCTGGACCTCGGAGATCCGGGCTACAACCGCTTCCGCAAGAGCGGCGAGCGCCACGTGCTGACCACCGAGGTGATCAAGAATTTCCACACCTACGTGAAGAGCGGCAAGCCCGAGGACTACGAGGGCTACGTGAAGGCCAGCCTCGAGAACGCACCGGCCGCGATCAAGGACCTGTTCGAGTTCGTGCCGTCCGGAAGCGGCCCGGTGCCGCTTGAGGAGGTGGAGCCGATCGAGGACATCCGCCGTCGTTTCACCACCGCGGCCATGTCGCTCGGCGCCCTGTCGCCGGAGGCCCACGAAACGCTGGCCATAGCCATGAACCGGATCGGCGCCAAGTCGGACTCCGGCGAAGGCGGCGAGGACATCAAGCGCTTCGGCCCGTATCCGAACGGCGACTTCGCCCGCTCCTACATCAAGCAGATCGCCTCCGGCCGATTCGGAGTCTCGGCGCATTACCTGGTGAACGCCGACGAGCTGGAAATCAAGATGGCCCAAGGCGCCAAGCCCGGCGAGGGTGGCCAGCTGCCCGGCCACAAGGTCAATGCGCTGATCGCCCGCCTGCGCAACACCCAACCCGGCGTGCAGCTGATTTCGCCGCCACCTCACCACGATATCTACAGCATTGAGGACCTCGCGCAGCTGATCCACGACCTCAAGGAAGTGAACCCGCGCGCCCGCGTGACGGTGAAGCTGGTGGCGGAAACCGGCGTCGGCACCGTCGCCGCCGGGGTGGCCAAGGCCAGTGCCGACAACATCCTGATCTCCGGCCACGATGGCGGCACGGCGGCCTCCCCGCTGTCATCCACCAAGCACGCCGGTTCGCCATGGGAACTCGGCGTCGCGGAGGCCCAACAGACGTTGATCATCAACAACCTGCGCGACCGCGTGGTGCTCCGCACCGACGGCGGCCTGCGCAACGGCCGCGACATCGTGACCGCCGCCATCCTCGGTGCCGAGCAGTACAACTTCGGCACCATCGCGATGATCGCGATGGGTTGCGTTTACGTCCGCAAGTGCCACCTCAACAACTGCCCGGTCGGCGTGGCGACCACCGATCCCAAGTGGCGGGCCAAGTTCAAGGGCACGCCGGAGATGGTGATCAACTTCCTCAACGGCGTCGCCCAGGAGGCTCGGGAAATCATGGCCCAGCTCGGTGTCCGCAATCTGGATGAGCTGATCGGGCACCCCGAGTTCCTGCGCCAGCGGGAGATCCCGGATCACCCGAAAGCCAACATGCTGGACCTGGCCCCGATCCTCAAGGACGTGGTCGCTCCGCTGGCGGAGCTGCGGGGCGTGGAGCCGGCCTCGATTTCCCGGATCTGCACCCAGGACCGCAACGATGGCATCTCGAAGCCGCCGCTCGATCTGAAGATCCTCGCCGACCTCAAGAACGAGCTCGGCGTGGAGGCCGATGCGAAGGTGTCGGATGTCCACTACGGACCCGAGGCGATCGACGAGGGGACCTACGAGGCGATCCGGCTGCTGCCCGACCGCGAGCCGGTCACGCTGACCTATGGCGTGGTCAATACCGACCGCAACATCGGCACCCGCCTCGCGGGGCGCATCGCCGAGGTGCACGGAAACCACGGCTTCAACGGTCATACGGCGGTGACGCTGGACCTTTCCGGGTCCGCCGGCCAGTCGCTCGGCTGCTTCATGGTATCCGGCATGCGCATCGTGCTCACCGGGGAGGCCAATGACTACGTCGGCAAGGGCATGGCCGGAGGCGAGATCATCGTCCACCCGCCGGTCGATGCGAAGTTCGAGTTCCACAAGAACTCGATCGCCGGCAACACCTGCCTCTACGGCGCGACGGGCGGCCGCCTGTTCCTTAACGGCCGCGCCGGCGAGCGCTTTGGGGTGCGGAACTCCGGCGCGGTGGCGGTGGTCGAGGGCGTGGGCGACCACGGTTGCGAATACATGACCAACGGCACCATCGCGATCCTCGGACGCACCGGCAAGAACTTCGGCGCCGGCATGTCCGGCGGCACTGCTTATGTCTATGATGTGGACGGCCGTTTCTACTCCCGCGTCAACAACGAGATGGTGGTCGCGCTGCCGCTCAAGCGCGAGGCGGACGAGGTGATGCTGAAGGCGCTGGTCGAGGCCCACCTCCAAGCCACCGGCAGCCCGCACGGCAAGGCGTTGCTCGAAAAGTGGAGCGAGGAAGTGCGTCGCTTCGTTCGAGTGATTCCGAAGGAAAGGGCTGCTCTCGAAGCTGCCGAAGAACAACACGAATCCGCCTCCGAGCCGGTTGCGGTGCGCTGATCGCGGCCAAGTGAGTTCCTCGCCGGGCTGGAGAAATCCAGCCCGGCTTTTTCGTGCCCGGGGGCGGCGGGCATCGACCGCCGGGCGAGGAAGCGGCAGCCCGATCGATAAAGCCAAGGCTGGTGCGAGTTCCCGCGAGCTCGCGGCCTCGGCGGTCTTCACGGGTTTGGGCAAAGCCTCCTCCCCTTCACCGCTGGCCTCCTCTGAGGAACTCCAACCGGCCCGCCCCACCGGCCATCTCTTCCCTCAAGCCCGGCGGTCGATGCCCGCCGCCCCTGTCAGCGCTTCGAAAGAAACAGCACCAGCTCCGCCATGGCCCCGGCGGTTTTCATTGCCTTCACCGATCGCGCCCCCGGTGACCGCGAAATCTTGTCCTTGGGGGCGGCGGGCATCGACCGCCGGACAAGGAAGCGGCAGCCTGACCGACAAGCCAAGGCTGGTGCGAGTTCCCGCGCGCCCGCCACTTCGCGATGTTTGAGAACGCCGCTTCCCCCCTTCACCGCTGGCCTCCTCTGAGGAACTCCAACCGGCCCACCCCACCGGCCATCTCTTCCCTCAAGCCCGGCGGTCGATGCCCGCCGCCCCTGTTAGAGCTTCGAAAGAAACCGCACCAAGTTCGCCATGGCCTCGGCGGTCTTCACCGGCTCACCAGTCCCGCCGCCGGTGACCGCGAAATCCACGCCTTCCGGGATCGATTTCGGCCGCTGGTCCGGCCGCTGGTCGAACCATCGGAACTGCGGTTTTCCCTGCATCCACTGACGAAGCAACCCCGTCTCGCCCGCGGCGAAGACCTCAAGCGGTAGGCCGGCGCTCTCCACCCACAGCACCTGACCCTTTCCCGCCCGGCGGCGCTGCCAGCGGGACAGGGTTTCCTCGCGAGCCGGAGACTCCTGCCGGACGTGCGGGAGAAAGCAAAACTTCACCGGACGAGCAGGCGTTTCCCCGGCCATGGCACCGGCGATCGCCATCAGCGTGGCGACGCCGGAATGATCCTCCGAGCCCGGTTCGAGGTCATACCCCGTGGCCACCCACAGGGCCTGACCTTCGCCTCCTTCGAGCGATGCGATCAGAATCGGCCATTCGCCCTGGGCGGCCCCCGGGAGGCGCTGGATTTCGTAGCCGGCATTCGAGGGGCCGAGGGTGCCCTCGATCATCGCCGCCATGCGGGTCAGGCCCAGCTCGCCCGCGGGTGATCCGAGATGCCGCGGGGTCGCAAAGCGCCGGATCTTTTCCAGGTCGGCGGCAAGGCTCTCGGCTTCGATCGGGAGCGTGAACCGGTGGACTTCCACCTTTTCACCGCCGCGTTCGTGCCAGGACCACCAGGCGATGAGGGAAGTCAGGATCAATCCCAGAGGGAAGCCCACCAGTAGCACCGCCATCCATCGTCGGGTCGACTTTTCCTCCTGCACGCCCCTTCCATCGGACCATGCCGCAGGTCTGACAAGCGAGAGTTCGGCCGGGTCAGCGATAGGCCATCAGAGCATCGTAGATCCCACGCGCTGCGGTCTGCTGGTACCACCGGGTGGCGCAGCGCTGGCGCTCGTTGCGGTTGCTCATGAAGCCGCACTCGACGAGCACCGCGGGGCAACGGGTGTGGACCAGCACGGCGAGGCCACGCTTGCGGATGCCGCGATTGTATGTCTTGAGGCGGGCCGGAAGCCGGCGCTGGATGGCCCCCGCCAGGACGCGGCCCTGATTTCCCCAGTAATACGTCTCGGCGCCGCAGATGCGTGTGTTGCGGGAGGCGTTGAAATGAATGCTCACGAACACGGCGTTGCGATAGCGGTTGGCGATGTTGGCCCGGCCGCGGAGCGAAATGAAGACGTCGGAACGGCGGGTCATCACGGTGCGGATTCCCCGCTTTTTGAGGCAGGCCTCCAGTTCGCGGGCGACGCCGAGGTTGAGGGTCGATTCCCTCACCCCGCCCCAGTAGGCCCCCTTGTCCTTGCCACCGTGTCCGGCATCGATGATCACGGTTGAAAATCGCGCGGCGGTGGCGGCCGACAGCACCAGGAACCCGCAGAAGAGCCACAGCAAAAGACGAAAAGGAGCGCCTCGAAACTTCACGCGAAGCGTTCTAAATAATTAAGGAAATTTAATCAAAAACTTTTTGGATTTTCTTCCTGGGAATCGTCCGCGTGCTCCTCGTCCTCGATCTCCTTCACGATTCGTTTCGGGAGAAACGGTCGCACGACCAATCCGTAGAGAAGATAGGCGCTGAAGAGCATGACGGGCATCACGTAGCGGTAACGCACCGTCACCACCAGAAGCACCACCCCCCCCACGATCACCAAGGGGGTGCCGCGGGTCCGCCAGCCGAGTTTTTTGAAGCTCGGGTAGCGGACGTTGCTGATCATCAGGTAGGAAAGGCACAGCATCGCCCCGGCCAGCACGAATTTCCAGATGCCGAGATCCCGGTCGTTCTCATTCAGATAGATGATGAGGAAGGTCAGCGAGGAAATGAAGCCGGCGGCCATGGGGATCGGAATGCCGCGGAAATCGGTGTCGGAGGGATTGTGGTTGGAAGAGGCGGCGATGCAATTGAAGCGGGCAAGCCGCACGGCGCCGCAAAGCACGTAGATGCAGGCGAGGCCCCAGCCGAGCCCGTCCACGTAGTGGTCGAGCGGAAAGAGCACGGCCTTCGCCATCAGGAGGGAGGGCGCCATGCCGAAGCTGATCACATCGGCCAGCGAGTCGAACTCCCGGCCGAAGGGCGATTCCTTGCCGCCGAGGCGGGCCAGGCGACCGTCAAGGAGATCGAAGATGCACGAGGCGAAGATCAGCATGATCGCCCGCTCGTAAAACGGCTGGGCCAGGGCGAAGTCGTAGCCGGCCTCCTTGCTGGTGGCCACGAGGATGCCTTGGAAGATGGACAGCACGGCGAAGAACCCGCACGCAAGGTTGCCGGCCGTCATCAGGTTCGGCAGAAGATAGATCTTCGGTTCGTCGTCGGTCGCCGGCATGCGGAGGCAACCTGACCCAGCCTCGGACCGGGTGACAGTGGAAATTTTCCGCCGAACCTCCTACGGTGGGCTCATGACGACCTCCGAACTCACTCCGGATTCGCCGATGGCGGACATTCTCGATGCCCTGCCGGGTGCCCGGCGGGCTCTTTTCTCGCGCTACCATCTGGGTGGCTGCCAGAGTTGCGGTTTCGCCCCGCAGGAGACCTTGGCCGGCCTGGCGGCGCGCTCCGGCGGGCATGACCCGGCGGAGATGCTGGAGCACCTGCTTTCCGCGGATGCGCACGACCAGCAGATGCTGATCGGTCCGGCCGAGGTGAAACAGCGTCTCGGCTCGGATACCCCGCCGCTGCTGGTGGACACGAGGACCCGCGAGGAGCACGATGCCGTGCGGATCGAGGGCTCGGTTTTCATGACGCAGGAACTGCAGCAGCAGCTCTTCGCCGGGGATCCGCAGCGGGAGATCGTGCTCTACGACCACCAGGGGCGCCATGCGCTGGATCATGGATCTTGGTTTCAGGGGCATGGATTGAAGCGGACGCGCGTCATGAAGGGTGGCATTGATGCCTGGTCGCGTGAGGTGGATCCCGCCGTGCGGCGCTACCGTCTGGAGGTGGACTAAATCCATGGCGGCGTGAATTATGCCGCGAACTTTCCGGCCTTCCCGCGGTTTCCGATTGCCGCGGGAGAGATATCCGGAGATACCTGCCACGATTTTTTCCCGACCGGGCTTCGGTCCGGCGAACCAACCCTTGTTTCTCACTTCCATGAAACCCTCCCTTGCCGCCTGTCTCCTGGCCGGCCTCAGCTCCACCGTGGTGGCCGCGCCCACCCCGCTCGTTTTCAATCTGATCCAGGGCTTCCCCGACAAATTCGGCAACGCCAGCGTCGCGGGCATTTCGGGCGATGGATCCGTGGTCTGTGGCAAGGGCGAATCGGCCCAAGGCGAGGAAGCGATGGCCTGGAAGTTCAACACGGGCGTCAGCGGTCTGGGAGACATCCTGCCCGATCCGTTCCGCTCCTCGATGTCTTCCCTGTCCTACGACGGCAGTGCCGGAAGCGGGACCGGAACTCGCGGCAACTCCGGGGTTCGCGCCGCCCGCTGGACCGCCGCTGCCGGCATCAAGGAACTGAAGGTGCTGGGATCCGGCGGGATCATGTTCGCCCAAGGCCTCGGCATCTCCGCCGATGGAGCCAGGGTCGTGGGCCTTTCCACCACTTCGTCGGGCGTCCGCGCCGCCCTTTGGGAAGGGGCCAACGTCAGCGATCTCGGCGTGCTGAACCCCAACGCGGGGAGCACCTCGGTGGCAAACGCGATCTCGGGCGACGGCTCGATCGTGGTCGGCGCCAGTTCCTACAACAGCGGCTCGGAGGCTTTCAAATGGTCCCAAGGAGGCACCATGATTTCCCTCAAAGACCTGCCCGGCGGCGGGGATGGCTCCGCCGCCACCGCGATTTCCGCCGATGGCTCCACGATCGTCGGCTACGGCACGGACGCAGCCGGTGTCCAGGGAGTGATCTTCGATCCGACCGGCAACTCGGCCCCGCAGTCCGTGGGTGATCTCGATGGCGGTGCCGTCTCCTGCCGCTTGCTGGACGTTTCCGGGAACGGAAGCTGTGCCGTGGGATATGGAACCTCCGCCTCGGGCCAGGAAGCGGTCGTCTGGGACTCGGCCCACGGCCTGCGCTCGCTTAAGACCCTGCTGGTCGGCGCGGGCGTCAATCTCTCCTATTGGACCGTCTACGAGGCCACCGGGATTTCCGACGATGGCGATGTGATCGTCGGCAATTGCCGCGACGGATCGGGACTGACCCAGGGCTGGGCGGTCAGCGGCATGAAAAGCCTCCTCGCCGGCGAAACCCCGAGCGCGGTGCGGTCGCCGGTGCCGGTGATTGTCCGGGTTTCCCTGAACAGTGCCCTCAAGCTCGGTTCCACCACCCTCGCCATGATCTCCGCCGAGGGTCCCGAAGCTCCCGCCGGCGTCCCTGCCGAACTCCTCGGTGGCCCCTCCTTCCGCCGGCTCTTCCTCCTGCAGGATGCCACCTACTCCATCACCGTTCAGATGGGAAAATATGATGGCCAGCGCACCGAAGTGCTCACCGTGACCGAGCCGACGACCCTGGTCTTCGAGCTGGACGGCGACACCGACGGCGACGGGCTGCTCGACAGCGAGGAACTCGCCCTGGGGACCAAGCTCGACAAGGCCGATACCGATGGTGACGGGTTGAACGACTATCTGGAGGTCCGGGTTCACTCCACCGACCCGAAAAAGAAGGACACCGATGGGGACCGCGCGACCGACTATGCCGAAGTCGAAGCGGGCACGAACCCTCTCGACCGCGCCTCGGTTCCCATCGACATCCGGCTCACCGTGCGACTGGCTCCGGGCATTTCCACGGCGGCAAATCAAGTTTCCCTGCAGGTTGGCGACGTCAACAAGACCGTCGAGCTGGTCCGCAATACCGCCCGCCTGACCGTATCGGTGGTTTCCAACGCGACCTATGACATCTACGCCGAAATGGGAGCCCTGACCTCGGGCGCGGTCATCCCGCTTCAAGTCACCACGCGGCCCGCCAATGTCGTGCTCACCCTCGATGGCGATGCGGACGGAGATGGCCTTCTGGACAGCGAGGAAAAGCGCGCCAAGGGGGATCCGAACAATCCGGATACCGATGGTGACGGCATCAGCGATGGCGACGAGGTCAAGATCTACGGCACCAAGGTTTATCTGGCGGACTCCGATGGCGACGGGTTCACCGACGCCCAGGAAATCGCGCTCGGCACCGGCCCGACGGACCGTCGCTCGGCGCCGCAAGCCTACATCGAGCGCCAGGTCACCATGGACCTCGGATTCCGCTACATCGATGCCGCCGGCAACGCTCGCGATGAGCACGTGGACACCAACGGCTTCATCCGATGGGTCAGCCGTTCCGCCAACAGCCCGGTCAATACCGGAACCCTGTGGCTGCACTACAACCTCGACGGATCGTCGTTGAAATGGCTGATCCGCACCGGCGCGGGAGACCTCGATATCACGCGGACGCTCGCCAGCACCGGACTCCGGGCTCCCAACACCTTCGATGCCGCCATCGTCGAGCCCCACGCCGTGGGCGAGGCCTACTACGTCGATCAGAGCTACAGCTACAAAGTGGTCGGCCGCAACGCGCCGGCCCTCACCTTCGTGGCCTCCGGTCGGAGCAATTATCAATCGCTCACCCTGCCAGCGACCGGTCTGCGCCTCGACCTCGCCACCTCGACCGGTGACGATCCCTTCCTTCTCCAAGGCACCGTTCTCGATCCGAACCTCACGGGCAAGCAGCTTGGAATTCTTTACGGCAACGTAAACATGGCGGCGGAAGTCGCCCGCATCCAAGGCACCAGCTACACCCTGCCGGAATAGGGCGCCCGAGCCCCGGCCGAAATGCCGGGGCTACCCGACTTCATCCTCCGCCGCTCCGCCGGCGGAGAGATCCGCGGCAGGCGTCTCGACGGTCTTGTGGCGCCCGTAGCGGATATCCTCGGCCACGTCGAGGAAGACGGCGTCCTCGCCGATGTTGACGGCCAGGTCGCCGACCCGCTCGAGCGAGCGGACGATGAAGATCAGATGCAGGTAGGAGGCCGAGTTCTCGCCGCCCTCCTCCAGCAATTCACTGAGGGTCGTGGTCACGCGCTTGTGGGCGCGGTCGAGTTCCTTGTCCTGGTCCTTGAGCCCGCGGCCCCGACCCGAATCGCGGTCGGCAAAGGCGGTCAGGGCCTCCTGCAACATGTCGTCCGCCATGTGGAAGATCGGCTCGATCAGGCGCGCCTCGCGCACCTCTTCGCGGTCGAGCATTTTACGACCCCGCTTGGCGATGTTGACGGCGTGATCCGAAATCCGCTCCAGGTTGGCCGCCGCCTTCATGCAGGTGATCACCAGCCTCAGGTCCCGCGCCACCGGGTGGTAGCGCAGCAGGATGTTCATGCCCATCGAATCGATCGTGCGCTCGGCCTCATCAACCTCGTTGTCGTCGGCGATCACCGCCTTGCACAGGTCCAGGTCGCGGGTCAGCAGGCCGTCGATCGATCGTTGGAGGTTCAGGCGACTCTGGGTCCCCATCGAGATCAGGCAATCCACCAGCTTACGGATCGAATCGTCGAATTCGCGGATGATATGAGGAGTATTCGGGGACATGGCACTAGAGGAAATCAACCGAAGCGGCCGGTGACGTAGTCTTCCGTCTCCTGCCGCCGGGGATTGGAAAAAATCGTGCTCGTTTCATCGAATTCAACCATTTCCCCGAGATAAAAGAAGGCCGTCCGATCCGAGACGCGGGTGGCCTGCTGCATGTTGTGGGTCACGATCACGATCGTGTAGTCCCGTTTGAGGTCGAGAATCAGCTCCTCGACCTTGGCGGTGGCGACCGGATCGAGCGCCGAGCAGGGCTCGTCCATCAGCACGATCTCGGGCTTCACCGCGATCGTCCGGGCGATGCACAGGCGCTGCTGCTGGCCGCCGGAAAGGCCGAAGGCGCTTTCGTTGAGGCGGTCCTTCACCTCGTCCCACAGGGCGGAACCGCGGAGGGCTTTTTCGACGATGCCGTCGAGCTCCGACTTGTCGGAGATCCCGGCCAGCCGGGGCCCGTAGGCGACGTTCTCATAGATGGTCCGCGGAAACGGATTGCTCTTTTGAAACACCATCCCCACCCGGCGGCGGAGCTCCACGGGATCGACCTCGGGGCTGTGGATCTCGACGCCGTCGATCTCGATCGTGCCCTGGGTCACGCGGGCTCCGGGCACGAGATCGTTCATGCGGTTGAAGCAACGGAGCAGCGTGGATTTTCCACAGCCTGAAGGTCCGATGAAGGCCACGATTTCGCGCTTTCGCACCTCCAGCGAGATCTCCTTGAGGGCGCGGGACCTGCCGTAGCAGAAGTCCACGCCATCGACGGCGATGGCGGTCTCCGGGGAGTTGGAAACGGGTGCGGTCATCAGCTGAATCGTCCGGAAATGTAGGCTTCAGTTTCGTCGGCCTTCGGGTTCTCGAAGATTTCGAGCGTTGGACCGTATTCGATCAGACGGCCCATGTAGAGGAAGGCGGTGCGGTCGGAGCAGCGGGTCGCCTGCTCCATGTTGTGGGTGACGATGACGATCGTGAACTGCTGCTTCAGCTCGCGGATCAGCGACTCGATCTTGAGCGTCGCGGTCGGGTCGAGCGCGGCACAGGGCTCGTCCATCAAGAGGATCTCGGGCTGGTTGGCGATCGCGCGGGCGATGCACAATCGCTGCTGCTGGCCACCGGAAAGTCCGAAGGCGCTGTCGTGCAGGCGGTCCTTCACCTCGTCCCAAAGCGCCGCGGAAGTCAGCGAGCGCTCGACCACTTCGTCGAGTTCCTTCTTCCGGTTGCGGCCGGCGACGCGGAGGCTGAAGACGACGTTCTCGTAGATCGATTTGGCGAAGGGATTGTATTTCTGGAACACCATCCCGACCCGTTTTCGCAGCGAAATCACCTCCACTTTCGGGTCGTAGAGGCTGTGGCCGTTGAGCCGGATGTCGCCCTGGTGGCGGACGCCGTCGATCAGGTCGTTCATCCGGTTCATGTTCCGCAGCAGGGTCGATTTGCCGCAGCCCGAGGGCCCGATGAGCGCCGTGACCTGGCGCTCGGGAATGTCCATGTCGATGTCGTAGAGGGCCTGCTTTTCCCCGTAGAAAAAGCTGAAGCTGTCGACGTCGATGAAGTCCTCGCGTGGCATTAGAAACTACTGGTGGCGTACTTCTTGCGGAGCCGGTTGCGGATGATGATCGCGCTCAGGTTCATGACGACGACGATCGTGATCAGCAGCAGCGTGGTGGCGAACACCATCGGCTTGGCGGCCTCGGAGTCGGGCGACTGGAAGCCGAGATCGTAGATGTGGAACCCGAGGTGCATGAACTGACGCTCCGGATGAACGAAGGGCGCGGTGGCATCGATCGGCAAGTCGGGCGCGATCTTCACCACGCCGACGAGCATCAGCGGCGCGACCTCCCCCGCCCCGCGGGCCATGGCGAGGATGACGCCCGTCAGGATGCCGGGCAAGGAGGCCGGCAGGACCACGCGTTGGATTGCCTGCCACTTCGAGGCTCCGCAGGCGAGCGCCGCCTCGCGGACGCCTCGCGGGACGGCGGCGAGCGCTTCCTCGGTGGCCACGATGACCACCGGCACGGTAAGCAGCGCGAGCGTGAGCGAGGCCCACAGGATGCCACCGCTTTTGTAGACCGGCTCCTCACTGTTCGGGAAAAACCAGGAGTCGAACACGCCGCCGACGAAGTAGATGAAGAAGGCCAGGCCGAACACGCCGAAGACGATCGAGGGCACGCCGGCGAGGTTGTTGACGGAAATCCGCACCGCGCGGACCAGCGGCCCTTGTTTCGCGTATTCGCGAAGATAGATCGCCGCGATGACGCCGAATGGCGTGACGAACAGGCTCATCACCAGCGTCATCACGACCGTGCCGAAGATCGCCGGAAACACCCCGCCCTCGGTGTTCGCCTCTCGCGGGTCGGTGCTGAGGAATTCCCAGATGCGACGCAGCATCTCGCCGAGGCGGCCGAAGAAACCGGCCTGGTTCGGCCGGTAGACATGCAGCAGCTCCCCGCCTGCGATGCGGATTTCCCGATCGTCGGCGGACAGCACCACCAGGTGGTCGGCGTCCAGTTGCTTGCGGATCTCGCCGCGTTCGGCGTCGAGCTTCTGGAACTCGGCCTGGAGGCTGGCGAGTTCCCTGTCGATCGCCTCGCTTTCGCCGTGAAGCTTTTGTTGGAGAGTCAGCTCCTTCACCCGCTTCGCGTTGCGGCCGATTTCCTTCTTCTCGATGTGCTTGAGCTCCTTGCGTCGCTCCTTGCTGGTCTGGATCAGGCCCTCCAGTCGTTTGCGGAAATCGGTCGCATCCGGCGCCAGCGTTTCTCCACCGTCGAGTTCAAGCGCCCGGGCCCGCCCGATGACAAGCCCGCCTTCCATCCGCTCGATGAGCAGGATGTCATCCGGCTCGGTGCCGGTCTGCAGGTCGGCGCGGTCGAGATAGATGAACTTTTCCCCATAGAGTTCCGCGTTTCCCCGGAAAACCTGCACCTCGGCGTGGGTCGTGCCATCCAGATCGCGGCGGGTCCGTTCCTGGACTTCATAGCCGGCGATCGTTTCGTGGCCCCCGTCCTTCGCGACCTCCCAGACCATGATACGGCCCGGCCAAAAGGACTCGAGGCCCTTGTAGACCACGAGCCCGAGCAGCGAGACGGTCAGCAGCACGCCGATCGCCAGCCCGGCGGCGGTCAGCCATACGAGCGGCTCTCCCCGCCGCGAGCGGCCGGTGGTCGAGAATGGCTTGTCGGAGCGGGCCATGGATCAGACGAGCTTGTTTTTCTCGCGCAGCCGCTGGCGCATGACCTCGGCGACGCTGTTGAGGATGAAGGTGAGCATGAAAAGCACGAGCGCGCCGAGGAACAGCGTGCGGTAGTGGGTGGAGCCCGGCGCGGCCTCGGGCAGCTCGACGGCGATGTTCGCCGACAGCGTGCGCATGCCGCTGAAGATGTTCCACTCGGTCACCGGTGTGTTGCCGGTGGCCATCACCACGATCATCGTTTCCCCCACCGCGCGGCCGAAGCCGATCATCAAGGCGGAGAAGATCCCCGGCGAGGCGACCGGGATGATCACCGTGCGCACCACCTGCCAGCGGCTCGCCCCGAGCGCGGCGGACGCGGCGGTGAGGGTCTTCGGCACGTTCGAGAGCGCGTCCTCGGCAATCGTGAAAATGACCGGGATGACCGCAAAGCCCATCATGAAGCCGACCACCAGCGAGTTCCGTTGGTCAAAGGACAGCCCGGTCACCTGCGGCCACCACAGGCGGAAATCGGCGATCTCCTTGCCAGTCGAGGCGTCCTTGTAAACAAAGGCCAGCCTTTCGAGCACCGGTCCCAGCTCCCAGGCGATCCAGCCGACGAGCACTAGCACCGGCAGCAGCACCATCCACTCGCGACCGCCTTCGAACTTGCCGCGGATGGCCATCGGCTGGCGGCTCCAGATCAGCCCGACCAGCAGCGCGGAAACCGGCAGCGAAAGGCAGACCAGCAGGATCGACGGCACCTTGTCCTCGATGATCGGCGCCAGCCAGATGCCGGCGAGGAAACCGAGCACGACCGAGGGCAGCGAGGCCATGATTTCCATGGCGGGCTTCACCACGCGCTTCATGTCGTGCGGCAGGAAGGCTGCGGAAAAGACCGCCGCCAGGAGCGCGATCGGGATGGAAAACAGCAGCGCGTAGAAGGTGCCTTTCAGCGAGCCGACGATCAACGGAATCAGCGACAGCTTCGGCTCGAAGTCGTCCGAGCCACCGGTCGACTGCCACTGGAAAACCGGCTCGGAGCCGCCTTCATACCAGACCTTGCCGAAGAAGGCCCGCCAGCCGGCCTCGGGATGCGGGTCCTCCAGTTCGAAGCGCTGGATGCGACCGTCGTCGCCGGCGATGAAGAAGTGTTCGGTTTTGCCATCGATGGTGGCGGCGACCGGCACGAACTCCGCCTTGCCCTCCCAGCGGGTCGAGCCCGAGGTGAGGTGACGCACCGACAGCGTTCCGCCCGCACCCGTGAGGAAGCTCTTGTTGCGCAGGCTCGGCGCGAACACCGGCACGCCCTCGCCGACACGGTCGAACTCCTTCGTTTCGCCGAACAGGCGCACGGTCGAGCCCTCGGGGCGGAACAGGCTGTAGATCTTCTGGTGCCCCGTGGTGTCCGTCATGGCCACGGAAACGCCGCCGAACAGGTAATCCATCCGCGCCGGCGGGGTGTCGCCGAAGGGCGCGAAGGTCTGCCTGAGCGTCACTTCACCGCCATCGACCTGGAAGTAGCGGACTTTGCCATCGGCACCCGCGACCAGCGCCGCTTCACCGTTTTGCGAGGAAACGATGGACACCACCGGCGAGCCCACCTCCGCCGTCAGGTCCGCGGTGCCTTGGAGCGTCAACTTCGGCTTGCCGATCAGCGCCCGCTTCTGGCCGAGGCGCAGGGCGGCGAGCCCGGACTGACGGGCCACGACCAGCAGGCGCTTGTCGCCGCCGTCGCCGTACGAAAGCGCGGTGACCGGGCCTTCGCCGATGCTGTCCTCGAACCAAGGCTCGGCCTCGATCGTCGGCAGGATCGAACGCTCGCCGGCCTCGTTGAACTTCGTTTCATAAACGACCCGGAACGAGCCCACCCGCCCGTCGCCGAGCCCGACCGCCACCCGGCGATGCACCGGATCATAAGCCACCGCGGACGGCGCGAGTCCCTCAAGCGAGGGCACCGGCACCACCTGGCGGGCACCATCGGCCATGCTGACGAAGACCACCTGGCCGTCGCCGCGGTAAAGAAAGGGCATCTCGCCCCACTCATCGACGCCCAGGACCAGGGGCCGGCCGCCGGGGGTTTCCACGACCTCCTCGGCTGCGACGTGCGCCCCCGAGAAGAGCGGCAGGATTTCCCGGACGATGAAAAAGAAAATCCCGAACACCGCCACGATCACCGCAAGTCCGCCGATGCGGATCAGCTGGGTCATGACCCGGTCCAGCAGCAGCGTCCTCTTCGAAACTTCGAAGCGCTTGGGATCGGGTGTGGGCGGGGATGCGGGGCTCATTCTCGCGCGGGCAAGCAATGGAAAGACCCGGCAAGGGGCAATCCGGCCGAAGTGACAACTTCGACGCCGAAAGTGCTGTCCCCTGCCGGGCCTTCGGTCAATCCGGCATTACTTGGAAAGCGAGTCGACTTGCTCGGTCACCACCTCCGCCGGCAGCGGGAAGTAGCCGTCCTTTTCGACGATCGCCTGGCCTTCCTTGGAAAGCACGTATTTGAGGAACTCGAGCGTGGTCTTCGGCAGCGCCTCGCCGGGCTTCTTGTTGACGTAGATCAGGAGGAAGCGGGCCAGCGGGTAGTCGCCGGACAGCGCGTTGTCGTAGGTGGCCTCGAAGAACTCACCCCCATCGCTGGAAAGCGGCAGGGCGCGCACGCCGGAGGTCTTGTAGCCGATGCCCGAGTAGCCGAGCGCATACTGGTCGCCGCCGACGCCCTGCACCACGGCCGAGGAACCGGGCTGCTCCTTGACGGTCGCCTTGTAGTCGCCCTTGCCGAGCACGTGCTCCTGGAAGAAGCCGTAGGTGCCGGAAGCCGAGTTGCGGCCGTAGAGCGAGATCGGGCGGCCCTTCCAGGCGTCGAGGCCGAGCTGGCCCCACTCGGTGAGGTCCTCGCTGCCGCTCTTGCGGGTGCTGGAAAAGATGCCGTCGACCTGCTTCAGGCTGAGACCTTCGATCGGGTTGTCCTTGTGGGCGAACACGGCGAGGGCGTCGATGGCGACCTTCACCTCGGTCGGCTTGTAGCCGAACTTTTTCTCAAAGGCGTCCATTTCCTCGGCCTTCATCGGGCGGCTCATCGGCCCGAGCTGCGAGGTGCCCTCCATCAGGGCCGGCGGCGCGGTCGAGGAGCCCTTGCCCTCGATCGAGATGGTGACGTTCGGATAGGCCTTCTTGAAGCCCTCCGCCCACAAGGTCATGAGGTTGTTCAGCGTGTCCGAGCCGACGGACGAGAGGCTGCCCGACACGCCGGAGACCGGCTCGTAGCTGGCGAGGTTTTCATCGAGGTGCGATTCCGCGGCCGAAGCGGCGGCGAGACTGGCGGCGAAGATGCCGGTAAGGATCGTTTTCATGGGATGTACGTTTTTTCAGTGACGTGAAATGGCCGCTGATTGGGCGCGGCCGACAGATCGGAAATGTCAGGAAGTTTGCCACTGGCTCATTGGTGACGGTGTTGTCACCCAGGCGATCCAGCGGCGATGTCGAACCCGTCACCCGGGCAGGCGGTCGATGCGCGGTCCGCCTGCCCGGGCTGGGAAACCCAGGGTTTAGAAGAAGCTTCGGAAGCCGAACCAGTAGGTGGTGGCGCTGACGTCGCCAGCCACGCCGACGCCCGGCGCATTGAACCACTCATACTCGAGGCCGGTCTGCACCTTCAGGTTGTGGCCGCAGAGGTAGTAGTTCAGGCCGCCGTAGATCGAGTGGTGTTCGTTGCCGCGGCCGGAGTTCACATTGACGACCGGGCCGTGATCGCGGCGGACGTAGCGGCTGTTGGCCCGAATGCCCTGATCCTCGGAGGCACCGGCGTACTGGTAGCGCACCACACCCTCCAGCTTGTCCTGGACGAGCCACAGGTGGGGCATGACAACCAGGCCCCAGAAATCGCCCTGGCGGTTGGCCCTGCCCACGCCGTTGTCCGCATCGCCATTGTCCCCGTAATAGAGGTCGGCGATCACCCCCCAGGATCCCTGGTCATAAGTTGCGGTGAACGCGGTCGCCCACTCGTAGCCCCACAGCGAGTCCTCGCCACTCGTCGCCTGGGCGTCATTGTAGACCATGTCCCAGTAGAAGGAGAGCTCGTCGGTGGCCTGGTAGCCGACGCCCAGATAGTAGGCCAGTCCGTCGTTCCAGCCGCCGATGAAATCGACGTTGTCGCCGTTGACGTCGGCATCCGTGCTGTAGATCGCGGCGGCGAACTCCCAGTCGCCCTTGGCCGCGTTCACGGAGAGGCCGGTCGGGCGCAGGCTGTCGTAGACCTTGTTGGAAATGGCGGACCGCTCGACGGTGAGCAGCTTTTTGGACGAAGTCCGCGCCTCCGAGCCGAGCACGAATTTGTGGCGACCGTAGGCGACTTCGAGGGCGTCGAGCTGCTCGATCCCGAAGGCTTTCTTGGCATCGAAGATCAGCAGGGCCTCATCGAAGTCCTCGTAGCCCCAACCCAGTTGGTCATCGCCGGGGAAGCGGGTGGTCGAGTGACGGGCATCGTCAGCGAGGTTCACGTTCGCCTTGGCGGTGAAAAAGTTGAGGAACTTGAGCTGGGCACCCAGACGGAAACGGCGGACTTCGGTGTAGTCGTCGCTGAACTCGTAGCCATTGACGTCCTCGCCCGTCATGTAGGCCGCCTGCCATTGGAATCGTCCGAACACGCCGAATTCCTGGATGAAGGGATTGTCGCTCTTGTAAAGCGTGCCCGGCTTGTTGCCGAGCCACTCGCACCAGTCGCCGGAGTTGGCCGGGGCGGGAGCGGGCGCGACGGTTTCGATTTCCCCGCCGAGGGCGGTGGTGGCGAGGATCCCGTAAAGGGCACAGCGGAGGCCGGTGGAAAGGGCCGATGGAAGCGCGTTCATGGTTTGCGTGGATGTCCGTCGGGTGGACGCCGCGGTTCTTAGGATGACGGAAATGTCACGCGTAGCCGGATTGTGTGACGGTTTTGTCACGCGGATGTCACAAAGCTCAATCCGCCCTAAGTCGCTGGTTTTCTTCCAAATCGGGACTGCTCCGTCCAAGCTGCGGTCTCCCGGCGTCACGGTCCTGTCACAAAAACCCGCAGCCGCCGAACCCCCGGAATCCCATCTCATTCATCCACCCCGTCCCGCGCATCCTGCAACTCCTCTCGTGACTCCGCCCCACCCATCGCAGCCTCCACTCCATCCTTGCCATCGGCCGGGCCGCCGCCTATCCCGCTGCGCAACATGGCCAGCACTCCTGTCATCAACCTCCGCCGCGGTCACGCGGTCCGTCACAACGGCGACGTCTGCGTCGTGATCTCCCACGAACTCAAGACCCCTCCACGCATGGCGTCCTACGTGCAGATGTCGATCCGCAGCGTGGCCACCAAGAAGGTTTCCAACCTCCGCCTGACCTCGAACGACTCGATGGAAGGCGTGATGCTCGAGCGCATCCCCCACGAATACTCCTACAAAGACTCCGCCGGCCACCATTTCCTCCACAACGAGACCTACGACGACGTCGTGGTGCCCGAGGAAATCATCGACCTGGTCCGCGACTACCTGATCGAAGGCCAGATCTACACCCTCCTCTTCGCCGACGGCGTGGTGGCCGACATCGAGCTTCCGCCCTCCATGGAAATGACCGTCGCCGAGGCCCCCGAAGGCATCAAGGGCGACTCCGCCAACAACGCCAACAAGACGGTGACCATGGAAACCGGCCTCGTCATCCAGGCACCGCTTTTCATCAATCCGGGCGAACGTTTGCTGATCAAAACCGAAGACGGTTCCTACATCAGCCGGGCCTGATTCCTGCTTCGAAACGCCCGATTTCCGCATATCCTCGCGGGTTCGGGCGATGCGTCCTCGCCAACGGTCCGAGTTTGTGAAATTTTTCACAAAGTGCGCTTGCCGCTGGCTGGGGCGGTTTCCATATTCCCGCCGCGCCGCCTCCCGGCCGTGCCTCAAGCACGTTTCCTCGCATTGACATGAGCGATTCCGCCTCCACCGCAGAAGCCCGCCTCCCCAAGGATCTTGCCGCCGAAAAGGGCATGGTCAACGTGCAGATCGACGGCGTCTGGCGCCAGGTTCCCAAGGGCACGCGGATGATCGAGGCCTGCCGGATGTTTCAGGTCGACGTCCCGCACTACTGCTACCACCCCAAGCTTTCCTCGCCCGGCAACTGCCGCATGTGCCTCGTCCAGATGGGCATGCCACCACGCCCGGCCCCCGGCCAGGACCCGGCCTACAATGACGAGGGCTATCAGGAAATCGGCTGGATGCCCCGCCCGGTCATCGCCTGCGCGAACACCGTCGCGGAAAACATGGGCATCCGCACCCACGGCGAACTCGTCGAGAAGGTCCGTGAGGGCGTGATGGAGTTCCTGCTCATCAATCACCCGCTCGATTGCCCGATCTGCGACCAAGCCGGCGAATGCCGCCTGCAGGAGCACTCGGTCGGCTACGGCCGCGGCCATTCGCGCTTCATCGACATGAAGGTGAAGAAGCCGAAGAACGTCGACATTGGCCCGCGCATCCGCCTCGACGACGAGCGCTGCATCATGTGCAGCCGGTGCATCCGCTTCATGGGCGAGGTCGCCGACGATCCGGTGCTCGGCTTCACCCAGCGCGGCACCTACACCACGCTCACGGTTCACCCGGGCCGCAAGCTCGACTCGAATTACTCGCTCAACACCGCCGACATCTGCCCGGTCGGCGCGCTCACCAGCAACGATTTCCGCTTCGAGATGCGCGTCTGGTTCCTGAAGGAAACCAAGACCATCGACGTCAACTGCGGCACCGGCGCCAACATCATCGTCTGGACCCGCGGCGAAACGATCTACCGCATCACCCCGCGCCAGAATGACGAGGTCAACTCGTGCTGGATGCCCGACTCGCACCGCCTGAATTTCCACTACATCGACTCGCCCGAGCGCCTCACCGAGCCGATGGTGAAGCTGGATGGAAAACACCAACCCGCCACGTGGGCCAACGCGCTGGCCGCGGTCCGCGAGGCCCTCGCCCGCTACTCGGCCGACCAGATCGCGATCGTCGCCTCGGCGCGCATGACCAATGAGGAGCTGCACATGGCGATGAAGCTGGCCCACCAGCACGGCATCGAGCAGGTCACGACGGTTCCCCGCATGGGCGAAAGCGACGGCCTGCTGATCTCCGCCGACCGCAACCCGAACACCACCGGTGCCAAGCTGGTGTGGCGTCGCGAGGACACCGCCTTCCGCCTGTCGGCCATCGCCGACGGCATCCGCAACGGCTCGATCAAGGCCGTGCTCAACCTCGGCGAAGACCTCACCGCCGAAGCCGGCCTTTCCACCGGAGACCTCGCCAAGCTCGAGTTCCTCGCCTCCGTCCAGCTCCTCGCCGGCCCGACCGCTGAAGCCAGCCACGTCGTCCTGCCGGGCGCGGCTTTCGCCGAAAAGCGCGGCTCGATGGTCAACGTGACCGGTCGCCTCCAACGCCTCAACCGCGCGATCGAGCCGCCCGCCGAAGCCCGCGACGACTGGGAAATCCTCCGCGACCTTTCCGGCGAGACCGGCCCCTTCCTCATCGAGGACGTCTTCAAGGACATGGCCGCCGGCGTGCCGGAGTTCGCCGACATGACGCTGTCGAAGATCGGCGACCTCGGGGTCCCCGTCACCGAGACCGGCGTCACCATCCCGCTCCTCGAAAACGAAGCCGCCCGCAAGGCCTCCGGCGAAATCGTCGGCTGATCCCCTTTTCCCTGACCTCATGGATTTCCTCGTTCAACTGGCCATCATCGCCGCCAAGGTCATCGGCCTCACCTTCATGGTGGTGCTGCCGCTGGTGCCGATCTCCGTTTACTTCGAGCGCCGCTTTTCCGCCATCATCCAGGACCGCGTCGGCCCCAACCGCGTCGGTATCCCGCTCACACTTTTCGGTGCCAAGAAAGATTTCCACTTCTTCGGGCTCGTGCAGCCGATGGCCGACGGTCTCAAGCTCTTCCTCAAGGAGGACTTCACGCCCACCCACGTTCGCAAGGCATTCTATTGGCTCGCCCCCGCGCTGGTCGTTGTGCCCTCCCTCATCACCGTCTGCGTGATCCCCTTCGGCTCGCCGATCGGCTTCTCCGGCGAGGAAGTGAAACTGGTCATCGCCGACCTCGACGTCGGCCCGCTGTTCGTCTTCGCGATCGCCTCGCTGTCGGTTTACGGCATCACGCTGGCCGGCTGGTCCTCCAACTCGAAGTATCCCTTCGTCGGTGGCGTCCGTTCGACCGCGCAGATGATTTCTTACGAAATCGCGCTCGGCCTTTCGATCATCCCGGTCCTTCTCTACTACGGCGACCTCAACCTCTCCAACATCGTCGAGCAACAAGCCCAGCACGGCTGGCTGCTGCTGCCCTTGTGGGGTCACGATGCCGACCACACCTTCGTCTCGAAGCTCCTCTTCTGGATCCCGGCGGCGATCGCTTTCATCATCTTCACCGTCTCGATCTTCGCGGAAACCAACCGCATGCCCTTCGACCTTCCGGAGTGCGAAACCGAACTCGTCGGCGGCTACCATACCGAATACTCATCAATGAAGTTCGCCATGTTCTTCATGGGCGAATACGCCGCCATGGTCATCGGCTCGGCCATGATCGTCACCCTCTTCCTCGGCGGCTGGTCGATGGGCTTCGGGCTCGATGACGCCGTGTCCCACCTCGCCATCGGCGGCTTCAAGGTCGGCGGACTGATCCATCTCGGCGTCTTCATGACGAAACTGGTGACCTTCATCCTGTTCTTCATCCTCGTCCGCTGGACCGTGCCCCGTTTCCGCTACGACCAGCTCATGCGCCTCGGCTGGGTGATCTTCTTCGAGGCCGCCCTGATCAATGTCTTCCTCGCCGCCCTCGTGATCGCGGCTCCGCAACTCGGCACCGCGATCACCATCATCGGCGCAGTCGTGCTTCTCGCCGTGACCGCCGGCCTGCTCTGGGCGCTGCGCTCGTCCGAACCCAAGCCACAGCCGAATTACGGCCTGCTCGGCTCGAACTGATTTCCCCTTCTCCACTCGATGGCAGTCATCAAAGTCAAACGCCCCGACCTCGCGACCGGCGAAAAGCTCTACCTCGGAGCCATCGTCAAAGGCTTCTTCATCACCATGAAGCACGCCTTCGACTCGCTGCGCGGAAAAACCCGCGGCGCCAGCGATCTCGCGTCTTCCGGTCTCGGCGCCACCATGCAGTTCCCCGAGCAGCGCTGGGACGACCAACTTCCGGAATACTACCGCGGCGCCCCCGCCCTGGTGACCGACGAACAAGGCCGCGAGCGCTGCGTTTCCTGCCAGCTCTGCGAATTCATCTGCCCGCCCAAGGCGATCGCCATCGAGCCCGGCGAAATCCCCAGCGACGACCCGTGGGCCAAGGTCGAGAAGCGGCCCAAGGAGTTCGATATCGATATGACCCGCTGCATCTACTGCGGCATGTGTGAGGAAGTCTGCCCCGAGCAGGCCATTTTCCTTCGAAAAGACTACCTCATCGCCGGCGGCAGCCGCGCCGAGATGATGCACGACAAAAAGAAGCTCTACGAAATCGGCGGCAAGCGCGTCGGTCTCGTCAACAAGTGGAACGAGCTGAAGTAAGCTTCCTACCCTGACCTCCCCATGCCTCTCGTCTTTTTCTGGACCTTCGCCCTCCTGATGCTGCTAGGCGGGCTCGCGGTCATCGTGCTGCCGAACCCGGTCGCTTCCGCCCTCGCGATGGTCGCCTCGTTCGTCGGACTCGCCGGACTTTTCATCGGTCTGAACGCCTTCTTCGTCGGGATCATGCAGATCCTCGTGTATGCCGGGGCGATCATGGTGCTGTTCCTGTTCATCATCATGCTACTCGACCTGAAGACCGAGCAGAAGCGCACGCCGAGGCTGGTTCCCGCCATCGGCGGACTCGGCATCGTCCTCGCCTTCACCATCCAGCTCATCGGCATCCTCGGCCACTCGCCCGACAAGGCCGCCGAGCCGCTGGATCTCACCGCCGCCGCCGCGCACTACGCGGAAAGCCCGGGCCTTTCCGAAAAGCTCCAGGCCGGTCACCTGCCCGACGTCAATCTCGTCGGCCAGGTCGCCTTCACCGGCTACAACCTGCCGCTTCAGATCATCGGCGTCCTCCTGCTGGTCGCCACCGTCGGCGTCGTCGTCCTTTCCAAACGCCAGTCGGTGTAGCGGGTAGCAGGTAGCCAGTAGCAAGCGAAATCACCATGAGCAAAATCCAACGATTCGAGGATCTCACCGCCTGGCAGAAGGCGCATGAGTTCGTGCTTGGTGTTTATCGGGTGACCCGTGAGCTCCCGAAAGAGGAAATGTTCTGTTTGACCTCTCAAGTCCGCCGAGCCGCTATCTCGACTCCATCCAACATTGTTGAGGGATTTTCACGGTGGTCGAATGCTGACAAGGCGCGCCACTACAACATCGCCGAAGCCTCGCTTGAGGAGGCACGCTACCAACTTCTCCTTGCCCAAGACCTCGGGTACGCCGACACCGCTGCCCTCCGTGAATCCGCCCTGGAAGCCAAGCGAGTCCTGATCGGGCTCTCGCAATCCGTCCGACCCTGCACCTGACACCCTTGCTACTGGCTACCTGCTACCCGCTACTCTCTCCATGGCCTCCCTGAATTCCTACCTGCTCGTCTCCGGCCTTCTCTTCGCCATCGGTCTCGCCGGTGTGGTCATGCGGCGGAACATCATCGTCGTGTTCATGTGCCTCGAGCTGATGCTGAGCGCCGCGAACCTGACTCTGGTCGCCTTTTCCCGCTTCAACGGTGCCCACGGCTTGCCCGACTACAACGGCCAAATGCTCGTCTTCTTCGTCATCACCGTCGCCGCCGCCGAGGTGGCCGTCGGCCTCGCGATCATCGTCGCCCTCTACCGCGCGCGGCAAACGATCCACACCGACGAACTGACGACCCTGCGCGACTGAAGTTGAACCACGGATTTACGGATTAAGGGATTTGGGATTCCATGAAACAGGAACGCTTCACTGCTCCTCATAGCGATCTAACCGAACAACTGATCGGTTTCGCGATGGCCGTGCATCGTTTTCATGGTCCGGGCTTGGACGAACGTAGTTACGAAAACTCGATGTGCCTCGAATTGGCCGAGCATCAGATTTCGTTCACTCAGCAGGAGACGTTTCCGGTGATCTACAAGGGTCACGTCGTGAGTAAGTTGATCACCGACCTGATCGTCGATTCGAAGGTGCTTCTCGAAAACAAGGTCGTCCGTGAGATCCACGAGGTCCACATCGCTCAGACGCTCAGCTACCTCGCGGTGACCGGGCTTGAGGCCGGACTCATCCTGAACTTCGCCAAGCCCTCCCTCGAATTCCGGCGAATCCTCAACAAGCGCCCCAAATCCACGGAATAAAAATCCCCCAATCCCTTAATCCGTGGTTTCCCATTTCTGAATCCGATGTCCTTCATGCCCTGGCTTCTTCTCCTCCTTCCCCTCTGCGCCGCAGCGGTGAACCAGCTCTACCTGAAGCGGAACGCCTTCCTCGCCTCGATGGTGTCCGTGGCATCGGTGGTCGTAACGCTAGGCATCTCTTTCTCGCTCCTCGGCAAGGACGAGATGACCGCCCCGTTCCCGTGGATCACGATCGGTGACTTCACCCTGCCGATTCAGCTGAAGCTCGATGCGCTCTCGACCGGGATGATGATCGTCGTCACCGGCATCGGCTCGCTGGTCCACATCTTCTCGCTCGCCTACATGGCGGACGATGGGGCCAAGGCCCGCTACTTCACCGGCCTGTCGCTCTTCATGTTCTCGATGACCGGCATCGTCCTCGCCGGCAACTTCATCATGACCTTCATCTTCTGGGAGTTGGTGGGCCTGTCCTCCTACCTCCTGATCGGTCACTGGTATCAGAAAGCCTCCGCCGCCGATGCCGCCAACAAGGCCTTCATGGTGAACCGGATCGGTGACTTCGGCTTCATGGTCGGCATCCTGCTCGTGTTCGGGCTCACCGGCACCTTCGTTTTCGATGACATGCAAGGCGGCCTCGCCACCTTCGCCGCCGCCCACCCGAACCTCGTCGGCGGACTGCTCGCCGCGGCCATCCTCTGCGTGTTCTGCGGCGCGGTCGGCAAGTCCGCCCAGATGCCGCTCCACGTCTGGCTGCCCGACGCGATGGAAGGCCCGACTCCGGTCTCCGCCCTCATTCACGCCGCCACCATGGTCGCCGCCGGCGTTTACATGCTCTTCCGCGTGCAGGTCGAACTCGGCCCCGAGGCCTTCGAAGGCATCGCCGGCCGCGTGATCGCCTGGACCGGCGGCATCACCTCGCTCTGCGCCGCGCTGATGGCCACCCAGCAGAACGACATCAAGCGCGTCCTCGCCTACTCGACCCTCTCGCAGCTCGGCTACATGGTCATGGCGGTCGGTCTCGGCGGTGGCGAAGCCGGCATGTTCCACCTCTTCACCCACGCCTGGTTCAAGGCGCTCCTCTTCCTTGGCTCCGGCGCGGTCATTTACGCCTGCCACCACGAGCAGGACATCTGGAAGATGGGCGGACTGCTGAAAAAGATGCCGATCACCGGCCTCACCTTCGCCATCGGCACCGCGGCCCTCATTGCCGTGCCCTTCGTGACCTCCGGTTTCTACTCGAAGGAGGAGATCCTCGCCACCGCCTACGGCGAAAACAAATTCCTGTTTGGCATCGCCGTCTTCGTCGCCTTCCTCACCACCTTCTACATGACCCGCGCCTTCGTGGTGGCCTTCCTTGGAAAACCCCGCGAACACAGCGCCGATCACGCCAAAGAGGTCGGCCTGCTGATGTGGGGCCCGCTGGTCATCCTCGCCGCCATGGCGATCGGCTCAGCCTGGCTCACCGGCCCGCTCAACGCCATCGATCCCCGTCATTTGCATCACGAAGGCCACACCGAGGGCCACCTGATCATCCTCGGTGCCTCGATCGGAGCCCTGATCCTCGGCCTCGCGCTGGGCTTCATCCTCTACGCCGGCAAGGACAAGGATCCGGTCAGGATCCCGCTGCTGCAGAACCGCTTCTACATCGATGCCTTCTACGACAAGGGCGTCGTCCGCATCGTCCAGGACGGACTCGCCGCCATCGTCCACTTCTTCGACGAGTGGATCATCAACGGCCTGCTCGTCGGCGGTTCGACCCGCCTTTCGCAGTCCTTCGGCAACCTCTTCCGCCGCGCCCAGGCCGGCAACCTCCAGGGCTACGCCTTCCTGCTCGGGATCGGCGTGGTGCTCGTCATCTACTTCACCGCTTTCTGGAACTAAGCGCCCGCGTTTCCCATGCTCCTCGCCCTCGTTCTCATCCCCATCCTCGCGGCGTTCGCCATCCTCGGCGGCACCAAACCCCGCCTCGCCGCGATCGCCGCCGCCGGCCTCAACCTCGCCCTCGGCCTTGCCGCTGCCTTCACTCCGAAGGCCGGCTTCTGGAATTTCTCGCTCGGCGTGGTCAGCACCCCGGAAATCCACCTCTCGCTCGGCCTCTACGACGGCATGAGCGTGATCATGCTGCTGCTGGCGGTGATCGTGACGATGGCTGCCATACTTTCCGGCAAGTCTCCCGAGGGCCGGGAAAAGCTCTACTACGCCTCCTCGCTGCTGATCTCCGCCGGTGCCATCGGAGCCTTCGTCGCGACCGACCTGTTCTTCTTTTACGCTTTCCACGAACTCGCCCTGATCCCGACCTTTCTCATGATCGGCATCATGGGCCGCGGCGACCGTCGCGCCATCGCTTGGAAGATCACCATCTATCTGGGCTTCGGCTCGCTGGTCCTGCTCGCCGGACTGCTGTGGCTCGCCAACCTGACCGGTACTTTCAGCATCCCGCAGATGCTTGAAAACGGCCCGGTCGATCCCGCCGCGCAAAAGGGCATCGCCGCCCTGCTGATCGTCGGCTTCGGCATCCTCATCTCGCTCTTCCCCTTCCATTCCTGGGCCGCCCCGGCCTACGCCAGCGCCCCGGCCCCGACCGCGATGCTCCACGCCGGTGTGTTGAAAAAGTTCGGCCTCTACGGCCTGCTCCGCCTCGCCATCCCACTGGTGCCCGAAGGCATGGAGGCCTGGCTCACGCCGCTCTGCGTGCTGCTGCTCGGCAACATCCTCTGGGTCGGCTACGTGACCATCAACCAGAAGCGCCTCGACGGCGTGCTCGGCAACTCGTCGGTCATGCACATGGGCTACATCTTCCTCGCCATCGCGGCGCTGGCGGCCAGTTACCAAGGAGAGGCTCTGGCTGGAACCATCGTGGATAGCGAAGCTGTGACCCTCGCTTCAGCAGCCCGTTTCACCAACGACCTCGCCCAGCCTGCCGCCGTGCTGCTGATGTTCGCCCACGGCATCTCGATCGCTATGGCCTTCGGGCTCGCGGATCGCATCGAGCGGAAGACCGGCTCGCTCGACATGGCCGACCTCGGTGGCCTCGCCAAGCCCGCCCCCGGCCTCGCCTTCCTGTTCGGCCTCGTCACCATGGCCAGCATCGGCCTGCCCGGCCTGGCGAACTTCGCCGGCGAGGTGATGGTCTTCATTTCCTCCTTCCGTAACTACGACCCCGCCGCCGGCCTCGGCCCGGTGCAGATCACCTGCATCCTCGCCATCTGGGGCGTGGTCATCAGCGCGGTTTACGGCCTGCGCGCCTTCCGCCGGACCTTCCAGGGCCCGGTCCGCCCGACCACCGAAGGTGCCACCGACCTCTCCTGGTGCGAACGCGCTCCCGCCCTGCTGCTGGCGGTCGTGCTTCTTGCGGTGGGGATCTTTCCGAACCTGCTGCTCAGCCTTCTGAAATAGGACCATCGGACCTATAAGAAAGACCTTTTTTCCCATGCCCGCCTACTATCTCGAAGCCCTGACCGTTACGCTCGGCATCGTCCTCCTGATGCTCGAAGCCTTCGGTCCCGCGCACACCAAACGCCACATCGGCATCATTGCCGCCTTCGGCCTCGGCTTTCTTTTCATCCTCAACCTGTTCGCGATCGGTCCCGACAAGGCTGCCGATGGCGCCAAATGGGCGGAATGGCCGCTGTGGAACTTCTACGCCTACGACGCCACCGCCCGATTCTACAAGGGCTTCGCGCTCGTTTGCACGGCGCTGGTGATCCTGCTCTCCATCGATTATCGCTCGATCCTTGCCCGTTTCACCGACCACCCGGACAGCGAGGCCGCCACCGGCGAATACTACGCCCTGCCCGTCTTCGCCTGCGCCGGCATGATGTGGATGGCGTCCGCCAAAGACTTGGCCGGTGCTTTTGTCGCGCTCGAGCTGGTCACCATCACCTTCTACATCCTCGTCGCCTACCTGCGCCGTAATGCCGGCTCGCTCGAGGCCGGCGTGAAATATCTCATCCTCGGTGCCCTGAGCACCGGTTTCCTCGTCTACGGCATCGCTTGGATTTACGGCGCCACCGGCACGATGAACCTTGAGCAAATTGGCAGCAGTCTGGTCGATACCGCCCAGCTGGCCCCGGTCGAAGGAGCCATGGGCACGCCGGCCTCGATCGCTTCGGTGGCCCCGGAAACCCGCGAGTTCCTCACCGACACCGCGAACGCCGCCGCCGGTCAGAACATTCCCGCCCTGCTGTTGGGCATCGGCCTCGTCTTGGTCGCCCTCGGCTTCAAGATCGGCGCGGTGCCGATGCAGGTCTGGATTCCCGACGTCTATCAAGGCGCGCCAACTCCCACCACGGCCTTCCTTTCCGTGGGCTCCAAGGCCGCCGGCTTCGTGCTGCTGATCCGTTTCCTCGAGCCCTTCCTGCAACCCGGCTCGCCGGTCGCCGCGCAGGTGATGATCATGCTCGCCATCATGGCCGGGGCCACGTTGCTGGTCGGCAACCTCGCCGCCATTGGCCAGTCGAACTTCAAGCGTCTGCTCGCCTACTCGTCGATCGCCCACGCCGGATTTCTGACGCTCGCGCTCGCCTCATGGGGCGAGGCCTCGGCCACCGACCCCGGCTCGACCGCGACCGTCGGCTTCTACCTGGCCACCTACCTGATCATGACCCTGGCGGCGTTCTTCATCCTCGCCCAGGTCCGGATCCAGAGCGGTTCCGAGGAAATCGACGCCTTCAACGGTCTCGGCCAGCGCTCCCCGCTGCTCGCGCACACCCTGACCATCGTCATGGCCGCCATGGCCGGCGTGCCGCTGACTGTCGGCTTCTGGGGCAAGTTCTTCGTCTTTTCACTCGCCGTCCACCAAGGCCTCTGGTGGTGCGTCGCCGCCGCCACCATCGGTGCCGCAGCCGGCTTCTACTACTACTTCAAGCTGATCCGCGCGATCTGGTGGGCGGACGCCGCGGAAGGTGCCGGCCCGCTCAACCTTCCCGCCATCAGCCGCGTGGTGGTTTCCACCCTGGGGATCGCCGTGCTGGTGTTCGGTGTTTTCCCCAAGCCCCTCCTGTGGCTACTCGGTTGATTTTTCTTCGCGGAAATCCGGCCGCACGGTTTCCTGCCTTGGTCTGCCCCGCCTGCCGTGTCAGTGTTTGATCCCCATGCGTTGCCTGCTTGTTTTTCTGCTCGCCGCTCTCCCGGTCTTTTCTCAAGCGGTTTGGAAAGAGACCGGCGTTGAGGTTTCCTTCGACCCGCTGCTCGACATTCCTGCCAGTTTCGAGATCGACCAGGACAAGTTCGAGACCATCTTTGCCTGCCCGGAGATCCCCGGCGGCACCGAGGAGGAAGAAAGCGACGGAGACGAGAATCCGTTCTGCTTTTCCTGGATGACCCAGGACCGGGACCGCGCGGTTTTCATGAAATGGCCGCTCGGCCGGAAAACGAAGTTCCTCATGTTCGGCGGCGAGGTGCCCTGCGAGGAGGTGACGGTCGATTTCAACGAGGGAAAAGTCAGCGGAGTCAGCATCAGCATCTACAACCGTGCCGACAGCAAGGACGTGGGCGTGGAGGAATTTCAACAGCGCTTTCTCAATACGGGGAAGGAGATGAAGCAACGTATCTCGGGGCGGGCGATGTCCCGCAAGCCGGACGCCAAACAGGGACTTCTGACCGAAGGCTGGAGCTGGTTCGACCGACAGAGCATGGCCGTCCTCGAACGCAATCCGGAGGCCGCCCAGGGATCGCTCGAATTCCTGCGGCTGCGCCTTGCCCCGCGGGGAGCGAGCGGCCCGATCGCCAACTCCGTGAGGTCCGGAAACGACAGTCGCGTGCGCAAGTCGGATCTGCCTGACCACGTCACCCACCAGGGAGGGGACGTATGGATCAGGGACATCCCCATGGTCGACCAAGGCCCGAAGGGATACTGCGTGGTGGCCTCGATCCAGCGCCTGTTCGAGCACTACGGCATCCCCTGCGACCAGCACCAGATCGCGGAGATGGCGGAGTCCGACGCTCGCGCCGGAACTTCTTCGCTGGCGGTGATGAAGCTGCTTGGGACGATCGATTACCGCTTCAAGACGCGTTTCGATGTGCTCGGCATCGAGTTCACCAGCGGTCGGCTCTACAGCGTGAAAGTCCGTTCGGGAGATCGCTTCGACCCCGGATCGGAATTCGATGAGAAGGATTTCGAAAAGCAACTGGTCCGGCACATCGATGCGGGCATCCCGCTCCTGTGGTCGCTCCAGCTCGGTCATTTTCCGGAGGAGCCTCCGATCTCCGAGCAGGCCGTGGGAGGCCACATGCGGCTGATCATCGGCTACAATCTCGACGAGAAAAAGGTGATCTTCTCCGACTCCTGGGGCGCCGGCCACGAAAAGAAGAAGATGAAGATGCACGACGCCTTCCGCGCCACGACCGGCATCTTCACGATCACGCCGACGATCAACTGAGGCGGCTGGAGCTCAGCGGGCCGTGGCCTGCAGGAGCCGCAGCCGTTCGAGCGCGCTGCCGTCGGAAATCACGGCCCGGGCGAGTTCGATGCCGCCACCGATGTCGTCGGCCAGTCCGCAGCAGGCGATCGCGGTGCCGGCGTTGATGAGGACCATGTCCGCCTTCGGACCGGTGTCCTTGCCGGCCAGGATGTTTTCCAAAATGGCGGCATTGACGGCGGCGTCGCCCCCCTGAAGGTCGGCGATCTCGGCATGGGCGAGGCCCAGGTCGCGGGGTCGGATCTCCTCATCCAACAGGTCCTGAAAGGTGCCGGCCTTGCAGATCCGGGTGGAGCCGAGCAGGCTGACCTCATCGACCGAGCGACCATCGCTGGTGGTGCCGTGGACCACCCACGCGCTTTCCCGCCCGAGCCGCTGGAGGATCTCGGCGAACACCGGACACAGCGAGCGTTCGAAAACGCCGACCAACTGGCACTGCGGCCGTCCCGGGTTCAGGAGCGGGCCGATCAGATTGAAGATCGTGCGGATCCCCCGCTCCGCGAGCTGCTTGCGCACACCGGCCACGGCCTTGAAGGCCGGGTGGTAGGAGGGCGCGAAAAGAAAGCCGACGCCCGCCTTCTCAAGGCAGGTGCGGAACCCTTCCGCCGGAAGGTCGAGGCGGACACCGAGGGCTTCCAATACGTCCGCGCCGCCGCTCTTCGAGGTGATCCCGCGATTGCCGTGTTTCACCACCACCGCCCCGGCGGCCGCCACCACGAACATGGTGGTGGTGGAAACATTGAACAGGTTCAGCTTGTCGCCACCCGTGCCGCAGACGTCGATCGTCGGCCCTTCGACGTCCGCCAGTCCGACATGGGGATTGACCGCCTGCTCGAGGAAGGCCTCCACGAAACCGGCGATTTCCGCCGCCGTTTCACCCTTGGCGGAGAGCAGCTCCAGCAGGCGCAGCTTCTTGTCTTCCTCGCCCTTTTCGTCGAGCAGCAGGGCCGCCGCGACTTCGACCTGCCGGGGGCTCAGATCCTCTCCTGCGGCGAGTTGGCGGATGATGGCGTCCATTGGGAAATCCTAATTTCGACCGGTCCGCGGGTGCAACCACGGATCGACCGCGATGGCTTCAGCCGAAGTAGGCCGGCTCGTTGCCGGGCTTCCATTTGATGTTGCAACCGGTGCTCGGACGGACCTCGGCGGGAGCGGGGCTTCCCGCCAGCATCACCTCGACGGCGGACGCCAGATCGCCGCCATCCGGTTGGGTGCCATTCCTGGGCCGGGAGTCGTCGAACTGGCCCGCATAGAAAAGTTCGCCGTTGCCATCGAAGAGGAAGAAATCCGGCGTGCATGCGGCCCCGAAGGCCTTGGCGACGTCCTGGGAATCGTCGTGGAGATAGGGAAATCCCCAGCCGTGCTCCGCGGCAAAGGCCGCCATGTGCGCGGGCGCGTCCTGAGGGTAGTTCTCGATATCGTTGGAGGAAATCGCGACCACGCCGAGGCCTTTCGTTTTCCACTCCGCCGCCAGCTTGCCCAAGGTATCGGCGATCAGGATCACATAGGGGCAGTGGTTGCAGGCAAACACCACCAGCGTGCCCCGCGGCCCGGCCACCTCATTCCACGCGTGCCGTTTCCCCTGCGGATCGGGGAGCTCGAACGAGGGGGCCGGATCGCCCGGCTTGAGCATGAAGGTGGATGGGGTCTCTGCCATGCCCTTCCCTCCGCCCCCGCCGCCGCCTCGTCAAGTGGGGATTCCCCCGCGGCTGGCAGGTTGCCAAGCCCCGCCATCGGCGCGTAGCTTGCCCGCGCCCATGGACCTGACCACCGCCGAACTGGAACGCTACGCCCGCCACCTCACGGTCCCCGGCATCGGACCCGAGGGCCAGCTGCGCCTGAAGCGCTCGTCCGTGCTGCTGGTGGGCACCGGCGGGCTCGGCTCCCCGGCCGCGCTCTACCTCGCCGCCGCCGGCGTGGGGCGGTTGGGGCTGGTCGATGACGACGTGGTCGACCGCTCCAATCTCCAGCGCCAGATCCTCCACGGCGAGTCGTGGGTCGGGAAACCGAAGCTCTCCAGCGCGGCCGCGCGGCTGCGGGAGGCGAATCCGCACATCGAGGTGGAGACCCACTCCTGCCGGCTCACTCCGGACAACGCCGGGGAGATGGTCGGCCGCTACGATCTGGTGCTCGACGGTTGCGACAACTTCCCGACCCGCTTCCTCACCAACGACGTCTGTTTCCTGCAGAAAAAGCCCTGCGTTTACGGATCGATTTTCCGCTTCGAGGGCCAGGTCACCGTGTTCGCCCCGCACTTGGGAGGGCCGTGCTTCCGCTGCATGCTGCCTACGGTGCCGCCGGCGGGCGCGGCCCCGAGCTGCGAAGAGGCCGGCGTGCTCGGCGTGCTGCCGGGCATCATCGGTAGTCTGCAGGCCATGGAGGCCATCAAGCTGCTGCTCGGGCTCGGCGAGCCGCCGCTGGGCAAGCTGCTTTGCTACGACGCGCTGCGTACTTCCTTCCGGACCCTCCGGCTGGCCCCGGATCCGGGCTGCCGGCTGTGCGGGGAAACGCCCACCGTCCGCTCCCTTCACAACGCGGAAACGCTGGCTTCCGCTTCTTGTGCGGTGGGCGATGACTCGATGCCCGCGATCTCGGTCGAGCAGCTCGACGAATTGCTGGCCGCCGGCCCGGTGCCGCTGGTCGACGTCCGCCGGCCGGACGAGCACGCCGTTTCCTCGATCCCCGGTAGCCTTCTGATCCCGCTCCAGGAGCTGGAAAAGCGCGTGGCTGAGGTGCCTCACGACGGACGGGTCTACATCCACTGCAAGTCCGGCGGCCGGTCATCGCATGCGGTCAAGCTGTTGCGCGAACTCGGGCTCGACGCGGTCAACGTGGCCGGCGGGATCGACGCCTGGCTCAAGCTCCGGCGTTCGCCTTCCGCTGCGCCTCATCCATGAGCGAGCGCACCAGCTGCTGCAGCTCGAGCGCCGGGATGGCATAGGTTTCGCAGCGGCTGAAGCGGGCGATGTTCATGCCCACGCAGCGGCCGTCGAGGTCGAGCACGGGTCCGCCCATGAAGCGGCTGTTGCCGATGATGTCGTGCTGCATGATCCGGGGAAAACCCGTGCGGCGCATCGAGAAATCGCCGCTCATGTGGTCGTTCCGCGTTTCCTCCTCCCCGAAGACCTGGGTGCGGCCGGCCAGCACGACCTTGAGTTCGACCGGTCCGCCATCGCGCTCCACGCGGACGGCGAGGGACTGGCCGACCCTCTTGTCCTCGAGGATCTCGAGCACCTCCTCCCTTTTCGCGACGTCCCGGCCGTCGATGGCCAGCAGCTTGTCGCCCTCCTGGATGCCGGCTTTTTCCGCCCCGCTGCCCTCGCTGACGGCGGAGACGACCAGGCCGCCATCCTCCTTGAAAACAATGCCCAGCACCGCGCCGCCGTTCGGCTTCACCTCGCGCGGGCTCGCCGCGACCATGCCGACCTGCACCCGCCGATAGCGGCGGGTGGTCGCGCCGTTCGCCACCAGCCACTCGCCGCGTTCGAGATCCTCGGTGCGTCCGAGGTCGACCGGCTGAAGCCCGACGCCGGAGACCTTTACCAGCGCCACGTCCCACTGCGGGTCCACCGCCAGCAGCACCGGCTGCTCGTAGATCCGGTCCCCGATGACGACCTTGAGGTCCTCAATGGCGCCCAGCTCGCTGGCCTTGGTGAGCAGGTGCCCCTCCGGGGAAACGACGACGCCGAAGATGATCTCGTGGTTGCCGCGCTTGAACACCGCGCTGCCGCTCTGGAGAAAGGGCTGCACGTCCTCGAAGGCAGCGTGCATCTCGCGGCCGCCCATGCGGACGCCGCTTTCCAGGGTCATCGCCGCCGGGGCGCTGGTCACCAGCATCCCGGCGAGGACCGCATGCAGGGTCGTCCTAAGCATCCCGGTCTCCCAATCTCAAGGTAAGCGTTTCGCTCGATCCGTCCCTCAGCATTTCAAAGGCCACTTGTTCGTCCGGCGCCTTGGTCGCCAGCCAATCCTGGAGGGTCTTGCGGTCCGGCAACGGCTGGCCGTCGATGCTCAGGATCACGTCGCCCGCCTTCATGCCGGCCTTTTCCGCGGGCGACTCCCGGCCCACGCGCTTGATCTCGACGCCGCCGGCCTCGCGGGCTTCGACGTGAATGCCGAGGAAGGCCTTGCCGACTTCCGGCTTTTCCGCGAACGGACCCTCGCCGAGGAACTCGGACTTGTTGAGCTCGTCCCACGCCCGGAGGAACTCGCGCGTCGGCACGTGCATGTTTTCCGGCAGCTTGGCACCGACCCGCGAGTGGATCCCCACCAGCTTGCCGTTCAGGTCGAAGAGCGGTCCGCCGGAATCGCCGCCGATCAGGTTGCAGTCCGATTGGATGGTCGAGGTGGTGGTCCGCACGATCCGTCCCGGGCGGAAAACCACGCCCCGCTCCTTGTCGAAACCGCCCGAGTGGCCGAGCGCGAACACCCAGTCGCCCAGCTTCGCTTCCTCGCCGTCGCGGGCCAACTCGACGTAGGGGTATTTTCCCGGTTCGACGATCTTCGCCAGCGCGGCGTCGGTTTCCGAATTGAGGCCCAACGACTCCGCTTTCACCTCGCGGCCATCCTCAAAGATCACCGAAAACGCATGACCCACCCCGCCGGTGACGTGCGCGGCGGTCATGATCAGGCCGTCCTCGCTGACGATCACGCCGCTGCCCGAGCCCTGCCCGAGCTGGATGCAGACCGTGGCCGCGCGGGCACGTGGCAGGGCGGCCTGCATCAGCTGCTGGATCTCCTTCAGGTCATCGCGCGATTCCGGAACACGCTTCTGATCGATCCACGGCCGCTCCGCCAACGCGGGGATCGCGAGGAAAACCATGGCGAGAATCGTGCGCGAGAGAACCATGAACTGCTGTGGAAATCCCTTACCCTTCCGCCGGCCCGTGCGCAACTTCTTCGGAATTTCGCTCACCCACGAAGACCCACTCCCGCCCCTCCCGACCTGGGTAGGCGCGTTTCGGCGTGTAGGCTTCGATTTCCTCAAACCACCGGCCGAATCGGCTGCCCACCTCCGCTTTGGTGGCCCCGAAGGGCGGACCTTCCCCGTCGTTGTCGGGATCGAGGTAAAACACGGCCAACAGCCGGCCGCCAGGCTTCACCGCCTGCGCCGCGGCGCGTGCGTAATCGTCCCTCAGCCGCGGCTCGATGGCGCAGAAGCAGGTATGCTCCCACAGGGCATCGTAGCCGCTCCGGGATCCATCGAGGAAATCCCCGACTTCATAACGTTCGCCGTTTGCCGACGCTCCCTGAGCCACCTCCACCGCCTTCGGCGAAAGGTCGAGCCCGACCGGCCGGGCGCCCGCCGCCGCCAGCGCGCGCACGTCGTGGCCCGAACCACAGCCCGGCACCAGCACCCGGGCGTCTTTCAAAAAATCGCCATGTCCGCGTTCCATCAACTCCAGCAGGGGCGGGGCCGCGGAACCGCGGTCCCACGGGGTTTCCCCACGGGTCCAGAAGGCATGCCAGTCGCGCATGGTCTCCCTCTCGCGCCGCCCGGACCGGCGCGCAAGCCGGATCGATCCCAAAAAAACTCGACGCCCGTGGGGACGCTTTCCTCAAAAAAGCCACCATTGGAGCTTGTGTGCCAGGCGACCGCTCCCGTTGGATATTCGCCAGCCTCCCCCCGGGCTGCATTTCCTTGCCATGAGCCTCCGCAATCAGCTTTCGGACATCCTTCCGTCCCTGCTTCCTAACAACCCTTCCGAAGCCATCAAGGGCACCGAACTGATTCGCCTCGTTCGGCTCCAGCTCTCGGGCAACTACTCGGACGCCTCGCTGCGTTACCATTTCTCGATCATGTCCTGCGATCCGGCCTCGCCGATCGCCAAGGTCGAGAAGGGCCAGGGCTATTACCGCCGGTCCGCGCCCGTCCCCGCCCTTTCCGGCGCGCAGGAGCTGCTGTCGCTCAGCCAGGGCCGCCTCGATGATCTCGGAGCGGACTCGAAGGCCATCGACCACGCCCTCGAGCGGGTGAAGAAGTTCCGCGCCATCGTCCGCCGCTTCATCGAGCTGAACAGCCGCTTCCCGTTCGAGTTCCGCAACGTCTTCACCGCCGGCTCGCCCCTTGGCAACTTGTGGAAGTTCCCGGAAATGGTGTTCGTCGATTGGCAGACCGGCGAGGACCACGACGAGGCCACCAAGCTGGAATCCCGCATGTTGTCGCTCAAACAGCGACTTGGCCTGCCGCCTTTCCGCCTGACCAGCGCCCGCCTCCGCATCCAGGCCTCGCTCCACGGCTACCGGGAGGACTTTTTCCAGACCCTCTCCGCCTCCACCTGGACCCAGGGCGGCGAGCTGATCTATGCGGCCCCGATCGTCGATGAGGCCCTGGCCGACGGCCTTCGCGCGCTCAACGCCGCCTTCGGCGTCGGCGTCAGCTCCTTCGGCATCGATTTGGAGACGCTCGAGGACCTCCCGCGCGCCGCCAACATCCTCAACGCCCACCCCAAGGAAACCGAGGCGCTGATCGAGCGCATCCACTTCGAGCGCATCGCCGCGCCGCGCCACCGCCAGCACATCGACTGGGGCGCCCTCGAGACGCTGCGCCGCGAAAGTGAGGAAACCGCCAGCCTGATCGACTGGCTCTGCGAGTGCATCGAGGACGGCCGGGCCATGCCTTATCGCGAGGCCTGAGCTACCCGTGTCATCCGGGGTCAACCCTGTCTTGCCCTCGGGGGATCCGCCGCTAACCTCCGCGGTTTCCCGATACCCTCATGCACCGTCTTTTCGTCGAAAAAACGCCGGAATTCTCCAACGAAGCGCGCCACCTCCTCCACGAACTCCGGGAATCCCTCGAGGTGCCCCATCTGCAAGGCCTGCGCCTCGTCCAGCGCTACGATCTTGACGGGCTCGATGACGCCCAGTTCGCCGCCGCCGCCCGCGGCATCCTCAGCGAGCCGCAGGTCGATCGCACCAGCGCCGCTCTCGAGCTTTCGGAAAACGAGCACCCCTTCGTCATCGAGTATCTCCCCGGCCAGTTCGATCAGCGCGCCGACTCCGCCGCCCAGTGCATCCAGATCCTCACCAGCGGCGAGCGGCCGAAGGTCGCCTCCGCCCGCGTCGTGATCCCCGCCGGGCCGCTCGGCGACGATGAGCTGGCCGCCATCAAGGCCTACCTCATCAACACCGTCGATTCCCACGAGGTGCCGCTGGAGGCCCCCTCGTTCCAGTCGAAGCCCGGCGTGCCCGCCGACGTCGCCATCCTCGACGGCTTCGTTTCCGCCGATCCCGCCCAGGTGCGCGCCGACTTCGGCCTCGCGATGTCGCCGGAGGACGTTGCGTTCTGCCAAAGCTACTTCCGCGACGAGGAAGGCCGCGCGCCGAGCATCACCGAGATCCGGATGCTCGACACCTACTGGTCCGACCACTGCCGCCACACCACTTTCCTCACGAAAATCACCGACGTCACCTTCGAGGAGGGCACCGAACCGGTCCAACGGGCTTGGAAAACCTACCAGTCCGTGCGCGAGCAGCTCGGCCGGCAGGACCGCGACGTCACCCTGATGGACATCGCGCTCATCGGCATGCGCGAGCTGCGCGCCAGCGGCGAGCTCGACAACCTCGAGGAGTCCGAGGAAATCAACGCCGCCTCGATCGTCGTCACGGCCGATATTTCCAAGCCCGACGGCACCGTCCGTCCGGAGGAATGGCTGATCCAGTTCAAGAACGAGACGCACAACCACCCGACCGAGATCGAGCCCTTCGGCGGCGCGGCCACCTGCCTCGGAGGCTGCATCCGCGATCCGCTTTCCGGCCGCTCCTACGTCTATCAGGCGATGCGCGTCACCGGCGCGGCCGATCCCACCGTGCCCGTCTCCGAAACGCTGCCCGGCAAGCTGCCGCAGCGGAAGATCTGCCAGGTCGCCGCACGCGGCTACTCGTCCTATGGCAACCAGATCGGCCTCGCCACCGGCCAGGTCGCCGAGGTCTATCACCCCGGCTACGTCGCCAAACGTCTCGAAATCGGCGCCGTGGTCGCCGCCGCGCCGCGCGCCAACGTCTTCCGCGGCACCCCCGCGACGGGCGATGTGATCCTGCTCATCGGCGGCCGCACCGGGCGCGACGGCGTCGGCGGGGCCACCGGATCATCCAAGGAGCACACCGACACCGCCCTGGAAAACTCCGCCGAGGTCCAGAAGGGCGACGCACCCACCGAGCGGAAAATCCAGCGCCTGTTCCGCAATCCGGACCTCTCGAAGCGGATCAAGATCTGCAACGACTTCGGCGCCGGCGGCGTGTCCGTCGCCATCGGCGAGATCGCGCCCTCGCTGGACATCGACCTCGATGCCGTGCCGAAGAAATACGACGGCCTCGACGGCACCGAGCTGGCCATTTCCGAGTCGCAGGAACGGATGGCTGTCTGCATCGATCCCGCCGACGTCGATTTCTTCATCGCCGCCTCGGATGCCGAAAATCTCGAGTGCGTGAAAGTCGCCGATGTCCGCGATCACGGCCGCCTGCGCATGATTTGGCGCGGCAAGACGATCGTCGATCTCTCCCGCGCCTTCCTCGACACCAACGGCGTCCAGCAGACCGCCACCGTCCGCGTCGGTCGCTGCGGCGGCCCGCCGCAGGCCGTGGCAGCGGCCTCCGGCCGCAACCTTCCCTCCCACCTCTCCGCACTCAACCTCGCCTCCCAGAAGGGCCTCGGCGAGATGTTCGATGGCTCGGTCGGGGCCTCGACCGTGCTCTGGCCCTTCGGCGGCGAGCGCCAGCTCACCCCGCCCGATGCGATGGTCGCGAAGATTCCGCTGCTCGAGGGCGACACCGACACCGCGAGCTTCATGAGCTGGGCCTACGATCCTTACCGTAGTTCCGCCTCGCCCTTCCACGGAGCCGCCTGGGCGGTCACCGAGAGCGTCCTCAAGCTCGTCTCCGCCGGCGCCCGCCTCGAGGACGCCCGGCTCACGCTGCAGGAGTATTTTCCCAAGCTCGGGGGCGATCCCACCCGCTGGGGCCTGCCCTTCGCCGCCCTGCTCGGGGCCTTCGATGCCCAGCACGGCCTGCGCCTGGCGGCGATCGGCGGCAAGGATTCGATGTCCGGCTCCTTCAACGAGCTCGACGTCCCCCCGACCCTCGTCTCCTTCGCCCTCGCACCGGGAAAGGCCTCGCTCGCCCTTTCCCCCGAGTTCAAGGAACCCGGCTCCACCGTCAGCCTCGTGGAGGTGGAACCCACCGCGGACGGTCTTCCCGACTACGACGCCCTCCGTACTTTGTCAGCCAAGCTCCATGGCCTCAACCAGTCCGGCGGCATCCTCTCGATGAAGCACGTCGGCACCGGCGGCATCGCCCACGCGCTCGCATGTAGTTGCGCAGGCAACTACCTGGGTTTCCGAACGACCGCCGCCGGAGATGCCGGCTTTTTCTATCAACCCCGGCCCTCCGCCCTGATCATCGAGCACGCCGATCCGTTGCATGCCTCCTTCGGAGCGACCACGCTCGGCACCGTCACCGCCGAGCCGGTGATCGAACTCGGCGAGGAAAAGCACGCCCTCTCCGACCTCATCGACGCTTGGACGGCCACGCTCGAGCCCGTGTATCCGACCCGCCCGGACGAGGCGCCCAAGGGCGATGCCGAGCTTATCCCGGCGTCCGGCGTCGCCGGCCCGAAGCGCTCCGTTTCCCCGATCGCCCAGCCCCGCGTCATCATCCCCGCCTTCCCGGGCACCAACTCGGAATACGATTCCGCCAAAGCCTTCCTCGAGGCCGGCGCGGCGACCCACATCGAGGTGTTCCGCAACCTCAGCACCCGTCACATCGAGCAGTCGATCGAGCGCCTCGCCGGGCAGATCCGCCAGTCGCAGATTCTCGTCATTCCCGGGGGCTTCAGCGCCGGTGACGAGCCCGATGGCTCGGCCAAATTCATCGCCACGGTCCTGCGCAACCCGCGAGTGGCCGATGCCGTGATGGATCTGCTCAAGAACCGCGACGGCCTGATCCTCGGCATCTGCAATGGTTTCCAGGCCCTGATCAAGACCGGCTTGGTGCCCTACGGCGAGATCCGCGAGGCGACCGCCGACAGCCCGACGCTGTTCCACAACGACATCGGCCGCCACCTGTCCTGCTACGCCACCACGCGGATCGTCGACAACCGCTCACCCTGGCTCGCGCTCACGCAGCCGGGTGATCTCCACCGCATCCCGCTGTCCCACGGCGAGGGCAGGTTCGTCGCTTCGCCGGCGGTGCTCGCGTCCCTGATCGAGGCCGGCCAGGTCGCCACGCAATACTGCGGGATCGACGGCAAGCCGGCGATGGACATCGCCACCAACCCGAACGGCTCGGTGGCCGCCATCGAGGGCATCACCAGCCCCTGTGGCCGCGTGCTCGGCAAGATGGGGCACTCGGAGCGTCGCGGCGTGAACGTGGCCAAAAACGTCCCGGGCGAGAAGTTCCAGCCGATCTTCGCCGCCGGCGTCCGCTGGTTTTCCTGAGCCGGAAAAGCCGGCCCGGCCTCAGATCCCCTGCTGGCGCAGGATGTCGCTGAGCTTCTTCTGGAAGCTTGCGATGTCCTCCTGCGTCGGCCGGTAGCCGGGCGTGTCCGGGTCGAGCGCCGGGCGGCCGTATTGGTCGATCATCCAGATGGCCGTGCCGCCATCGGAGAAGGTCGCCTTGCCGCTGACCATCGCCCCGGGGACCGCCACACTGTCAACGCTGACGCTGACCTCGCCGGTGGGTGCGGGGGCCTCAAGGACCTCGGGTTCCTCCGTGGCTTTCTCCTCGTTGGCCTCCTCCTTTTCCTCGATGATCTCGATGCCGAGATCGAGCACCATGAAGCGGGCGTCCATGTAGGTGATGCCGATGCCGTGCTCCTCCTTGAGTCGCTTCTGCAGGTCGGCGATGGAGGCCCCTTCCGATGCCCATTGCTGGAGGTCGGACTTCTGCGGCTCGGTCAATTGGCTGGCGCTGAACACGGCCCGATTCAGGACGTTCGGTGGCTCAATCCAAGTCCAAACCGAAGCGGCCGGTCATTCCTTGCCGATTCCCCGTTGCCGCGCCTCGACCGCCAGACGAAAAGCCGCCCGGTCGCCGTGACGTTTGACGGAGAATTTCACGCAGCAGCGCTGGCCGACGGCCGGCGACCAGGTGGCCTGCCAGAAAAGATAGGTCTCGCCGTTGGCGGCGCTGACCGCGATCTTCGAAACGCCGACGACTCCGGAAGAATTCCGCCGGGACCGTTGGCAGACGCGGGCGACCGGTTGCTGGCGGATGTCCAGCTCCTCCAACAGCTCGTCGCGCCAGGCAAGGGCCTCGCGATACGATTGCTTCGGGCCTCCGCACTGGCGGTCGCCGAAGTATTTCGCATACTTCCTCCCCCGACGCTGCAAGCGCACCTGCCAGCCGTGGGTGCTGGCATCAGGGAGGTCGATCCTTCCGATCGCATAGGTGTCTTCGGGGGTCCACATGCGAAAATGCAGTGGCACGTTTCACCGCTGGCCAAGCCTTGTCAACGTTCCGCAGCCAACATGCCTCATGCTTCGGGCATGGAACTGTCCGGCGCGGGTTCCGCCGCCGGCTGCTCGATCCTTACGGCCACCGAGCGACCGTGGGCGTCGAGTCCCTCGATGCGGGCGAACTCCTCGGCGTGGGGCAACGAGCGGGCCACCGCCTTCTCGCCGAGCTTCACGATGCTCGTGCGGCGCTGGAACTGGTCGGCCCGCAACCCCGAAAACGAACGCCCGCCGCCGCCGGTGGGCAGGGTGTGGCTGGGACCGGCGAGGAAATCCCCGACGGCCACCGGTGAGAGATTGCCGAGATAGATCGCGCCGGCGGTGCGGATCCGCTTGAGGATCCGGCGCTCCTTGGCCACCACCAGCGAAAGGTGCTCGGGGGCGAAGTCGTTGGCGATGGCCACGGCCTCGTCGAGGTTTTTCACCACCAGGGCGAACGACGACTTCTCTAGTACTTCGCGGATGATGTCGCCGCGGGAAAGCGTGGCCGCCTGGAGCTCGATCTGCAGAGTGACCTTGTCCAGCAGATCCTGGGAATCGGTGACCAAGCCGATCACACTGTCGCCGCCGTGTTCGGCCTGGGCGAGCAGGTCGGCGGCGATGCATTTGGCGTCGCCGGTCTTGTCGGCCAGCACCAGGATTTCGCTCGGTCCGGGGAGGAGGTCGATCGACACCGCGCCGACCAGCTGCCGCTTGGCCTCGACCACGAATTTGTTTCCCGGGCCGAAGACCCGGTCCACCGGCCGGATGGTCGCCGTGCCGAGCGCCATCGCGGCGATCGCCTGCGCGCCGCCGAACTTGATCACCTCCGTCACGCCGGCCGCTTTGAGGGCGTAGAGCAGGGCATCGTTGACCCTTCCATCCGGCCCGCACGGAGTGGCGGCGAGCACCTCCGGCACCTTGGCCGCCCGGGCGAAGCCTGCCGTCATGAGCGCGGTCGAAACCAGCGGAGCCTTGCCGCCGGGCACGTAGACGCCGACGCGGTCGAAGGGCACGAAGCGCTCGCCCACGCGAGCGCCCTCGGCGTTCTTGTAGGACCAGTCCTTGCGCATGCTGCGCTTGGCGAACTCGGTGATGTTCTTGAGGCTGGCCTTGATCGCCTTCTTGGTTTCCGGCGTGACGGCCTTTTCCGCCGCCTTGAATTCATCCGCCGTGACCCACCAGTCGTTGTCGCCGAACTCGGCGTGGTCGAAGCGCCGCGCGTAGTCGGTCAAAGCCGCGTCACCCCGCTGGGCGACATCGGAAATGATGCCTGCAACCGTGTCGCGCACCTCGTCCGAGGGGATCGCGCGGCGGTTCAGGGTGGCGACGAATTCCGGGTACTCCGGATCGCGGAAGGTCAGCGTTTTCATGCGGGCGGGCACTCTGCGGAGATCGGAGAATGCGGACAAGCGAAGATCCAGCCCCGCCTTCGATTGTCACCAAGGGCGGGCTCGCTCCCCCTCAGGATTCCATCCACTCGCGGAACACGCGGATCATCTTGTCGGCGGCGTTGCGACCGGTGGCCATGACATCGCCGTGGTCGAGCGTGGCGCTGGGCATGCCGGCGGCGTAGTTGGTCAGGCAGGAAAGTCCGACGACCTTGAGCCCGATCCGCTTGGCCTCCATGGCTTCCAGCACGGTGCTCATGCCCACCGCATCGGCCCCCATGGTCCGCAGCATCCGGATCTCGGCCGGCGTTTCGTACTGCGGTCCCCGTAGCCCGGCATAGACACCCGCCCCCATGTGCCAGCCGTGGCCGGCGGCGATCGCGCGCAGCCGCTCGCCGATCGCGAGGTCGTAAACGGCGCTCATGTCGACGAAGTTCGGCCCGCCTTCGAGCGGCGAGGTGCCGGTGAGGTTGAGGTGATCGGAAATGACCATCCAGCTTCCCGGTGGCTGGTCTTCCCTGAGGCTTCCGGCGGCATTGGTCAGGACCAGCGTGCCGACGCCCTTTTTCGCCATCCAGCGCACGCCCGCGGTGACGGTCTTCGCATCGTGGCCCTCATACAGATGCACCCGCCCGGCCATGGCGATCACCGGGCGGCCGGCCAGACGTCCGAGCAGGAAGGCGCCCTGATGTCCGGCCACCCCGGCGGTGGGAATGCCGGCCTCGGAGAAAGGAACCCGCTCGCCGATCTCCATCCTGTCCACGATGGAGCCGAGACCCGAGCCCAAGACCATGCCGATGCAGCTTCCCATTGGCGAGCCCTAGCAGGCCCACCCGGGGCGGGCAATGCTTTCAAGCCTCCTCGCCGGTCACGGCTCCGGGCTTGAGCCAGTAGAGCACCGACATGCGCACGGCGATGCCGTTCTCCACCTGCCGGTTGATCAGGCTGCGGCGGTAGTCCATGGCCTCGTCGCAGAGCTCTACACCGCGGTTCACCGGGCCGGGGTGCATGAGATAGATGCCCTTGTCATCGAGCTCGCGCAGCCGCTGGGTGGTGATGCCGTAGACGCGGTGGTACTCGCGCAGGCTCGGGAAATACTGGACGTCCTGGCGCTCCATCTGGACCCGCAGCAGGTAGACCGTGTCCGGTCCCCAGGCCATGGCGTCGGCGTAGTTGGTGAAACGCCGGACTCCCTCGGCGCCGTGTTTCGGCAGGAGCGATCCGGGGCCGAGGAAGGCCACCTCAACACCGAGGCGGCGGAAGATGGTGGTGGTCGAGCGCGCGACGCGGCTGTGCAGCACGTCGCCCACGATGAGCACCTTTTTGCCCGCGGGATCGGGAAATACCTCTTTCAAGGTGAACGCGTCGAGGAGCCCCTGGGTCGGGTGGGCGTGGGCGCCATCGCCGGCATTGATGACGCTGGCGCGGGTCTGGCGGGCGATCATTTCCGGCAAGCCGCTGCGGCCGTGGCGGACCACGATGTAGTCGGTGCGCATCGCCTGCAGAGTCTCGACGGTTTCCCGGACCGACTCGCCTTTGACCACGGAGGAATGGGGAACGTCGAAGTTGGTGACGTCGGCCGAGAGGCGCTTGGCGGCGACCTCGAAGGACGAGTGGGTGCGGGTCGACGGCTCGTAAAAGAGCATCAGCACCGACTTGCCCTTGAGCGCCGGGACTTTTTTGACCGAGCGGGTGAACAGCTCCTTGAAGGGCACCGCCTGGTCGAGGATGCGGTCGATTTCCTCGCGGTCGAGGGGTGCCAGTTCGAGCAGATCCTTACGAGCCATGCAGGTTGGGGAAGAAGTGGAGGATTCCGAAGGTGAGCAGGAGAATCGAGAGAATCAGAAGGAACCCGGCGTGATGAGAGGAACGTTTCCGCCGCCAGGCGATCCAGCCGGCGCCGAGCAGCATGATGAGGGCCCCGGCGGCGAGCGCACCGAAAAGCATGACATCCGAAGGGCGGCCGCGTTTTTCGAGAAACAAGGGCGCGACCAGTCCGCTCCCACCTGCCAGATAAAAGAAGCCGACCGTCCACCACCGGGCCGTGAGGTGCTTGAGATGTTCCATCGGCACCTGGGCGTTGCCCGCCCCGGTCATCAGCATGCGTTTCAGCTCGTCGCGGGTGTGACGGCGGGTCGGGAGCTTGCCTTGGGGATCCGCCCGCACCGGCTTCGGAGGAGTCACGGGACCCCGCTCGGAGCGTTTGAGGGATTTGACGACGTGAGGCTTCCGCTCGACCGGCTCCTCCGGCTCGGCAGGTGGCGGAGGCGCAGGTGCCGGATCGGGTACCGCCTGCGGCTTGACCGGGATCGGCGGCGTTTCGTGCTTGAGATCGGGCGGCGGAGGCGCGGCATCCGGAATGCCGAGGTTCGCCCGCAGCTCGGCGAGCTCCTCGGCGGATTTGCGGCGTTCCGGGAGCGGGCTCATGCGGTCTTCACTTCGACTTGGTCGATACCGTCCGTGCCTTCCAGCGAAACGTAAACGTGGTCCCGACGGTCGGTCTCGAGGGTGATGCCGACATAGTCCGGCTGGATCGGCATTTCGCGGTGACCGCGATCGATCAGCACCGCCAGCTCGATCTTGGCGGGGCGGCCATAGTCGCACAGCGCATCGAGCGCCGCGCGGATGGTGCGGCCGGTGAAAAGGACGTCGTCGACGAGGATGATGTGCGTGCCCTCGATTTCGAAATCGATCTCGCTGCCCTGAAGCTGCGGGTTTTCGTGGAGGTGTTCGTAGTCGTCGCGGTAGAGCGAGATGTCGAGCGTGCCGTAGAGCAGGTCCGCATCGTCCTCGGACAGCACCCGGCAGACCCGTTCGGCGACCTCGTCGCCGCGACTGCGGATGCCCACGAGGGCGACCGGCTGGTCCCCCACCCGCTCGCGGATGGCCTTGGCGAGGGCTTGCACGCCCTCCTCGATGGCGTCGGCGTCAAGGGTGCGGCTCATGCGTTTTCGAAGTGAAGAATCCCGATGTCGCGGCGGCGCTGGACACCATCGAAGCAGATCTTGTCGGCCTCCGCGTGGGCGGCTTTGACCGCGGTCTCGCGGTCCGGGCCGCCGGCGACGACCGCCAACACACGCCCGCCATTCGTTTCCCAGCGGCCGTCATCGGCCAGCCGCGTGCCGGCGTGATCGACGCGTTTGGCTTGGTCGATGCCACGGATGATGTCGCCTGAGCGCGAGCTTTCCGGATAGCCGGCCGAAGCGAGCACCACGCAGACGCTCCAGCCATCGTCGAAGGTGATCAGGTCGGGCGAAAACCCGCCCTTCGCCCCGGCGAGGCAGAAGCCAGCGAGATCGCCGCCGACCAGCGGCATGACCGCCTGGCATTCGGGGTCGCCGAAGCGGCAGTTGTATTCGATGACCTTCGGTCCGTCGGGCGTGAGCATCAGGCCGAAATACAGGAAGCCCCGGTAAGGCAGACCGTCCTGGTTGAGGCCGGCCACGGTGGGCGCGACGATCTCCTGCTCGATGCGCTCCAGCATCTCCGGTGCCACCAGTTTCCGCGAAGCGACCGCACCCATGCCGCCGGTGTTCGGGCCGAGATCGTCCTCGCCGAGCCGCTTGTAGTCACGGGCCGGGGTGAAGATCAGATAGCGGTCGTCGATGACCGCCGCGAAGATCGAAACCTCCGGGCCCGTCAGGCATTCCTCCACCAGCAGATCCCCGGGGCCGAAACGGCGCTGCTCCATCACTTCGGCGAGGAAGCTCTCGGCGATGGTTTCATCGTTGCAGACCGCGACGCCCTTGCCCGCGGCGAGGCCATCGAACTTGAGCACGACCGGGTAGCGGCCGCCGATCGCCGCGCGGGCTTCGTCGGCGGTGGAGGCCAGGGTCGCGCCACCGGTCGGAATGCCGTGGCGCTTGAGGAATTCCTTGGCGAAAGCCTTCGAGGCTTCGAGCTGGGCCGATTCCTTCGGCGGTCCCCAGCACGGGATGCCGGCCTTTTTGCAGAGGTTGGCGAGCCCCTCGTCCTTGACCAGATAGCTTTCCTCGCCGGCGACACAGAGGTCGATGGCGTGGGTCTTCATCCACTCGATCAGGGACTCCAGCCCGTCGGCATCGACCGGCTTGGCCATCTTGAAAATCGCATCGCTGCCCGGGAAGCAGAATACCTCCGGCGCGCCGGGGCTCTCCCCCAGCGCCCTCACCAACGCGTGCTCGCGCCCGCCCTTCCCTACCACGAGAATCTTCATTGCCGCGCCGTTGTCGGGCATCGGCCGCGCGCCATCAACTCCGAAAAGGTCTCATGGCGCGGTCGGCCGGTCGCCTTCCCCGGAAAAGCAAACCGCCCCGGCCTTGCAAGGACGGAGCGGTGGGAAAATCAGGCCGGGGCGCCGGCGACGGTGCCCGGGAGCGGGCCGTCATCGTCCTCCTCCGGGGTGCCCGAGCGGGGCTCGGCCTTCTTCTTGGGCGGTTCGTCGGGCAGCGAGGGCGGCTTCGGCGAACTCGGCGGGTCCTTCATTTGGCCGTGCTCGATGAGGTCGAAGATGTGATGGGCATCAAGGGTCTCATACTCGAGCAGCGCCTGCGCGATGAGTTCCAGCTTGTCGCGCTTTTCGAGCAGCAGCCGCTTGGCATCGGTGTAGGCACGGTCGATCACGCGGCGGATCTCGGCGTCGATCTTCTGGGCGGTGGCCTCGGAGTAGTTGCGATCGCGCGAGATGTCGCGGGCCAGGAAAACCTCGCCCTGATGTTCGCCGTATTCGACCATCCCGAGTTCCTCGCTCATGCCCCACTCGCAGACCATCTGGCGGGCGAGGCGGGTGGCCTGGCGGATGTCGCCGGAAGCGCCGCTGGTCACGTCGCCGAAGGTGATTTCCTCGGCCACGCGGCCGCCCATGGTGACGATGAGCTGCTCCACGCCCTGCCGCTTGTGGAAGTGATACTTGTCCTCCTTCGGCAGGTGGAAGGCCGCCCCGAGATAGGGTCCGCGCGGGATGATGGTGACCTTGTGAAGCGGATCGACATGCTCCAGCGTAGCGAGCAGCAGCGCGTGGCCGGCCTCGTGATAGGCGGTCGTTTTCTTCTCATTCTCGCTGAGCGCCAGGCTGCGGCGCTCGCGGCCCCAGCGGACCTTGTCGCGCGCTTCCTCGAGTTCGGCGAGAGTCACCGCGTTGAGTCCCTTGCGGGCGGCGAGCAGCGCGGCCTCGTTGATCAGGTTGGCGAGTTCCGCGCCGGAGAAGCCGGGCGTTCCGCGGGCGATCACGCCCAGCTCGGTGGCGGGCGAGAGTTTGATCTTCTTGGCATGGACGCCGAGGATCTGCTCGCGGCCCTTCACATCGGGCAGGGAAACGGTGACCTGGCGGTCGAAACGGCCGGGCCGCAGCAGGGCGGGATCGAGCACGTCCGGACGGTTGGTCGCGGCGATGATGATGATCCCCTCCTGGGTATCGAAGCCGTCCATTTCGACGAGCAGCTGGTTGAGCGTCTGCTCGCGCTCGTCGTGGCCCCCGCCGAGGCCGTGGCCGCGGTGGCGGCCGACGGCGTCGATTTCATCGATGAAGATCAGGCAGGGCGCGTGCTTCTTGCCCTGCTCGAACATGTCGCGCACCCGCGAGGCACCGACGCCGACGAACATTTCGACGAAGTCGGACCCGGAAATGGAGAAGAAGGGCACGTCCGCCTCGCCGGCGATGGCGCGGGCGAGCAGGGTCTTGCCGGTGCCGGGAGGACCGACCATCAGCACGCCCTTGGGGATCGATCCGCCGAGCTTCTGGAACTTGCGGGGATCGCGCAGGAAATCGACGATCTCCCACAGTTCCTCCTTCGCTTCCTGGATGCCGGCGACGTCCTTGAAGGTGACCTTGTTGTGATCGCGCGTGAGCAGCCGGGCCTTCGACTTGCCGAAGGACATGGCACCCCGGCCGGCGGCCTTCATTTGCTGGCGGAACAGGAAGAACAGCAGCAGGATGATCAGCAGCACGGGCAGGAAGGTGAGCACGATGCGCCCGAACATGCCGTCGTCGCTGATGTATTTGGCATCGGAGTTGGCAAGCAAGCGGCTGATCTCATCGGACTGCACGTAGAGCGAGGTATCGACGATGAACTGTTGGAGCTCCTCGGCCTTCGGAGCCGGCAGAGGGCCCACGGGGACGCGGGCGTAGCCGGTGAGAATGGCATCGTAGTCGGTCGAGTGAAGCGTCAGCGGGCGGTTCGGATCATCGGTGATGACATAGCCGTTGGCCATCGAGCCCCGGAAATCGGAGAGGGTGTAGAGTTCATCGGTCTCCAGGGATGCGGGCAACTGCTCCTCGTGCTGGCGTTGGGGCAGATGCTCGCCGAGGGCGTGAATCACCTGCTGCTCCTGCTCGGTCCGGCGACCGAATGGAACCTGGAACGACACGATCTTGGTCTCGAGCTTCTCAAGGTTCGGCTTTTCCCGATACCATCCTGTCACGGAGGCCTTCGAGCTGCCATCGGATGTTTTGACGACCAGTGGCTTATGCGAGTCATCGGTGATGATCAGGCCTTGGTCCCACTTCTTGTGGAATTCGTTGAAGCTGATCTGCTTCGGCTTGCCGTTGAGGTCCTTGGAAAAGAAGGCGACGCCCAAGGCGAGCAGCGCCAGACCGAGGAAGATCGCAAGACGCCAGTTGAATCCCGGGACGTTGTTCGGACCACGCGGGCCGGGGCCCTGGGGACTACGATTCTGAGATGGATCGGACATGATGTTACTTGAGGCGGGGGCGGTTTCCGCTCCGCGCGGAAGGACTTTAGCACGAGGAGCCAACCTCGGCAAAGGCGAGGGAGACTAGTCCGGGTTGCTTAAAAGGAAACCCCATTTTTCCGCGCTTTCTCTCATCCTTTCCCGCGGTTGGACGAGCTCTCGCGCGGGGCCGGAAACCCACGGCCATTTTCCCGTGGAGGTTCTTGCCGGGCGGTGCTGCTTCACCGAGCATCCGCGCCATGCCCGACCGGCCCCACGATGACCCCGAAGCGGCCTCTCCGGCACCCAGGCCGGCGCGCCGGAGCTTCGGGCGCCGGGCGCAGGGCTCGGCCAGCGGACGGGTGCTGGGGATGATGGTGGATGCCTTCGCGGGCTTCGCCACGCTCGATGGCAAGCTCGACCCCGGCGAGGCGGAGCTGATCCTCGACCTGTTGCGCAGTGCCTTTCCGGAAGCCGACCACTCGTGGCTCGCCCGCCGGGTGCGCCGGGCCGTGCGCGAGCCACGACCGCTGCCAAATATCGCCGCCGAGCTGCGGGAATTCCTGACCGACCCGGAGAAGATGGCGGTGGGTCTGCAGCTCTACACGCTGGTCGATGCGGTTGGCCGCAGCGAGCGCAGCCGCACGGCCTTCGAGGTCTTCATGCGCCGGCTCGGCCGGCCCGACCACGCGCGCCAGATCCTCGAGGAAATGGCCGGCCAGGCGATGCACAGCCCCGCGGCCTTCGAGCGGGTGATCTTTGGTCATGGTGAGGAAGCCGACGTGGCCCTGCCTCCCCAGGCCAAGGACCACGGCTTTCGCGTCTATCGCGTGGCGGACCTGGTGCTGCTGCGCAACACCGGCCAGGCGCCCCTCTGGGTGCGGGGACGCTCGCTGGAGCCGGGGAATTTCCTGCGCATGCGGGCACGCCAGCAGTTGGTGGTACCGGGCTGGACGCTGACCTCCGAGGATCTCGTGTTCTTCCTCAACGTGGCGCTGACCGGCAACCACTCGACGATTTTCCTCGCCTCCACCGAGGAAGGCTGGATCAGCGAGCGATCGCGCAGCCGGCAGAGCACGATCCGGATCCGTTTCGGGCTCTCGGCCGAGATCGAGGCGCTGCGGCGGACTTCGGCGGTGGTGGTCGGTCGCGGACCGCTGGTGCCGGGAAATCCGGTCGATTGCACCCACCACGAGCGGATCAGCGGGGACCACGGGTTTTCGGCCTCGCTTGACATCCTGAGGCGGCGGGCCGCGGAGGCGGGCGGTCGTTTCCGGCTGAATGCCGACCAGCGCGACTTCCGGATCTCGAACGACCCGGCGGTGATCGAGCGCGGCGACCTGCTGCTCAGTCCCGGCCTGGCACCGCGGGTGGTGCTGCGGGTGCGCTTCGATCCCGAACGCCAGCGGGGTGACGTCTACGTGCGGGAGGCCGCCGGACCGGTGCTGGCCGACGGCGTGCCGGTCCGCGCCTCGGCCGAGCTGCGCGAGGGCTCGGTGATCCGCATTTCCCGGACCCAGGCGCTGCGCTGCCGCTTCCGTGAGGGCATCATCGACGAGGAGCGGAACCTGATCGAAGTGCTCCGCGTCGAGGACCTGCTGCACCATTTCAGCCGCGAAAGCCGGGCGCTCGACAATCTGTCGTTCGAGGTCCGGCGCGGCGAGGTGATGTGCATCATCGGCCCCTCCGGCAGCGGCAAGAGCACCCTGATGAGCATTCTGGCCGGCCACCGCCGGCCGACCCGCGGCCGCATCCTGCTCAACGACACCTCGCTTTACGACCACCGCGAAAGCCTGCTGCCCTTCATCGCCCACATGCCGCAGGAGGAGGCGCTCAACCCCCAGCTCACCGTGCGCGAGCACCTGCGGCACGCCACCGCCATCCGCCGGGCCTCGCTGCCGGCGAGCGAAATCGAGCGCCGCGCCGATGGCATCCTGGCCGAGCTGGGACTTCAGGCCCTGTCGCGGCGACGGGTCGGGGCACCCGGTGAAAAGACGCTCAGCGGCGGCGAGCGCAGCCGGCTGAACCTCGGGCTCGATCTCGGCAGCGCAGCGGAGCTGTTTCTGTTCGACGAGCCGATTTCCGGGCTGTCGTCGAAGGACAGCGAACACGTCGCCGAGACGCTGCGCTCGCTGGCGCGCGACAAGATCGTCATCGCCTCGCTCCACCGCCCGGGCGCCAACGTCCTGCGGCTGTGCGACAAGGTGCTGCTGCTCGATACCGGCGGCCGGCTGGCCTACTTTGGCTCGCCCGTGGGGATGATCGAGTATTTCCGCGAGGCCTGCGGCGAGCTGGGCATCCTCCACCCCTCGATCGAGGCCAAGATGCCGCTCGGGGCGGATTTCGTGTTCGACGTGCTGGAGACGCCGCTGGCCCAGATCGGGGGCGGACAGAATCCCACCGGCGCCCGCCGTTTCCCGCCGAATTTCTGGCAGGAACGCTACGAGAGCCGGGTGCTTATCCATTCGCTCGGCTCGAAAGGCACGCCGCCTTCGCGGATCGAGACCCTTCCCGACCTCGCGGGCCGGGGCATGACCACCTTCCGCCGCGGCAGCGGCACCCTGCGGGGAAACCTGCGCGTCTTCCGGACCCAGTTCGCCCGCGCGATCTGGTCGAAGCTGCGCAACCGGGGCACGCTCTACGCGACCCTGATCGAGTCGCCGCTGCTGGCGGCCCTGATCGCCATCACGCTGCGCTCCTCACCGGAGGGCCCCTACGAGTTCAAGACCGCGCTGCACATCCCCGCCTATCTGTTTCTGTCCGCCACCGTCGCGATGTTCCTCGGCCTCACGAACTCCGCCACCGAAATCCTGCGCGACCGGCCGGTGCTGCGGCGCGAGCGCAACACGCGGCGAAGCATGATCCTCTATGTGTTCGCCAAGTTCGCCGCGCTCTCGCTGGTGGCCTCGGTGCAGTGCTTCATTTACACCTTCCTCGGCCACCGGATCCTGGAAATCCACGGCACGCTCCTCGACCAGTGGCAGTGGATGACCCTGACCGCCTGCACCGGCACGGCGATGGCGCTCCTCGTTTCCGCCGTGGCGAAAACCGAGCGCGGTGCCCTCACGGCGGTGCCGCTGCTGCTGGTCCCGCAGATGCTGCTGGCCGGCGCCCTGGTCCCGTTCCGGGAAATGAACCGCGGCCTGTTCCAGGATGCGACGATCGAGCGCGAACGCGGCGGCATTCCGGTGCCCGCCAAATACGTGCCCCTGCGTTACGCCTTCGAGGGCATGGTGGTCACCCAGGCCATGCGGAATCCCTTCGACCTCGAAAGGATCCGCATTCAGCGCAGGATCGACGCCCTCAAGGACATGCCCCCGCCTCTGGCACCGAACATGGCCGAGCGATTTGACGTGATGAAATCCGCACTGCAGGCGCTGGTCGGAGCCGATGCCACCCATCCGGCGGATGCGAAACGCCGGGCATCGGCGCTGATGAACATCGCCCGCGGCGGCACCCGCCTTGAGCTGGAGGCCTTTCCGATCCGCCCCGACTCTCCCGAGGCACGGCCCTTGTCCGACTTTTTCGTCAACAAGCGCATCGAGCTGATGATCGAGGAGGCCAAGGCCTTCCGCACCGACTACCGCAACGAGGAAATCGGACGCACCGCCGACATTTTCCTCTCCGACAAGAAGCCGTGGTTCGGCCGCGAGATGTCGACCATCCAGTCCTCGGCCTTGATCCTGTTTTTCACCATCAATGCCTCCTGCGGGCTCGCGACCCTGGCCCTGATGATTCAGAACCGGCGCACGAACTGAACTCAGTGGCGCACCGGCCGCGCCACCTGCTCGAGCGCGGCCGCCACCGTGCGGACATCCTTGGCATCGAGCGGCGTCGGCAGCACCACGCCGAGCACCAGGCAGCCGAAGGCGGTATCGACCGGCACCACCGACAGGAAGGCATCGGAGCCGATCTTGACGTGGACGTTGCCGGCCTCGCCCTTCACCGGCCGATAGGCCTGCGCCAGACTGCGGGCCAGGAAATGAAGTTTTGCGAAGGCGGGATCATCGATCACCGGGTTGCCATCGCGGTCGAGCACAAAGGCACCGCGCGACTTGAAGTTCGCCTCCAGCCACTGGCGGAAGCGGGCCATGCGCCGGCCGAGCGTGCTTTCGTCCGATGTCGGCGGGGGCTCTTCGGCGATCACGGCCGGCACGGGCTCCACCTCCTCCGCCGGCTCGGGCGCAGGCGGCAGTGGGGGCGGGGCTGGTGCCTTGGGTTCCGCCTCGGCCGTCGCTGGCGGGAAAAACGGTTTCGGCGGCGGTTCGGCGGGGCTTTCCTCGGTCGCCACGGGAGGTGCCGGCGGACGCACCACACCCTGCCCCGGCGAGCCCGGGACCACGTAGCCGACGAAGGTCTCGTCGAAGCCGGCATCGTCGGGGGTGCCGACCCCCGTGGTGGTCATCGGAGCGACCAGCTGGGAAGCCATCTGCCGCACCGCTTCCGCGTCCATCCATGAAACGATCGGGTCCATGGCCGGATCAATCGCGGGGCACGGGGGGCTGGAGATTGAGCTTGGCCTCGACCTCGGCGCGCAGCGAATCGAACACCGCCAGGGCACCCACGCCATCGTCCATCACGCCCACCGGCAGGCCGCGGGCGCTCGCTTTCACAAACAAGGTATCGCGCGGAATCATGGTCCGCAGCACCAGCTCGGCCGGCAGCAGGTTCTTCAGCGCCTCCACCGAGTCGCGGCTCTCCTCCATGTCCTTCTGCACCATGGTCAGGCCCACGCCGATGACCTTGAGCCCCGGGTGGATGACACGCAGCCGGTTCAGGCCCTCCAGCATCTTCGGCAGCGACCGGATCCCCAGCGGCTCGGCCTGCTGGGGGATCACCACGCCGTGGCTCGAACAAATCACGTCCGCCGTAAGGCCGAACAGCCCCGCCGGCGTGTCGATCAGGCAGATGTCGTAGCCGCGCGCCTCGACCGCCCGCAGGAAGCTCCGCACCCGCGAAAGGTGGACGCCGGTGGGCGTGCCGCCGATTTCATAATCCCCGCCCTGCCCCGCGGTCACCAGGCTGAAGGTCTCCATGCGGGTCGGCACGATGATGCGCTCCAGAGCGATCCCGGGATCCGAGATGTAGTCGTAGAATCCGGACAGCAGCCGCGACTGGCGCGTCAGGGAGAGCCCGACGGAACCCTGCGGGTCGGCATCCACGAGCAGCGTGCGGTAGCCGACCCTGGCGAAGGCATGGGCGAGATTGATCGCCATGGTGGTTTTGCCGACCCCGCCCTTCTGACTTGAAATTGCAATACTGATCACGCTGCTATCCTCCGGAAACCGCGGCTGAGCGTAGCTTGCGCTTGTAGGGGCGAAAGACTTTTCTGCAAGGTTGTCCGCGTCGCCCCGGCGGCGCAACCGTTTCACTCATGACCCGTTCATACCGCATCCTCGCGACCCTCGCCCTTGCCTGCGGGCTCACCGCCTGCGGCGGGAAAAAACAGGCTGCCGCCAAGTCTTCGGCACCACCGGTCGTCCCCCAGCAACTCAAGGAGAACCAACTCGCCGGAACTCCATCGACCTTCCTCAGCAACCACGCCGGCAGCCCGGTCCACTGGCAAACCTGGCGCCCCTCGCTGCTCGATGACGCAAAAAAGAGCCAGCGCCTCATCGTTGCCCTGGTCGGCTCCGCGCGGTTTCCCGGCAGCGCCGAAACCATGAAGGTGATCAATTCCTCGCCGGCGCTGGTCGAGCGCCTGAACAAGAACTTCATCCCGGTCCTGGTCGATGGCGAGATCAGCCGCGACACGATGTTGATGAGCGCCGCGCTGGCTTCCGAGCTGGGAGAGCCGGTGGCGTTTCCGTTTCTGGTCGTGCTGTCGCCCGATGGTGCCCCGGTGACATGGAAAGTGATGTCCTACCTGAGCGACGCCGCGGTGATCGATCGCTTCGAGCAGGCGCTGGGAGTCATCGAGCGGCTGTGGCGGGAGTCACCCGACTACGTCACCAATGACAGCCTGGCCAAGCTGAACCACCGGCGGGAAAACCCACCCGAGCCCGAGCCCGAGGTCAAGGACCCCGATCAGCGCCTGGCGACCTTGGCCGAAAGCATGCGTGAGCTGTGCAGCCTGTGGGACGATACCTCGGACACCTTCGATAATCTCGGCGGCCTGTTCCCCAGCGAAGCCCTGTCGTTGCTGGCCCGCGCGTCCCATGCCCAGGCGCTGCCGGAGCCGCTGCGCGCGAAATGCCGCAAGGTGGCCGACGGCCTGGCCACCTCGGTGCTGCGGAGTGCGATGATCGATCCGCTCGATGGTGGAGTCTACCCGGCCCGCATCGGCATTTCGTGGAATTTCCCCGTTCCCACCCGCGACAGCATCACCCAGGCGGAGGCCATTGCCGGATTCATCGATCTCCACCATTTCCTCGGCTACCCCGGAGCGGTCGGCCTGGCCGAGCGGGCGGCCCATTTCAGCGAGGATAACTTTCTCAATGACGACGGGCTGTTCTCCGTCACCCGGGCCATGACAGCGATGCAGCCGACCCACGCCCTATGGACCATCGGCGACCTGTCTCTCGGTCTCAGCAGCGAGGAATTCGCGGTGTGGAAGGTGGCCTCCGAAATCAAGACCCTCGGCAACCTCCCACCCGAGGCCGACCCATCGCGCCGCACCTTCCGCATGAACGCCCTGCACATGGCCCTGAGTCCGGAGGAAGTGGCCGCAAAGGTCGGCCGGCCCGTCGATGAGGTGAAGCAACTGCTGGACTCCGGCCGCCAGAAGATCCTCAGGGCCCGGGAAACCCTCCATCCGGAGCCGGAAAAGGACGACACCCCCTCCGCCACCGCCAGCTTCATGATGATTTCCGCCTATTGCCATCTCTACACCGCCACGGGCGACGGGGAGTGGAAGCAAAAGGCCGTGAAACTCGGGCAAAAGTGCCGCGAGGCCTTCGGGCAGGCCCGTTTCCTCAACGAGAGGCCCGGAGCCAACCCCGACCCGATGAGCGACAGCCGCGCGTTCACCTACGCCATCGCCGCCCGCGCCTCCCTCGATCTGGGAGCGGTGACGCTGGACGACCAGTGGAACCGCTGGGCCAGCGATCTCATGACCCTGCTGGGGGAAAACTTCGCCAACCCCGAGGGGGACCGGCTGTCGGAAAGCCGCGAGGGCTTTGCCATCATCCCCTACCCCTTCGAAGACCGCGCCATGATTTTCGGCCCTTCGACCCACGGCATCGTCCGCCAGAACCTCCAGTCGCTGTCCAAGCTCGATGAGCCGGTCCCGCCCGGCCTGATCCGCTGGCTCACTTCGTTGCCCGACCTCGGGCGGAGCCCGATCATCTACATGGATTCCGTCTCCGCGCTGGTGTCGGAGTTCGACGCAGCCTCGCTCTGGGTGGGGGCTCAGGTTTCACCGGACGCCCGGGAGGCGGCCACCCGGCTGCCCCTGCGGACTTTTGAGCGGAAATCCGGGGGTTCCGACCCCCAAGCGATCAAATTCATTGCACCCGGAGGACAGGAAAGCATCTTGCCTTCGGCCGCCGATGTGAAAGCTCTGGTGGGCCAGTGACCTCAATCTCATGAATCCTAAAAAAGCCGCCATTTTTCTCGCTCCCCTGCTCCTTGGAGCCGTCAGCGCCGACACCATCCGACTCAAGGATGGAACCAAGATCGAGGGTACCATCATCTCCGAAACCGACGACTCCTACGTCGCCCTGGTGCAGGTCACGCCGTCCATCCGCGACCAGCGGACGATCGCCAAGTCCGACGTCGTCGCGGTGGTCGCCGAGTCGAAGGACGAAAAGGAGTTTCCTGAAATCAAGGAACTGGTTCCCACGCCCGACATGCTGAGCGTCGATGACTACGAAAAGCGGATCAAGAAGGTGCAGAAATTCCTCAGCGCCTATCCCGATACCTCTTACAAGTCGGCCGCGAAAAAGATCGAGGCCACCCTTCAGGAAGAGCTGAAGGCCATCCAGAAGGGCGGCACGAAGGTCGATGGCAAGATCGTCGCCGCCGACGACCGCGAGGCCCGCGCCTATGGATTCGACGCCCAGGTCCAGTTCGAGAAATTCAAGGATCTCGTCGATGAGGATCAGTATATCCTGGCACTCCGCCAGTGGGACAAGCTGGCCGCGGACTTCCCGACCACCCAGGCGTACAAGGATTCGGTCCCGGTCGTCTCGAAACTGATCAAGGACGTCCACACCATGCTCGGCAAACAAGTCCGTTCGTTCGACGAGCGCAAAATCAAGCGCAACGAGGACTTCAAGAGGATGCCCACGGAAGAAAAGCCGCGGACGAAGAAGGCCATCGAAGACGAGATGGCGCGCTACGAGTCCCAGCTCGAGCAGGAGAAGAAGGCCGGCGAACGTTGGATCTCCGTCAATATCTGGCACATCGAAGGCATGCGCGAACTCCGCGGCACCCTGGCGAAGCAATACCAGGAGCTGAAGGACCTCGATGTTTCCGCGATTCCCGATGGCGACAAAGCCTACGCCGAGGCCTGGAAGACCCTGAAAGGCGAACCGGAACCCGAAGACGCCGCCGCCGCCCTCAAGGCCGCCAAGGACGCCGGGGTGACCGAGCCCTACATGAAGAAGCTTGAGGAGATCGCTCCCGAAGGCGTCACCGCCGGTTCGGATTCCTGAGCGCATCCCCTTCTTTACCCACCCCCGCGTTGACAGCCGGCCTGCTCCAGCTGTCAATGCGCGGCAGCCATGCCACGCACCGCCACCCGCTCCCGCGCCACGGCCGAGACCCGCATCGAGCTTTCCATCGCTCTCGACGGTTCCGGTGACTCGTCCATCGAGACCGGCGTGCCGTTCTTCGACCACATGCTCACGCTGTTCTCGAAGCACGGTCTTTTCGACCTGCAGCTCACGTGCGAGGGCGACATCGAGGTTGATTACCACCACACCGTGGAAGATGTCGGGATCGTGCTTGGCGAAGCGATTCGCGATGCCCTCGGCGACAAGCGCGGCATCCAACGCTACGGCTGCGCCCACCTGCCGATGGATGAAACGCTTGCCCGTGTGGTGATCGACCTCAGCAACCGCCCGCACCTTGAGTTCCGGGCCCCGGAAACGACGGCTTCGGCGCCCAATTTCCCCTTCACCCTGGTGGAGGAGTTCTGCCGCGCGGTCGCCTCCAACCTGCGCTGCAACCTCCATGTCGAGCTGCTCTACGGTCGGGATGGCCACCACATTGCCGAGGCCATCTTCAAGGGCTTGGCCCGCGCGCTGCGGGATGCCTGTGCCATCGATCCCCGCGTGACCGGCATTCCCAGCACCAAGCAGGCCCTCTGAGATGCCGGTGAAAGTGGGAATCATCGACTACGGTGCCGGCAACCTCCGGAGCGCCGCCAATGCCGTGCAGGCCCTCGGGTTCGATCCGGTGTTGCTGGCACGGGATGAGGGATTTGACGGCGTCACCCACCTTATTTTCCCGGGGGTCGGTGCCTTCGGGGATGCCATGGGCGAACTCCACCGTCGCGGCCTTGCCGATCCGATCCGGCAGTGGATCGCCGCCGACCGACCTTTTTTCGCCATCTGTGTCGGCTATCAGGTGCTGTTCGACTCCGGCCTGGAAAGCCCGGGCGTGCCCGGTCTCGGCGTCTTCCCCGGAAAGGTCGTCCGATTTCCGGAGGACGGGCGCAAGATTCCCCACATGGGATGGAACGCCGTCCGACTGCTCGATCCTTCCGATCCCCTGTGGGCCGGCCTCGGCGCCCAGCCTTATTTTTACTTCGTCCACTCCTTCTACCCGGAGCCGGAGGGTTCCGATCTGATCGCCATGGAGTGCGACTATGCCGGCACCCGCTTCGCGGCGGCCATTCGGCGCGGGAACCTCATCGCCACCCAGTTTCACCCGGAAAAAAGCCAGCAAGCCGGTGTCCGGCTGCTAGGCAATTTTCTGCGATAACCTCGTCACCCGTTAGGTTCGTCCGGCTTGTGAATAAGTCCGGGAAAACTCACGCGGTGTGCCAAGGTGACGTTTTCGCCTCGATCTTATTCAGCGTTAACCTGCAGAGCCGTCGTGAGGCTCTTCATCATTCAAACACTAGTTTTTCACTTGGGAATTCCTGTGAACAAAACTAAAACTCGTTGAGCTTCAGTATCCTGAAAAGATGTGATCGGGTTTCCTCGAATTCTTCCCAACTTGTTCACATCCAGGCGGCCCGGCCGCCGTGAGCTTCGCGACCGATAAGAAATGCGGAGCAGCATCTGCCAATCGATGCGGAAGAACCTCAAGGCGATTGTGAATAGCCTGTGAATCGACCGGCCCGCCTGCCGTTTTCGTTTCCGCTACGGAGAATCATGGGAAGGCGGCGATCGCCGAGTTCAACGGCGACGGGTGAGCCGGACCCCGAAAATCGGTCCAATGGTTAAGCTATGATTGTGGAGCGTGGGTTGGTACCGCAAACCGAACCGAACACGCACAAAATGAAAGGCAAACGCAGAAGACACGACCCCGAGTTCAAG